>CAYMWC010000041.1:0-29549 GCA_964393695.1 uncultured Pleurocapsa sp.
GATGAATCTGAAGCTGATTTTCTTCAATCTCTTCAGTTTTTGTCCTGTACTTAGGATTAGCTCTTGTTTTTGATGTTCTAAATTTACTAATAAATTTGCTAATTCTTCTTCTAACTGTTGTTGTTTTTTTTTCAAATTGTCTCTCTAAATCTAAGTTTTATTGAATTCGATTTCTTGTTGCTGTAAACGTTCAATTTCGGTGTTAAATTTGAAAGTAAAAGCTTGTAAATCATGTTGTTTTATATCTAACTTTAATAACTCTAGATCGAGATCTCGTTTATGAGTTTTTTTGCGATTTATTTCTTCTTGAAGCAGAGCACATTTTTGCTGTTGCTCAATTAGTTTAGCGATTTCTTGTTGTCTCTCTGTTTTAATTTCAGCTAAACTTTGTTCTACTTCTCTTTTTTGCTGTCGTAGCGACTTGCTTTTGTTTTGTAAGCTATTAATTCCTGCTATTAACTGCTGTTGTCTTTCCTGAAGCTGTATTTCTAACTCTTGTTTGCGACTAGAAATTGTTGCGATCGCATTTTCTAAATCTAATTTTTGCTGCTGTAATCGCTCAAGAGAATGCTGCTGACTATTTAATTGTTCAGCTAGTGTTTGTTTTTGCTTGGCTAAATTATTTATATTCTTTTCTAAATTAAACTTTTGTTCTAGTTGAACTAAACCTTGTAGTTGTCCTTGTTGTCTTGATATCTTGTCATTGAGCTTTTGTCTGCGTTGATGTTCTGTAACAGAAACTCCAGCAACAGTAGCAGGTACAGATAATAATCCAGTCAAAGCTGCTTACCTTACTTAATATCTCTATTAATTACTAGGCTTAGGCTCAAACCAACACTAAAAGATACAGTACCAAGAATTAGCCATTTTTTATTCATGAAATAACAAAAAAACAGTATTTTAAAATGTCTACTGTTATTAGAATTCCCCAATAGAATATAATTTCAACAACAATAGGCGTTGCTGATTTAAGGGAGATCACTATCGTGTGATGTACCTCTTTCACCCGTTCAATTCCCATACCGTTGACTTACATTTTTAGGCATTCTTTTTTCACATCGTCGGTGTAGCCTTTATTGGTCTCATAACCTCCAATAAATTGGCAAGCGCAATCAACACAAATATGATTTTGTTTACCTCGTTTCTTTCCATTTTTCCGAATATGAGTTGAGTTACATTCAAGACATTGCATAGAGATTCAGTTTGAGTTCATCCCTCTATTATTCAACGCCGAAAATTCAAACCCTCCTTCAGCCATCAGCCTTCGTTCAATTTGATGACATAACTTGATTAATTGTACTAATTAATTCTTGTTCAGGACAGGGCTTCACTAAATAAGCTGCTGCACCAAGCTCTAGAGCCATTTTGCGATGTTTATCGCTATCGCGAGAAGTCAGAATAATAATCGGTAAATCACTATAATTAGGATCATTTTTAGCAGCTTTTAAAAACTGGAAGCCGTTCATCAAAGGCATTTCCAAATCACATACTACTAATTGCACTTCTCCTGATTTTTTTAATTCTGTTAAAGCATTGATCCCGTTGTCAGCTTGCAGTACTTGTTTACTAACTTTTTCTAGGGACATAGCAATAGTTCGACGTAGACTCGTAGAATCATCCACTACTAGGAGAGTCTGAGGTATTGTCGAGGTAGCTGGCGGTAGTTGCTGAGTATTGATAACACTAGTACTAGGTAAAGCCTGGAGACTAGTGCTACCTAAAAAGGCTCTTTGACTCATCGCATTACTGCGATATTGAGAATCTTTGAGTAACACTGTGCCATCAATTACCAAAGTCAGAGTACTATCTTTAAGCACACTACAGCCATAAACATACCTGGGGGGGATAATTGCACTACCCAGAGGTCTAATAACTAGCTCTTGTTCTCCTAAAATCTCATCTACTTCAAGTCCCACATAACTATTCTGACGACGCAACAGCAAAATAGGATTATTGAGGCTAGAGTCCGAACTCTGCAATTTAGATATAGTGCGAGGATATTCGATCATACTCGATAGCTGACGCACGGGAATCATTTCTACATCATCTTTAGTATGCCAATGTAAAACTTTTTGTCCTTCAAAGATTTGCACCTCTTTAGAAGTCGGTAGAATGATCCTTTCAATCGCATCAATCAAGATAGCATAGGTCATGCCCGCAGCTTTAGTTAGCATTAACTTGGCAATAGTTAAGGTTAAAGGAATTTGCAGCGCGAAAGTAGTACCTCGTCCAGGGGTAGACTCAATGGCAATCGTACCGTCCATTTCCTCAATTTGGGAACGAACTACATCCATTCCCACACCTCTACCAGACAAGTCACTCAGCTTATCGGCAGTCGAAAATCCTGGTTCAAAGATTAGCTCTAACAGTTGAGAGGGAGAAGTACTCTCTGCTTGTTGTGGGGTAATTAATTTCTTTTCAATACCGATTTGTTTAATTCTCTCAATATTAATCCCTTTGCCATCGTCTCCTACTTCAATTACAGTTTGGCTACCTTGGTAATAAGCTCGCAGAAAAACTGTTCCTGTTTCAGGTTTACCTGTCTGAATTCTTTCTGCGGGTTTTTCTAAACCATGATCGAAGGAATTACGAACTAAATGTAAAAGCGGATCGTAGAGTTTTTCTTCAATAGTTTTATCAATTAAAATATGGCTACCAATAATATTGAGTTCCGCTTTTTTATCATGAGTTGTCGAAAGTTGCATTAAAAGCCGAGGAAAACGGTTAAATAAGCGACCAATAGGAGACATTCTGGTTTCGATCAGTTCGTCTCTCATATTTAACAACATTCTTTGTTGTTTTTGGGTATCTCGCTGTGCTTGTTTATTGTGGTTTTTAATTTTTTCGGCAATACTTACCAGTTCAGTATTACTAGTAGCACTTAATTCCAACAGTTGGTTGAGTCTCTCTTGAGAATTTTGCTCCCTAGAAGTAGCAAGAAAAAATTTTTGCTCTTGACGTTGATTTTGAGTAATATTTTGAAGTTTTACAGGTAATTCTTGTAAAAGTTGTTGTTGTTCTGGAGAAAGATAAACTTGATCGACAATTTCAATTAATTCATTAACAATTTGCTCACTATAGCTAACTTTATCTAATAGTTGCTCAACAAAATTGCCAATCTGCTCATCTTTTAAGATATTTCTGTTTTGGTTAATTAATAGTTCTCCGACTAAATCGTTTAACTTTTCTAGCGAATCTAAATTAACCCTAACTGTTTGATTAACGTTTGCCTGATTAGTTTGTTTAGAATTATTTTGTTTCGATGTTGAGCTAAATCGAGATTTTCTAACATCTCTGGTAGAAATTTCCTGGGGAGTATTAGCTTTTGATTTAGTGACTTGTGTGGGAATTGTTGGCACAATTGATACTTCTTCTACCCGATTGGTATCTGAAGTTGGTTGCTTAGGAGAATTGGCAATAATGCTTGCCTGTTCTTCGACAACTGAATTTTCTCCCCAAATTTGGGTCATCAATTCGCTAGAATCTTCGCTATTTTCCATTTCAAATGGGTTAGACTTGGATTCGAGAACACCTGTATATTCTTCGGTTAAAGATTCTGAACCAAAAATATCAACAGCATTGATATCCTCTTCAACTTGGCTATTAGTCTCAGCCATTTCTGCCATCGGCACAGAAAACATCGAATCTTCTGTCTCAAAATCAGCACCAGTTGTTTCTGACTGCTCTTGAATAAAGTCTTCTGACCAAAATGCTCCTGTATCAGAAGTATCTGTATCTAGTTGATTATCTGCGGTATTGGCTGCTATATCAAGGTTACCAGTAAATTTTTGGAGTTCAGGAGAAGGTTCACCACCCCGATCGCGATCGCCTGCCATCACTTGTTTCTGTGCCTGTTGGAAATTAGCGATCGCAGCTGACGTAATTTCTTGAACCTGATCGGGATTAACTTCTAAAGCCGTCAAAATTGTCTGAGCAATCTCTCCTAACCCTGATAAATTAAGGGATTGGGATAACCCTAAAAAGATTTCTGCCTGGGATTGCAACACCTCAGTCATGGTGGCTGGATCGCCTTCAGCTAGGGCTACCGATAGTTCCTGAATTCTTTCGGGTACAACAGATTCAAAGAAAGATTCGACGACATCTAAGCCTAATTCTTCGGAAGTGGGAAAAGCATCTTGATCGCTTAAGTAATCACCAAATATTTCCGTTAATTCCGCAAAAATCCCCGCAGCACGATTAAGAATTTCTTCTCGATCAATGGGAGCTTTGCTAAATTCCGCAGTTAAAGGAATTCTGAGGCAGTCGTAACTAGCATAAAGTAATTTTTTGGTCTGATGATCAATTTCCAGTTCAGGATTATATAGGGCTTTAAAAACATCCTCCATCGAATGGGCAACGGTTTTGATTGTCTCCAACCCCACATTGGCTGCTCCCCCCTTCAGGGTATGAGTAGCTCGCATGAGCTTATTGACTCTTAGTGGACGCTCTTTAGGTTCAATGTCGCCGTCATTAATGGCAAATAATTCTTGTTCTATAGTTTCCAATAATTCAGGAGCTTCTTCCAAAAAGTATTGATAGGCTTGGTCACGAATACTGGGGTCGGTAATCATCGTCGAATAATTCTCTATATATAATTGCTGTTTAGTAATAAAAAATCTGAATTCTGAAATAGATCAGTACCCACTCCAGAATTCAATACCCTTAGAACTTCAGATGCTTACTTGACTTTGAACTGAGAAACGCTGGCTTGTAGATTTTGTGCCAATTGCTCTAGTTGCTGGAAAGAAATCGAAATTCTGCCCGAATCTTGAGAGGTTTCGTTGGCAATTTCTGCCACTTGTCCCATTACTTGAGTTACAGATGCTGCTTCTTTGGTTTGGACATTGGCAGCACTGGTGATACCTTGAACTAAATCTTTAATTTCTGCGGTAGCAGACACAATTTCGTTCAAACTTTCACGGGTTTCATTGACCAGATTTGTTCCTTCAACCACCTGTTCAATACCAGCTTCCATAGCAGCAGCTACCTCTTGAGTTTCTTCTTGAATCTCCCGTACTAATTTCTCAATTTCGGTAGTCGCCTCAGTTGACTGCAAGGAGAGATTGCGCACTTCATCGGCTACTACAGCAAAGCCTTTACCATATTCTCCTGCCCGAGTTGCTTCTAAGGCAGCGTTTAAGGCTAGCAGGTTGGTTTGAGTAGCAAAGCTACTAATTAAGCTCACTACTTTAGAAATCTTTTGGGAAGAATCACTCAGACGCTTAACCCGTTTACCTGCATCAGCTACAGTTTCGCGAATACTAGCAATACTATCTACAGTATTGTTCATAGCGCGATCGCCCGCCTGGACGGTCTGGTTTGCCTGTTCAATTGCTACTTCTACTTTTTGGGCGTTGTTGGTAGTAACCATCGAAGCCTCAATCATTGCTTGAACTCGGTCTAATGCTTGTTGTAACTCTTGAAGTTGTTTTTCGGATTGCAAGGATAACCCTTGAATAGCAATACTACTTGAACCAGTGGTTTCAGTAACCTGCAAAGCAGCTATTTGTACCTGTTCGACAATTCCTTTTAAGGAATCGAGGGTGGTATTATAAGCTCCAGCAATTGTACCGATTTCATTTTCGGTAACGTTGGCACGAACTGTTAAGTCACCACTAAATGCAGGTCTAACAGTTCTGAGCATCTCTACTGCTTGTTTTTGTAGCTCTTCTTTGGCTGCTCTTTCTCGCTCTAAAGTTTTAGTTAGGTTTTCTGATTGAGTCCGTAGTTGCTCATAATAATCAATTTGTTGAATGGCGATCGCTAATTGGTTAGCTAGCTGTGTTATTTGCTCTGCTTCCATTGGTTCCCAAACCCGAGTGCCAGAGTTTTGATAAACTCCCAGCAATCCCCAGAGCTTGTTTCCTTGAAAAATGGGCGCAATAATATAAGCTCTTGCCTGATACTTTTCTAGAGATTTAAGATAACAGTCAGGAAACTTCTGGGTATAGATATCATCCACCGCCGTATATTTTTTACCTTCGTTGATATATTTACCACCTCTGGTTTTTTCCATGTAGGTATCGGTTTCGGTGATATCGCCAACTGACCATTTACGGAGTAGACAGCGATTATTGCTCGTGCGATCGCCACTGAGAACCTCATCTTCTGTTTGTTCAACCAACAGGGAAACCCAACCACTAGCTACTGATTCGGCTACTACTTGACCACTCCAATCAGGATTAAATTGATAGACTACAGTCCGATCTGCTTTTAGAGCCTGACGGACTTCTTGAGTTGTTACCTTGAAAACTTCGTCTATATTTTTGGCAGTACGGATTTGCTCACTGATTTTGTTACTGGTTTTTTCTAATTCTGACTGTTTTTCTAATCTGTTCAGGTAGTCGATCTGCTGCATAGCTACCCCTACTTGCAGACCCATTTGTCTTAGAGTATCTATCTCATAGTCCTGCCAGCGACGCGCCCCAGAATTTTGATAACAGCCAATTATCCCCCAAAGTTTTTTGCTGCCAAACATATTGCTGTCGGCAATAAAGATCGGCGCGAGAGCATAAGCTCTGGCTTCCATTTGTTCTAGCAGTTCGATATGACATTCTTTATGACCTGCTAAATAAATATCTTCAACGGCAAAGGTTTCTCCATTTTTGTAGCGACCACCTTTGGTATTTTGTAAAAAGGTATCTTCAATAAAAGGAATAATTTTGGTGAGGTCAGACCATCCAGGGGCAGAAGACTCAGCAATAAAATTACCACTCCAATCAGGATTAAAGCGATATATAGCTACACGGTCAACATCGAGAATTTTGCGACCTTCATCGGTAGCAATCTGCCAAACTGCTTGCTCATCTTTCGATAAACGCACTTTATCCAAAATTTTGGACAGACTTTTTTCTCGCTTAAATGCCTGTTCCATCCTTTTATTTTGGTATTCGGAGTTACGCATATAAGAGGTTTGTTGCAGAGGCATCACAAAACGTGAAGCGAACTCTCTCACCTGCTCAATTTCCGCTTCTTGCCAGTTGCGAGGGCCCGAGTTTTGATAAATGCCTAAAACGCCCATCAGTTGATTGTTGGCATGAATTGGCACAACAATATAGGCTTTAGCTTGCATTGCCTCAAATTTTTCTAATACTGCTCGAGCTAATCCTTTGGCATGGACATCGTTGGCAACATAATAAGGCTCAAATTCCCCACCTTTGAAATGAAAATCGTAATCTAGTACCGAACCTGCTGACTGCCAATTGCCACCCATAGATTCGGCGATAATTTTACCGCTCCAATCAGGGTTAAAGGCAAAAACTAAAGCTCGATCTAGCTTCATAGAGGTGCGAATTTTTTCTAGCCAACTTTGCATCATTTGTTGGGCATTTTGACTAATAGAAGCTAGAAAATCTTGGCGAGAAATTTGCTCTGCTTGTTGGGCATAGAATTTTAATTCCCGCAGGGAGCGAGTCTGTTCTAAAGTCTGACTAAACTTGGGTGCATATTCCATTGCCATCTGAACTTCCGATTCTTGCCAGTTACGAGTACCAGAATTTTGATAAATTCCTAACATTCCTAACAAGCGATCGCCCATTTTAATCGACACTACAATATAGGCTTTAGCTTTTAGTCCTTCAATTTGCTCAATTAGACAAGGAGCAAAACCTTGATCGTAAATAT
Organism: uncultured Pleurocapsa sp.; assembly: GCA_964393695.1. GTDB lineage: Bacteria > Cyanobacteriota > Cyanobacteriia > Cyanobacteriales > Xenococcaceae > Waterburya. Next base: position 7,624 of record CAYMWC010000041.1, read on the forward strand.
CATTAACAACGTATTTGGCTTGACAGTTGGCTGCGGTCATAAAACAGTCATTATCAAAAGCACTAGTGGCTTGACCCCATTTTGCATCTACCGACTCAGCTAAAATTTCTCCACTACCATCGGGATTAAAACCATAAACTAAAGTGCGATCGGCTTTGGTAAAGGCACGAATTTGCTCTAGTTTTTGTGCCATTGATTGTTCTGCCTGAGAACTAACCGCAGTCAAAATGTCTTGTTGGGCAAATTTCTCTGTTTGCTGAGTCTGGAATTGTGAGTAGCTAATTAAACTCATTTGCTGCATGGACAGAGTCAATTTAGCACTATATTTGTGCATCAATCTGACTTCAGACTCATTCCAAGTGCGTTTTTCCGAGTTTTGGAACACTGTCAGAATACCTAAAAGTCTTTTCCCAGACACAATAGGAACAGCAATATAGGATTTGGCATCAATGGCTTCTAAAGAAGCGATAAAACAGCGAGGCAAATTGTGAGCATAAATATCACTAACTACATATTGAGATTTACAGTTTTCCGCCGTGAGAAAATCATCACGATCAAAAACCGAACCTATTGCTTGCCACTGTTCGCTTACCGATTCAGCAATAACCTTGCCACTACCATCAGGATTAAAACCATAAGCACAAACGCGATCGCCGTTTAGGGTTTGACGCATTTCTAGCAGCATCTCTCCCATTGACTGCTGCATTGAATGTTCCATTTGCGCTATGAAATCTTTTTGTCCTTTCGACTTTAGACTCAAAGATGGTGATTGTAATACCCTCGTCAATTCCATCGTCAATTGATAAAGCAGATTGATTTCGTCTTCCTGCCATTGACGAGGCTGTTCACACTGTTGAACTACTAATAGCCCCCAAACTTTGTTGAGTTCATAATCGCTATTTTCAGAGACAACCGAATCTAGCCAAATGGGCAAAGTTAAAGAAGCTTGTACCTGAAATTTGGCAAATAATTGTTTTTGATAAGGAGTCAGTTCAGCACCATCAGGATTTTCAATCGCAATAAAGCCTTGAGTTTGATAATCAGATATTTTTTGCCCACCAAAACAATTACAAGAAATAGTTTCCTCGATCGCAGGAGTCCAACCTGGAACTAAAGCTTCAGCAACAACTTCACCATTGCTTTCTCCCATAGCACGGTAAATTAAGATGCGATCAGCTTTAAACTCATGCTGTATAACCTTAACAATATTGTTAAAAAAGTCATGCTGATCTTTAGATTGACGAATCTGCTTTATGATTTTCCACAGGCGATCGCGCTCTTGTTTGTATAAGCTTTTCTTGATTTTTTGAACTAGATCTGATTTGGAGTTATTAGATTCTACGGCTAAATTGCCCAAATTTTGTTCCTGATAAGTACTTGACAAATCCATGATTTTTGCTTTTTTCCTGATTATTTGTACTAATAAATAGCTACGATAACTATTGATAATTAACTATAAAATTCCTTCTACTGTGAATAGTTAAACTCAGTTTTAATTGAGAAGAAGTTAAAAATTTCTTCAACATCAATTAGCATAATAATGTCATTATCTGAGTTGGTAAAATATCCATGCAAAAAAGGCAAAACGTCTTCAGAAAATATTTCGGATGAAGACGATTTAAACTTAGATAAATCATGTTCTATTAAATTATCAATTCCTGAAACAACCAATCCAATTGACTGTCCCTGAGCTTGAACTACCATAACTAACAATTCTTTCTTGGTATTATTTTCGACAATAGGTGGTGGATATCCTAATAAATTTTCTAAATCTACAATCCACAGCATTTCGCTACGCCAACCGTAAATTCCTAAGACGCAATAAAACATCTGAGGAACAGGTAAAATATCTTCAAGAGAAATAGTAATTACTTCTGTAACAATTTCCGCATCCAGTAAAGCAATATCACCTTGTAAAACTGATTTATGAGTTTTTTCAGATTTACCTAGTTGAAATTGTAAAAACTTACGGACTTGTTTAGCATGAGATTGAATATTGGAATTAGAAGCAATATTCAGAGATAAAGAATTAGCAGATGTGCTTAACATTATGTCGCTCTTGATAATTTTAACTAGCAATAAGTTGCTGTACTTTGTTAATCAATTCATCGCGATCAACTGGTTTGGCAAGATAAGCATCAGCACCTACTACATCTCCCCACATTTTGTCTGCTTCAGTAGACTTGGAAGAACAAAGAATAACTGGAATCTTTTTGGTAGCCATGTCAGCTTTTAAGGTACGACATAACTCAAAACCACTTTTACCTCCCATGACGACATCTAAAACTATTAGGTTGGGTTGATATTGAGCTACTTTTTCTAAAGCCTCTTCTGCACTTTCAACATCTAAAACATTTAAGCCAGCTTGCTCAAGGTAGGTAGTCGTGACTCTACGATCAGTTAAACTATCATCGACCACTAAGACTTTACTCATAATTTTTAGTATTCTCCAGAACACAAATAACAATACTCTTAGTTAAAGAGTTCCCAAAAATGACTAGAAAATAACATTATTTTTGATAAAAATTAGAATCATATCCGCAAAAATTACTAAGATTTATTATGTCTTTTTTAAAGAAAGTAATATTAGATCTTATTGGGATATAACATTAAAAAGTTGACTCAAAAGTTGAGAGAAGGCAAAAGTCACAAGCGCGTGGACTAAGCTGTTAATCATTTAATTTACTTGTTATGACTGACGAAGTCATCGCCGGCTCTGTCGTTTCACGTATCTAGTAATGATGACTGGGAGACTGAGTGACTTGGAGACTGGGGCAGAGTTTAAGAGTTTTTTCTTTATACGAATAATATGCAGTTTGAATGCTTAATAGCTTACCTAAATCAACACATTAGATGTCTGCGATTTATCTGGTAGAGAATTAGAACTATTATTAGTAAATTTATCGATAATATTAATAATTTTATCTACTTCTATTGGTTTGGGCATAAAAGCATTAGCTCCAGAAACCTTAGCTCTTACTCGATCAATGATGCCATCATTACCTGTAAGAAAAACAATAGGAATATTTTTTAGCTTAGCAACTCTTCTAACTTGAGTACAGATTTCATAACCATTAACAATCGGCATTCCAATATCTAAAAAAATAAAATCTGGATTAGCTTTAATGAGAAAAGGTAGTGCTTGTAAAGATTCTTGAATACTAATACAACGATAGCCACATTGAGTAATAATTTGCTCCATAATTTTACAAATTTGTGGACTATCATCAATACAAGCAATTAAAGGTTTACTTAAATCTTCAGCGTCTTCATTTAACGAGAGTTGTTGACTATATTGAGGAACTGCAATATCCTCTACTTCAACAATATCTAATAATTCTTGCTGTACATAAGGCATTAGAGAAGATGTTAATTTACGCACATCTTTACCCATGCTGGAACTTAAATCTCTTAAGGTACGTTGACCATCTAATAATCTTAAAAAGTTTTGATAGACAATACCTGATACTTCTTCTTTGAGACGCTCTTTTTTCCGCATCACAGGAGCAAGATTAGGAGACCATTTTTCCAAGCTTTTTTGTTGCCAAATTAACCATGATTGTTTAGCCTCATGAAGGACTTGTTCAATATTAACTAGAGAGATAGACATCTGTAAACCAGATGTTAAAAATGAAGAAGTAGAAGCGATTTCAGAAGTGATTCTTAATTGTTGTTGTATCTCTAATTGTAACAAGTCAAATAAAATTTCTGTACCTCTAGTTTTAACTAATTCAATTGCCTGTTCCCGACCAATTAATTTTCGTTCTAATAATATTTTTAATACATGGTAATCTCCACAATCTAAATGACTAGAAAAATCAATTTCAGAGACATACCAATCTACTCTGGGACAATATTTATCAATCAATCTTTTCCACGAACGATGTGGATGAACTCCTCCATCTGCCCATACTAATCTACCTAGACAAAGATAAATTTTCCAAACAATTTTACCATTACCTTGAATATTGATATGACCAGTAAACTGCTTTTGTTTAAAATAAATTAACTGAGTGGCTAGATTACTAGAGCTTTGATTAGTCATATGCTTCTAATTTTAAGTTACAACAATCATGAAAAACAAATGCTTTGTATAATCATTTTTTAAATTATTTAATTTATTAGAAAATTTATATTTATAATATCTATTTTATTAACTAGAAAGCATCATTGTTGGCGCATTAGGAGCAGAAAACTTTTCAATAGTTTGCAAAATTTTATCAATTTCAATAGGTTTAGAAAGAAAATCCGATGCTCCACATACTTTTGCTTTAACTCTGTCAAATACACCATCATTTCCTGTCAACATAATTATGGGTACCTCTTGTAATTTAGAAACTCTTCTAATTTGAGTACAAACCTCATACCCATTTAAAATAGGCATGCCAATATCTAGAAAAATCATTTTAGGATTAACGCTAATTAATTTAGGTACGGCTTGGATTGGTTGTTGAATTCCTAAAAAGCGATAGTTAGCTTGGGTAATAATTTGATTCATGATTTGACAAATCTGCGGACTATCGTCGATACAAGCAATTATTGGTTTATCTTGCAAATTTACTGGCTTGTTACCTAAATTAGCTGTAGGAGTTGGAGTTGAATTGAGATCTGCAACTTCGACTAAGTCCAGCAATCCTTTATGTACATAGGGATAGATAGATTTAGTCAGCAGGAGTAAATCTTTATTCATACCCACTGCTAAATCTCTTAGGCTTCTGCGTCCATCTAATAATTTAATAAAATTTTGGTAGACAACCGCAGGAACTGCTTGTTCTAGCTGTTCTTTACTTTTAATTCTAGGGGCATGATCGGGATAAACGGTATTAAAACCGCTATTAATCCAGGCCGACCACTGCTGTTGCATTTGTTTGAAAGCGGTATCTATATTAATAGTAATTAAAGAATATCCTGATATTTCGCCTATTAAACTAGACAGTGATAATGCTTCTGATTCTATATCTAAAGGAGTTGATTTTTCCTGTTGAAAAAGATCAAAAAATACTTCAATAATTTTGTTAGCAATTAGATTGCCAATATTTTCTGGTGTAGCTAGATTACGCTGTAGCAGAATGCCTAAACTATGATATTCAGGACATCTAAATGATTCACTATTACGAAAATTAACTTGCTTTAAGTCAATCTGAGAACAATGTTTACTCAAATGTCTCTGCCAAGAGCGGTGAGAATGCTTTCCTCCGTTTGCCCAAAGAAGTTGACCATCATTAAAATAGACTTTCCAATGAGTTCGAGCGTCCACAGCTTTGGTTCTAACATGAGCAATGCCTGTAAAAGATTGCTTTGAAAGGTTATTAAGTGAAGCAAATATCATATTTTCAGAATAGTGATTTATCTATTTACATAAAACTATAAGTTTTTTTATTACAGTTGGCATCGGTGGATACAAGTAAAAATATCAGTATTTGTGATTAAAAAAGCGAAAAATAATGCTATAGTCATGCCAATTATTTTCCGCAGGTTAATCTGTAATGGCTGTTAGTATTTAGTAGATATAAGGCAACTTGTTATGACTTTTTTTATTCATCTGGTTTCTATTTGCAATGACTATATTTTCGTAAAATTTTAGACATTATAATTAATAAAAGAAATAAAGATATCCGTAAAGCTATTTACCTCACTTAGTTTGGGACATGCAGAGTAACAACTTCAGTATATTTGCGTATTAAAAAGCAAGAAGTAAGAAGTTTAATTTACAATTTTTTTACGAATAATTGATTACTGCTGTAGGTACTTAACATTACTTGTAACTACGTTGAGTTAATTCTACATGGTCAAACTCTAATGCTTCTTGATGTAAAACTGGAGTTTGTTCACTACCCTGATATTGCCAAGCTGCAACATAGGCAAAATCTCCGTCATTACGTTGGGCTTCGCCTTCTGGAGTTTGATATTCCTCACGGAAATGTGCGCCACAAGATTCTTCTCTCGCTAAGGCATCCCGCGCCATAAGTTCCCCTAATTCTAAAAAGTCGGCAACTCTACCAGCGAATTCTAGGTTTTTATTGAAGGTATGGGGATCTCCAGGGATAGTTACATTTTGCCAAAATTCTTGTCTTAACTCTTGGATTTGAGCGATCGCCTGTTCTAAACCAGCTTGATTACGGGACATACCGACATAATCCCAAACAATTTTGCCTAATTGGCGATGAAACTCGGTGACAGTTTTGTTACCTTTGATTTTCAGTAACTTATTTACTGTGGTATTTACCGTTGCTTCGGCTTCTTCAAAAGCAGAATGGGTAGTTGCTATAGGTGGTAAATCTGTATTAGCAATATAGTTACCCAAAGTGTAGGGAATAATAAAGTAGCCATCGGCTAACCCCTGCATTAAAGCACTAGCACCGAGACGGTTTGCCCCATGATCGGAAAAGTTGGCTTCTCCTAAGACGTGCAAGCCAGGAATAGTACTCATCAGATTATAGTCTACCCACAAGCCTCCCATAATATAGTGGACGGCAGGATAGATCCTCATTGGCACTTCATAAGGATTTTCCCCTGTGATCCGCTCATACATTTGAAATAAATTATCATAGCGATCGCAAATTGTTTGTCTGCCTAATTTTTTTATCGCATCACGGAAATCAAGATACACCGCTAGTCCAGTTTCGCCTACACCTCGACCCTCATCAGTAACTTGTTTAGCATTGCGAGAAGCCACATCACGGGGGACAAGATTACCAAAGCTAGGATATCTGGTTTCAAGATAGTAGTCCCTTTCGTCTTCAGGAATCTGGTGGGGAGGACGCTTATCTCCTGGGGTTTTTGGCACCCATACCCGTCCATCATTACGCAACCCTTCGCTCATCAAAGTCAATTTTGATTGATATTCCCCTGAGACAGGAATACAGGTAGGATGAATTTGCGTGTAACAAGGGTTAGCAAATAAAGCCCCCCGTTTATAACATCGCCAAGCAGCCGTGACATTAGAATTGCGGGCATTTGTAGACAGATAAAAAACATTACTATAGCCGCCAGTACAAAGTAGTACTGCATCCCCTGCGTAACGTTCCATTTCTCCTGTAATTAAATTACGAACAATGATTCCCCTGGCTTTGCCATCAACCAAAACCAAATCCAACATTTCACGTCGAGAAAACATTTGAATTTTCCCCGCTGCAATTTGGCGTGACATGGCACTATAAGCACCTAGTAATAATTGTTGTCCTGTTTGTCCTTTAGCATAAAAAGTACGGGATACTTGCGCCCCACCAAAGGAACGATTAGCTAATAAACCTCCATATTCCCTGGCAAACGGTACACCTTGAGCAACGCACTGATCGATAATTTGGTTGCTTATCTGCGCCAAACGATGTACATTGGCTTCCCTGGATCGATAGTCCCCCCCTTTGATCGTGTCGTAAAACAACCGCCAGACTGTATCGCCGTCATTAGGATAGTTTTTTGCTCCATTAATTCCTCCCTGGGCTGCAATACTATGGGCGCGACGGGGAGAATCTTGGATACAAAAGCTTTTAACGTTGTAACCTAATTCTGCCAAAGTTGCTGCTGCCGATGCCCCTGCCAAGCCTGTACCAACTACTAAAATTGTGTGTTTTTTTTTGTTGGCAGGACTAACTAACTTGCAGTGATCTTTGTAGTAATCCCATTTATCTTGTAGTCTACCAGGGGGAATTTTGGAGTCGAACATTTTTCAAAGATTTTAAGGATAAGGAAACAGGATAAAAATTATAGTGTAGCTTTTCTCTCCCTATCTTAATCTGAAGTAGATATCTTCACCTTTGACTTTACTCATACAAGAGGTCTATTGTAAGTTTTTTCGATTATCGTATGTTTAACTACAAAATTAATGTCTGGAGTTGAGCTTAGATTAATTACAGTTCTTTATCCTCCCAAAGCTCATTAATTGAGTCTTTCTTAGACAGCAAAAATGCAAGAGTCGTTTAAGCGCATTCTTACAGGCACAATTGTTTTTATTCTCACGTTCATCATTGCAGTAGTTGGTTACGTTTTATTTGGTTGGACACTATTAGACTCAATTTACATGGTAGTCATTACCATTTTTGGGGTGGGTTACGGCGAGGTCAGACCTTTAGAAAGCCCCGAAGAAAAGATTTTTACCATGATGGTAATTTTGGCAGGCACAACATCGGCAGTATATATCGTAGGAGGTTTTGTACAGATGGTTGCAGGAGGAGAAATTCACCGGGCGTTAGATAGTCATCGCCAGAGTAAAGATATCGAAAAGTTGACAAATCACGCGATTATCTGTGGTTTTGGGCGGATGGGACAGATATTAGCCCAACAACTGCAAAAAGATCACCAAAAATTTGTCATTCTGGATATAGGAAGCGATCGCATTGCTAAAGCTGAAGAAATGGGCTATTTGGCGCAAATAGGGAATGCTACTGACGAGAATTTATTAATCGATGTTGGAGTTAACAAAGCCAGAGTTTTAGCTACCGTCTTGCCTGATGACGCTGCGAATGTGTTTATCACCCTAACAGCCCGCGGTCTAAACCCTAATTTGATTATCTTAGCTCGTGGGGAATTGCCCACAACTGAGAAGAAGTTAAAGTTAGCAGGGGCAGATCGGGTAGTTTTACCAGCAATTATTGGTGGGATGCAGATGGCAAATCTGATTACTCGTCCTGCTGCTTCAGATTTCTTAAAAACTAAAAGCGATCGCCATTATCTCGATGAGTTATTAAATCAAATTAATATCCAAATTAATGAATTACCTATAGCTAATGATTCGGTTTTAGTTAATAAAACTATTGGTCAACTAGAAGTACAGGGTAAAGGAAGTTTTATTATTGTTGCCCTGCGTCGCTCAGATAAAATCGTGATTAAAAACCCTGATCGCCGTCTAGTTTTACAATCAGGGGATACTGTAATTGTTATGGGACATCACGGTGATATTCCTCGGTTTGCTCGCTTGAATGAATTGAAAAGTAAGATGCGCTATCGTGGATCTAGCATAGGATGAATATAAATAGTAACTATAAGTAAATAATTATATGAAAGCATTTGTTAATTTATTAAATTCCTTACTGCTAGCGGTTTGGGTGATCGCGATCGCGATTTTTTCAATTCAAAATATTCAAGCTGTTTCGCTGAAATTCTTGATGTTTGAATCGATTACCGTACCTGTAGGTGTATTACTAGCTTTTTTTAGTGGTATAGGTATGATTTTAGGCTGGTTTATCCCCCTATTACTAGCTCGCCAAGCCAAAATGCGTAACAATTCTTTCAATTAACTTATTTATCAGATTAAACCATAAAAATGAATGAATTTTGGGATCGAGTTTTAGAATTTTGTATTCAAACTACCCAGACAGTTAGCGATCGCCTGATGAAAGATTTTGGCAAAATCCAAGCGAGTCAAAAAGAAGATGGCAGTTTAGTTACTCAGGCTGACAAATGGTCTGATCAAGAAATCCGTAGTGCGATCGCCGAAGCTTTTCCCGATCATGGAGTGTTAAGCGAAGAAACCATTCATATCTTGCCTGATAATGACTGGTGTTGGATTATTGATCCTATAGACGGTACAACTAACTTTACTCGCGGTGTTCCTATCTGGGCAATTTCTCTAGGTTTACTTTATAAAGGCACGCCTGTATTTGGATTTGTTTACTTACCACCCCTAAAACATACTTTTCATGGTTATTGGTATGGTGATTCAGGATTATCTGGGTATACAGGTGCTTATCTGAACCAGCAACCAATACATACTAGTCGTGACCATCCTAGTGGTACTCAGTTATTTAATCTCTGCGCTCGTAGTCAAGCCATTTTTCGGCAACCTTTCCCCTGTAAAATTAGGATGCTCGGCGTTGCCAGTTATAATTTACTTTTAGTGGCTGCTGGTGTAGCGATCGGTGGAGTTGAAGCTACTCCTAAGATTTGGGATATTGCTGCGGTGTGGGCAATTATTAAAGCTGCTGGCGGTGAATTTGTCTTGCTAGATGATCATCCCATCTTTCCTCTCCAAGCTGGTAAAGATTACGGCAATGTCTCTATTCCCAGTTTAGCAATTTGTCGCGAGGAATTAATATCTAAGTTTCAACCACTAGTAGAGTGCGTATTGTCTTCTAAGTAGTCACTCAAACATTCATTGAGTAAAACCACAGTAGGCGAAGCAAATTCTCTAAGCTATCTTGGGTAAAAGTTTATCCTAGATAACATTAAAGCTATTATTTATGCGAAAAACAACGCTGACCTTAGCTATAGTCGCTTCTATCCTTACTTATAGTCAAAAATGCTTTGCTAATGATTTTCAAAACTTAATTTCTGGTAAAAAAGCACCTCTAACCAAACAACTAAAAGATTTAAATGACTCTTGGCGACAAATAGCGATTAGTGGTCAGTATGAAATGGCGGACTTGATGAAGTCTTGGGCTAGTATTTTTAGTGCTGATAGCTATAACAATATTTACTACACTCAAGGTCAAACAGTTTTAGTTAACAATGAAACTTATGTAGTGGCTTATCGCCTACCAACTTCAGGTAAAACCCTAACCATTCAATCTTTGTTTGAAAATGTCATGGGTTCTATGGCTGGTTTAACAGGTACGGATTGTGATTCAATTGTCTTTGCAGCTAAAATTACCCCAGAAACTACTATTCAACTATCGCTGTTAAATTTAAAGACGATTGGTAGTTTAAATGATGTTCGTACTTTTGATCTTAAAACAGAGTTAGCAACGTTAGAAAAAGCCGAACAAGAGTCGAAAGCAGCTTGTGAGCAAGCAAAATTAGAGGCGGTGAACTTACAGGTTGAATCTAATCTGCGAGATTTAGGAATTGCTTTGCAGAGTTATACTGAACAAAATGAAGGCAGGTTGCCAAATATGAGTAGTCTTGAGACAGTCAAGGTGGCATTTCAAGATTTGATTTTTGACGAATCTATTTTTCTTCATCCAGAAACCTTAGAACCTTATTTAACCAATACTTCTTTATCAGATCAGAACTTAGCAAATATAGATAATCCTAGCGAAACCGTCGCTTTTTATGAAGCCCAACCAGCAGCAGATGGAACTATTGGAGTAGTTTTTGCTGATGGTTTTTATCAAAGAATCCAATCAGAAGATTGGGAAGAAGTTAAGGAAGTTTCTAAAATACCTCAATGAAAGGATAAAGGATGAAGGATGAGTAAAAGTAGGGTGTGCAATACTTAGTTGAACTTAATAATGTACTAAACATATCCTTTGCTCATCATATAAGTACTGATAGCTACAAAAACTATTACTCACAGTTTCTTACAGCAACGCCATTTGTCCTATTTCACAGCAATCAAAGAATTGTTAGCTAAGGTTACTTCAGCATCGAGAATTGCTTGTCTTGCCCATTGATCGGCAGTTAAAATAGCTTCCAAACTAGGGTTAGCGGTATTCTGACTGGTAAAGCGATCGCAAACTTGCTCAATTAAGCGAGGAATATCTAAAAAGCCAATTTTTTCTTGTAAAAATAAAGCCACCGCCTGTTCATTGGCAGCATTCAAAACAGCAGGCATCAATCCTCCTGCACGTCCAGCAGCATAGGCTAGCTGCATACAAGGGTATTTTTGATGATCTGGTTCACGGAAAGTTAAATCTCCTGCCTTGACCAAATCTAATTGTTCCCAATCTGTGTAAATTCTTTCTGGCCAAGATAGGGCATAAAGTAAGGGTAAACGCATATCAGGCCACCCTAACTGTGCCAACATAGATGTGTCTTGTACTTCGATTAGAGAATGAATGATACTCTGGGGATGAATGACAATATCAATATGGTCGTAATCTAAATCAAATAAATAATGTGCCTCAATTACTTCTAAACCTTTATTCATCAAAGTTGCTGAATCAATAGTAATTTTTTGTCCCATTGACCAGTTGGGATGATTTAAAGCATCTTTGACGGTGACTGAGCTTAATTGTTCTACGGGTAAATCGCGAAATGAACCACCAGAAGCAGTTAAAATAATCCGCCTTAAACCTCCTTTAGAAACACCCTGAAGACATTGAAAAATTGCGGAATGTTCAGAGTCAGCAGGTAAAAGTTTAACCTGATGTTTTTTGACTAAAGGTAGGACGACAGGCGCACCAGCAATCAAGGTTTCTTTATTAGCCAGGGCAATATCTTTTCCTGCTTTAATCGCTGCAATAGTTGGCAATAAACCAGCACAACCAACAATACCCGTTACCACGCTTTCCGCATCGCCATAACGAGCTACTTCACAGATACCTTCTTGACCAACTAAAATTTCTGGTTGACGAGGACAAGAGATGATCGCTTCTTGTAGTTGAGCTAATTTGCTTTCATCTTCCAACGCCACTATTTCAGGTTGAAAGTCCCGAATTTGTGCTGCCAAAAGAGTAACATTACTGCCTGCTGCTAATCCCACCACCCGAAACTTATCAGGATTATGAGTAACAATATCAAGGGTTTGTGTTCCAATAGAACCAGTAGACCCTAAAATAGTAATTGCTTTCATGATGTTTTTTATATATAGCGATCAATATCTCTTATCACTATATGTTCTTAGGTGGGGTCTAGTTAAGATTTTTCATATAAAAATCCGACCAACTAGCTCGAAGCGCGTCAATTGACTCTTGAACTATCCAGCAGCAAACATTAAAGCGATCTCGCTTCTAGAACACCATTCAGCTAGGGTCAGCTTAAGTTGCTTGCCCGAATTGCTAGAGGATCATTGACAAAACCAAAATAGCTAAAATACTATATAAAGTTGGGCATTCAATATCTGCTCGGATCGGGTTTTCAAATAAACGCCACGTTAAAAACTTAAATATACTGACTAGTGTTTTGGTCGGTTTCTGTTTTTGTCTGGCTACCCTTACGGCAAACACTAGCAAAGATAAATTTTATGACTTACGCAATTGTTGAGACAGGTGGAACACAAATTAGAGTAGAACCAGGTCGTTTTTACGATATTAATTTACTGGCTGCTGATCCTGACTCTAACTACACTATAGACAAGGTGTTATTAGTAAATAGCGACGACGGAGTAACTGTTGGTCGTCCTTTTATTGAGGGTGCTACCGTTGAAGGCACTGTAATGCGTCATAGACGAGGCAAAAAAGTTATTGTCTATAAAATGCAGCCTAAAAAGAAAACACGCAAAAAACGCGGTCATCGTCAAGAACTAACTCGCTTGATGATTAATTCTATTAGTGTTAACGGTTCAATCATTGCTCAAGCAGAAGCAGAACCAGAAGTAACTACAGCAGAATAACCAGATAATTAACAAAATAAAATTTATCAAGGAGAATAAATAATATGGCTCATAAGAAGGGAACGGGTAGTACTCGTAACGGTCGTGATTCTAATTCCAAGCGTTTAGGTGTTAAACGTTATGGTGGTCAAGAAGTCACCGCAGGCAGCATTTTGATTCGTCAAAGAGGTACTAAAGTCTATCCTGGCAATAATGTTGGCCGTGGGAAAGACGACACTCTGTATTCTTTAATTAATGGCATTGTCAAATTTGAATATAGAACCAGAGGACAAAGAAAAGTGAGCGTTTACCCTATTGCGGAAAGTTCAGTGTAAACACTTATTTTAATCGCTCTAATTAGATACTATAATTTAATTTTGAAAACAAAAACACTCATGATCATGAGTGTTTTTTTATATCTTGTTTAATAACCTTGATTTTCCCAGTGAAATATAAACTAGTAAAAAAATTTAGCTTTAGGGTGTTGAATCTTGTTAATCTAAAGATAAATCGCACCCTAAATAACAATAAAAATAATTATGGAGTGGCAAGAAATCTCAGGCAATTGGATTCACCTTCCTCGTAGAGACATCATCGGAATTATACATTTTTTAGGCGGAGCTTTTGTGGCTACCGCTCCCCAGGTGTCTTATCGCTCCATACTAGAACAGCTAAGCAAAGGAGGCTATTGTATCATAGCAACTCCTTTTTTCAATACTTTTGATCATTTTGCGATCGCCCGTGAAGTTTTAAATCGTTTTGAAACTGCCTTAGCTCGACTGCAAAAAACTAATCAATTAACTAACGGCTACCTACCTATATATGGTCTTGGTCATAGCATGGGTTGCAAACTACATCTTTTGATCGGCAGTATCTATGATGTCGAAAGAGCAGGCAATATGCTGATTTCTTTTAATAACTATCCTGCTATTAAAGCAATTCCCTTTATGGAACAGTTAAATCTAACTCCAGTTTTAGAGATTGAATTTAGTCCTTCACCTCTAGAAACAAAAAAGTTAATTTCTAAAAATTACAGTATCCGTCGTAACCTTTTACTGAAATTCACTCAAGATGATCTCGATCAGACAATTAGTTTGAATTCTGTTTTGAAAAATCGGTTTCCTGATATGATCACCTTGCGGACATTAACAGGAACTCACCTAACTCCTCTCAGTCAAAAAATTCAGTGGCAAACAGGAACTCTATTTACTCCAATTGATGCTATTGGACAGTGGTTAAATCAAGGAATGTCTCGTAATTTGGAAGACTTAAAGCAAGAGCTTATTACTTGGTTAAATCCGATATCAGCGTTTTAAATTTAAAGTTTTCATCAAGATAATTATTGCCTGATTTTCATAGGTTTAGGAATAACTATAGGGTCTTTTGTTCAGCTAAATAATGCAAATAAAGTGATTTAGTTTACCTGACTTTATTGAATCTTTAAACCAAAAGTTAAGCAAAATATTTACAATATACTAAATATAAAGTTAAGCTTTACATATTAGTAAACTTGCTTAGCTTAACTAATAAAAATACCTCATTTTGTTGAACCCTCAGATGTTTATAGCGGGGAAAAATTTATGAAAGTAGCCTTTCTTGCTGGTGGATTAGGAACTCGAATTTCAGAAGAAACAGAAAATAAACCCAAACCAATGGTAGAAATTGGTGGACAACCGATTTTATGGCACATTATGATGCACTACTATCAATATGGGTTTAAAGACTTTACCATTGCTCTGGGGTACAAAGGTGCAGTCATCAAAAAATATATGGTAGATTACTGCGCTCTTAACAGTAACCTCACAGTTGGTCTACGTAATGGCGAGGTAAAAACCCACGGTGGTTACCAGTTAGATTGGAGCGTAGATTTGATTGACACAGGACTAACTACCAATACAGGAGGACGAATTAAACGTCTTGCTCCCTATATCGGTCGAGAAACATTTATGCTAACTTGGGGTGATGGAGTTTCTGATGTTAATATCCACGAGTTACTAGCATTCCATCGCTCTCATGGAAAGTTAGCCACTTTAACTGCTGTTCGTCCCCCAGCGCGTTTTGGTCACTTAGATTTAGATGGGGATAAAATCTCCGAATTTTCGGAAAAACCTCAAACTAAGGAAGGTTGGATCAACGGTGCTTTCTTCGTTTTAGAACCTGAAATTTTTGATTATATAGATGGTGATGAAACTCAGTGGGAAAAAGAACCTCTAGAAAGGCTGGCTCAAGATGGTCAGTTGATGGCATACAAACATGATGGTTTTTGGCAGTGTATGGATACTCTAAGAGATAAACATCGCCTCGAAACTCTTTGGGCTAGCGGTAACGCGCCTTGGAAAACTTGGGAGGAGCAAACATATGAGAATACTGGTGACTGGTCACAAAGGATACATCGGAACGCTAATGGTTCCAATGCTACTCGACAAAGGCTATGATGTCGTCGGTCTAGACACTGATTTATATGCCAGAAGTACTTTTGGCGAGGGGATTGTTGAAGTTCCCGAACTGAAAAAAGATGTTCGAGATGTAGAACTAAAAGATTTAGAGGGATTTGAAGCCGTTTTCCACCTAGCTGGTCTTTCTAACGATCCTTTGGGTAATCTCAATCCCCATTTGACAGAAGAGATTAATTATTTAGCTTCCGTTAAACTTGCTAAATTAGCCAAGCAAGCAGGTGTTAACCGCTTTATTTTTTCTTCATCATGTAGTAATTATGGAGCAGGGGGTGAAGATTGGCTGACTGAAGAGTCTAGTTTTAACCCTGTTACTCCCTATGGAGTTTCTAAAGTCAAATCAGAGCAAGATATTAGTCAGCTAGCTGATGATAATTTTAGCCCTACTTTTTTACGTAATGCCACTGCCTACGGTGTGTCACCAAGATTGAGATTTGATTTGGTGCTTAATAATCTGGTTGCTTGGGCATTTACCAAAGGCTTAGTATATATCAAAAGTGATGGTACTCCTTGGCGACCGATTGTTCACATTGAAGATATTTCTAGAGCTTTTATTGCTGTTTTAGAAGCACCTAGAGAATTAATTCACAACGAAGCTTTTAATGTTGGTCGCAATGAAGACAATTATCGCATTCGAGACTTAGCTGACATTGTCAAGGCAACAGTTCCCAACTGTCAAATTGAATATGCTGCTGATGCTGGTCCTGATAAGCGTTGTTATCGAGTAGACTGTAGCAAAATTGCAAAAGTTTTGCCTAACTTTCAGCCTCAATGGGATGCTCGTAAGGGAGCAGCAGAACTTTACAAAGTATATAAAAAAGTGGGCTTGACTTTAGATGAATTTGAAGGTCCTAAATATCAGAGAATTGCTCATATTAAGTATTTGCTCAGTAATGAATTACTAGATAGCGAATTACGCTGGCAAAAGGAAACACTAGCAGCTGTTGAATAATTACCAAAAAATACTACTTTGCTTTTTCAAATAACAGGGCAAAGTTGGTTGCACACAGCGTTAAATAAGAAAAATTAAGGGCAGCCTCTTGATGGTTGCCCGTGTCAATGAAATCAGCAACTAATTTTTTTCATCGAAGTTCAGATTATGAATGCTCATAAGTCAAGTTGTCTTTCTTGTGGTAACTCTGCTCTCGATTCGATTATCACGTTTGGTTACACTCCCCTGGCTGACAATCTACTCACCAAAGAACAGTTAGATTTGCCTGAGTATACTGCTCCATTAGACTTGGCATTCTGCCCTGAATGCGGTTTGGTACAAATTACAGAAATAGTCCCGCCTGAAATTTTATTTTGTCAAAACTATCCTTATTTCTCTTCTGTTTCAGTATCTTTGTTACAACATTTTGGGGATAGTGCCAAAAATTTAATCAAAATTAGAAATTTAGACAGTAATAGTCTCGTTATTGAAGCTGCTAGTAATGACGGCTATATGCTGAAAAATTTTGTCGAACAAGGTATTCCTGTATTGGGAATTGACCCTGCTTCTGGCCCTGTAGAGGCTGCGATTAAGGCGGGGGTTAATTCTATTTGTACCTTTTTTGGCAAGGAATTAGCTCAAAAATTACGCTCAGAAGGGAAACAAGCAGATGTTTTTCTAGCAAACAATGTTTTGGCTCATGTACCAGATTTAAATGGTTTTGTTGCAGGAATTTCTATTTTATTGAAAGATACGGGAGTGGCGGTAATTGAAGCTCCTTATGTGGTTGATTTGGTAGAGCATTGTGAATTTGATACAATTTATCATCAACATCTTTGTTATTTTTCGGTTACAGCTTTAGATAGACTGTTTAGAAGACATTCTTTGTATCTTAATAATATAGAACGCACCAAAATACATGGTGGTTCTTTGCGTTTATACATTGAACCGATGGAAGCAGTACAAGAATCAGTTAAGTCCTTGTTAAAGGCAGAACAGGAAGCTCAGGTAGATAATTTGAGCTATTATCGCGATTTTGCTGATCATGTGATGACCTTTAAATATTCCTTGATGGATATTTTGTGGGATTTAAAACAACAAGGTAAAAAAATTGCTGGTTATGGTGCTGCTGCCAAAGCAACAACAATGTTGAGTTATCTAGGAATTAATAAAACTCTGCTGGACTATGTAGTAGATTTAAATCCTCATAAACATGGTCGATATATGAGTATCAATCATCTGCCGATTTTTCACCCTAGTAGACTTTTGGAAGATCAACCAGATTATGTATTAATTTTGGCTTGGAATTTTGCCGAGGAAATCATGCAACAACAGCAAGCATATCGTGATGCTGGAGGCAAATTTATTGTTCCCATACCTGAACCTCGAATTGTTTAGAAGATCTGGTCAACAATTAATACAATTGACCAACATTAAGCAATCCATGAGCCTCAATCAACAATAAAAACCAATAACTTTAGCCAAACAACTTGTCGAAGGAGTGATAAATAGATGGTACAAAATTTAAGTTCTGCCACGAATCAATTAGGATTAAACCAACAAAAAGTTAAACATTCTTGTCCTAATTGTGGTAACCATGAACTCACAGTATTTTATGAAGTGCGTGATGTTCCTGTCCATAGCTGCTTGATGATGTCTAGCAAAGAAGAAGCTATTAATTTTCCCTGTGGAGATGTCGTTTTAGGTTTTTGCGATCGCTGCGGTTTTATTACTAATACTCAGTTTGATGCCCACTGGTCAGCTTATGCCCCCAATTACGAAGATCAACAGAGTTATTCCCCCACTTTTAACAAGTTTTCTTTAAAGCTAGCTAATCATTTAATCGATAAATACGATTTACACAACAAAGATATTGTGGAAATTGGCTGTAGCAAAGGTGATTTCTTGTTATTGCTATGTGAACTAGGTAATAATCGTGGTGTCGGTATCGATCCTAGTGTAGTACCTGGAAGAGTCGAAAGTGAAGCAGCCGATCGCGTTACTTTTATTCAAGATTATTATTCTGAAAAACACGCTAAATATGTCGGGGATTTTATTTGCTGTCGTCATACCCTAGAACATATTCAACCCACTTCTGAATTTATTAAAACTGTCCGTAAATCTATCGGCGATCGCCTTGACACTGTAGTGGTTTTTGAAATTCCAGATAATACTAGAGTGTTAAAAGAGCAGGCTTTTGAAGATATTTACTACGAACACTGCTCCTATTTTAGTCCAGGTACACTAGCTCGTTTATTCCGCGCTAGTGGTTTTGAAGTTACCGATCTTTATTGCGACTATGGCGATCAGTATCTCTTGATTGAAGCTAAACCTGTAGCAATGCCTTCAGAGAAAATTCATCCCTTTGAAGAAACTGTAGAAGATGTCGCCAAAGATGTACAGTTATTTAGTGACAAAATAACTAGCAAGCTGGAATATTGGAAAAACTATCTCGATGATGCCCAGGCAAAGGGAGAAAAAGTAGTAGTTTGGGGGTCTGGCTCTAAATGTGTAGCGTTTTTAACTACCCTAAAAACCATCGATAAAATTCAATATGCCGTCGATATCAATCCCCATCGCCACGGTAAATACATCCCTGGAGTTGGTAAAGAAATTATGTCCCCTGAATTCCTCAAGACCTATCAACCAGATAAGGTTATTGTGATGAATGCGATTTATTGCGAAGAAATTAGCAAAATGTTAGCAGATATGGGAGTAAAGACTGAAGTAGTAGCACTTTGAAAAATCAAAAGTTAAAAGTCAAAAGTTAAAAAGACTTTTGCTTCAGTACTTAAGATCTTCTCTTATGGTTGAACAAGTGCAGGTTAATCCATAAGGTTAAAAAAGTAACAAGTAAATAGTAACGAGTAAAGATTGATTTCTACTTGCTACTTGCTACTTGCTACTTGCTACTTGCTACTTGCTACTTGCTACTTGCTATTTGCTACCTGCTACCTATTACAGAGCATCGACTAATCATAAAAAATATATGTATCAATATACGATTATTGGTGGCGGAATTGTTGGTTTATCGACGGCAATGGCTCTTAGTCAGCGATTTCCTTCGGCTAAAATTGCCCTGCTAGAAAAAGAAGCAGCTTGGGCTGCTCATCAGACAGGACACAATAGTGGTGTAATTCATTCGGGAATTTATTACAAACCAGGCAGTTATAAAGCCAAGCTTTGTCGTGAAGGCAATCGGTCTATGGTGGCTTTCTGCCAAGCACACAACATTGACTACAAAGTATGTGGCAAGGTAATTGTAGCGACTGAACCTCATGAACTACCTTTGCTGGAAAATCTCTACGAAAGAGGTTTAGCCAATGAACTGGAAATTGCGAAGATAACTAAAGAGCAAGTTAAAGAAATAGAGCCTCATGTTAGTTGTTTAGCAGGAATTAGAATTAAATCTACAGGAATTGTCGATTATAAACAAGTTTGTGACAAGTATGCTGAAATTGCTCAAAAACAGGGTGTAAATCTATACAACAATACCTGTGTTCAGAAGATTAAAACTACTCCCAAAGGTCATGTCTTAATTACTAATAACGGTGAATATCAAACCGAATTTTTAATCAACTGTGCTGGACTTTATAGCGATCGCCTAACTAAACTCGCTAATGAGCAACCACCAGCTAAAATTATCCCGTTTAGGGGAGAATATTACGAATTAACCCCCGAAAAACGCTATTTAGTGAACGGAGCAATCTATCCTGTTCCTAATCCTAATTTTCCCTTCTTAGGCGTGCATTTTACCCCAGGCATTGATGGTAGTGTCCATGCAGGTCCAAATGCTGTCTTAGGATTAAAACGAGAAGGTTATCGCAAATGGGATTTCGATCTGGGAGATTTCTTAGATACTATGACCTATCCTGGGTTTTGGAAACTATCAGCAAAGTATGCCAATGAAGGCTTACAGGAAATGATTCGCTCTTGGAGTAAAGCAGTATTTGTCCGTAGCTTACAAAGATTGATTCCTGAAGTTCAGGCTCAGGATGTAGTACCAACCCCAGCAGGAGTAAGAGCGCAAGCTTTGAAAAATGATGGGCAAATGGTTGATGATTTTTTAATTGTTAATGGAGAGAGAGCCATGCACGTCTGTAATGCTCCTTCTCCTGCTGCTACTGCTTCGATTGAAATTGGTAAGCAAATTGTAGCTCAAGTTCCTGGAGATATTTAAATATTGGTTATAATCATAGACCGTTTTGATTTAGTAATCAGTAATTATCATTAGTCTTCAAACGTTGCCACTATACAAGCGGTAAGACATTCCTGAGTAATGAATTTGCGCTGCGACGCTGATACCTTACCATAAAGATGTATACGTCGTTTGTGTTTAGGATAGTAGTGACTATAACTAGTAACTTGACCAATAGCGTGCTTATATAGTCTGACTTGCTTAACTTCTATAATTTCTGAAAAAGTTAAAATATCAATTCTTCCACTTTTTGTCGGGACTTCAGTTTGACTATTGGGAATACTAAAAGCTAATCGGTCGCGGACAACTTTTTCAGTCTGTCGTTTTTTAGTTTTTGGATAACGGCAAGTTCCATTTTGAAGCTCTTCCAAAGCTGGTTTAAACCAGAGATTTTCTTCACTGAATATATCAATGGCTAGTTCCCCAGTTCTTCTGAGAGCATCTTGAGCTAATTGACGAGTAAATTTTTGAAGATGTTTGTTCATCTATTCACTTTTGTTAAGATAATCCTTAATCTTAAGTTTTAATTCTCTTGAAATTGGATATGAGTTAATTTCATTTTCTATTTGGTACTTAGTTTTGCCTTTCTTCTTGAGTTCTTCGACGGTCGCTGTAAAAATTGCTTCAAAGCCATAATCAGCTAATCCTTTTGAGATCGTTCCTAATATTCCAAGTACAGCAATTCCTCCAAGCATTCCAAATGGCCCACCAAGCATAGCTAAACCTGCGGTTATCGCAGCAGCACCAGCCCAACCTGTAATTGCCATTGCAACCAATAATACAAGCCCAGGAATACCTAGTGCAACAATCTGATTTACAATTTTGTCCATAAAATTCCACCAAAAATATTCTTAATCATGGTATAAGTTAACTGATCGTGTTTTTATCGCCTGTGATATCAGTTACCTACGCAGCGATCACTTGATAAATAGGGCGTTAAATTAGTTTTATGCTTTTCGTTTGCTCTTTTCAAATGTTGTTAATAGATCGCCATTTTGACCATAGATCAGGACGGAGATCGCATTTAAAATATTATTAAAGTTCAAACAATTTCTTAAAAGTAAATGACTACAGTGAAATATGAAGAAGACTATTATTTATGGACTCAAACAATGGTTGAGAATCTCAAAAATAAAGATTATTTAAAGGTAGATT
>CAYMWC010000042.1:0-23216 GCA_964393695.1 uncultured Pleurocapsa sp.
CCTAGTGCCTAACCTCAACTTTTAAATAGCGTATCTAAACAGGATTTAGTATTACCTGGTAGTAACTTAGTGCCAAGAAACATCACTCCGACAAAGCCGACAAACATCAGGCTTACATACCAAAAGTTGACGGAGTTAATTAAAAATGGGAAATTGTCCATCAAATTTTTAGAATCTCTACAAGATTAAGGTTTCAGGATTAACCATATAATAATTCAGAGCCACAGCTTGAATTTATCTTGGCGATCGCCAAATCTGAAAATATGACTATCTTAGTTACTGGTGCTAGTGGACATTTAGGCGCGAATTTGGTTCGTCGCTTGCTAGATGATGGACATACTGTCAGAGTGCTGCTGCGCCAAGGTAGTAATAATCATGCGGTCGAAAATTTGGATCTCGAAAGGGTTTATGGCGACTTGCGAGATCGATCTTCAGTAATAGCTGCGCTACGAAGATGCGATCGCATTTATCACTGTGCTGCTTTAGTCTCGACTCTTGATGGCGATCAAAATTTCTATCGAGAAATATACGATTGTAATGTAGTTGGTACGCAAAATCTTCTCAATGCAGCTTTAGATGAGGGAGTTACTAAAGTTGTTGTTTCGGGTTCTTTTAGTGCTGTGGGTCATCATCCATCCCAACCCAGCGATGAAACCATTCCCTTTTATCCTTTTTATCCCCACTTACCCTATGGTTTTAGTAAAACCATAGGGTAAGTGGGGATAAAAATATATTTTTAGTACCAAATTCCTGACCATAGAATGTCTTTAATCAATTTTATTAATTGTCTTCCCTCAAACTCTTAATCTTTCACTTAATTCCTCAAGCCCTATCAAAAATACATGATTCGCATCCTGTTAGTAGACGATCAAAATATAGTACGCGAAGGAATTCAAGCATTGTTAGCATCCAAACAGAAGCTACAGGTGGTAGGTGCTGCTAAAGATGGCAAAAGTGCGATCGAGCAAGTAGAAAAACTTAGACCAGATCTGGTGCTAATGGATCTTGAGATGCCTAAACTAAATGGAATTGCTGCCACGAAAAAAATCTGTCAACAATTTCCGCGAACCAAGGTTCTGGTACTGAGCAGTCATAAAGAACCAAAATATATTTTACAAGCCTTACAAGCAGGTGCAGAAGGCTATTTGCTTAAAGACACTGTAGCGAAAGATTTAGAACAGGCAATTTGGTCGGTATATCAAGGTCAATCCCAAATAGATGCAAAACTACTTAAAGAAGCATTAACTGAAAATGCTTTAAAGCAACCATTGAGATCGGCAGAGCAAGATGGAGCTAGTTCCACGAGAAGGTCGAGAAAAACAACATCGCTAATTGTACAGAACAAGTCTAATTTAGACAATTTTAACAATCCATACAGTACGGTAAAAAATACTAACGGTAATCATCAAAATCAATTGTCTTCAAAGAGCAGCAGAACAGATTATCTAAGACAATCATCTCCATCAGAGATTACTAAAAGATTAAATAATCATCAAAACTATGACGACCAAAGACAAACAAAACTCAATCTACTTTCTCAGCCAAAAAATCGCTGGCTGATTGCTTTGGTATTTTTAGGTTTATTAGTTGTTGGTGCAACTATTATTTACGGTCTAAATTTTGCCAATCGACCAACCACTAATACCACTGAGGAAACCATAGAACCGACCTTTGAAGCAGTAACTGCTTTAGGCAGAATAGAACCCGAAGGAGAAGTGATTACTCTATCACCACCACCTAATATGGGAGGCACAAGAATAGGCAAGTTAATGGTCGAGGAAGGAGAACAGGTAAAAGCCGAACAAGTCATTGCCCTACTGGACAATCATGCTTTAAAAAAAGCTGCGGTGGAAGTTGCTCAACAAGAAGTTGCCATAGCACAGACTAATTTGGAACTGGTTCAAGCTGGGGCAAAGATAGGAGATATTAACGCTCAACAAGCAGCTATTAAAAGATTGGAAGCGGAACTAGCAGGCAAAACCGAGACGCAAGAGGCAACTATTGCTCGCTTAACAGCACAATTGAATAGAGAAACAGAAGTTCAGACGGCAAATCTACGGCGTTGGCAGGCAGAGTTGAATAATGCTACCGCAGAATTTCAACGCTATCATAAATTGGCTGAAGATGGTGCTATTTCTGTATCAGAGTTAGATAGCCGTCGCCTAACCCTAGAAACTGCTAAACAAAGAGTTAGGGAAGCTCAAGCTAACTACAACCGTACTAGAGATACTTCACAAGAAGAAATAAAAGAAGCTAGGGCTACTAAAGAAGAAACCCAAAACACGATCGCTCAACAAATCCTAGAAGCTCAGGCTAGTTTAGCCAGTATTAGCGAGGTACGCCCCTTAGATGTCCAAAAAGCTGAAGCAGAGTTAAGCAAAGCGATCGCTAATTTCAAAGAAGCCAAGCAAGATTTGGAATTAACCTATATCAAAGCACCTATCGCCAGTCAGATTCTGAGAATTAATGCTTACCCTGGAGAAATGGTCAACCAAGAAGAAGGAGTAGTCGAGTTAGGTCAAACTGACCGTATGATGGTAATTGCTGAGATTTACGAAAGCGATATTAGTAGGATCAGTCTGGGACAGCAAGCGAAGATTGTCAGTGAAGGTGGTGCTTTTACTGATGAAATTCAAGGTAAAGTAACTCACATCAGACCTCAAATCCGCAAACAAGATGTTCTTGATACTGATCCTGCTGCTGATGTCGATACCAGAATCGTCGAAGTAAAAATTAGGCTTGACTCAAAAAGTAGTAAAAAGGTTGCCCAACTTACTAACTCTAAGGTGGTCGTCAAAATTAATACTAATTAATATTTAACAATTAATAAACCATGAAAACTCCTTTAGCTTGGCTACAACTAACCCGTGAAAAAGCCAAGCTGTTAATAGCTCTAGCTGGTATTGGTTTTGCGGATATGCTCATGTTTGTCCAGCTAGGATTTCAAGGCGCGCTGTTTAATGCCAATTTAAGATTACCGAGAAATCTCAAAGGCGATATCGTCCTGCTCAGTACTCAATCCGAAGCTATTTTTATCTTGAACAGTTTTTCTCGTCGCAGTCTTTATCAAGCATTAGCTATGAAGGAAGTAGCATCAGTTCATCCTCTATACATTAATATGGCGATGTGGAAAAACCCTGTTGAGGGCAATACAAGGCAGATCATGGTGATTGGGTTTAATCCTCAAGAATCAATTCTGACTGTGCCAGGATTAGACCGCAAAAATCGCAGTCAGATTCAATTGACTGATGTAGTTTTATTTGATGATAAATCTAGAGCGGAATTTGGTCCGATTGCCGAATTATATCAACAGGGCGATCGCGTTACAGCCGAAATCGGTCAGCGTCGCATTAGAATTGGCGGTTTGTTTACTCTGGGTGCATCCTTTACTGCGGATGGTAATATTATCACCAGCGATCTTAACTTTTGGCGTTTGTTTCCCGATCGCCCACCTGGTTTAATAGATATAGGTTTGATCTCTTTAAAACCAGGAACTGATTTAGAACAAGCGATCGCCCATCTTGAACAAAAATTACCTGAAGATATTCAAGTCCTTTCTAAAGCAGAATTTGTCGAGACAGAAAGAACTTACTGGCAAGAATACACTGCCATTGGTTTTATTTTTGCCTTGGGAACAACTATTGGTTTTATCGTCGGCACAGTTATTGTTTACCAAATTCTCTACACTGATGTTGCCGAGCATTTACCTGAATACGCTACTTTAAAAGCAATGGGATATTCGGATAATTATTTTGTCATAGTAGTACTGCAAGAAGCTGTAATTCTGGCATTAATAGGATATTTTCCTGGTTATGCTATTTCATCAGTTGTCTACGTTCTAGCAGCAGGAGCTACTAATTTACCAGTAATGATGACTCTAGAAAGAGCCATTACCGTCTTAATTTTGACTATTATTATGTGTTGTATTTCTGGAACATTTGCTTTGCGTAAGCTAGCAGCTGCCGATCCAGCAGATATTTTTTAAAGTTAGCCGTTGTCAACTAGTAATCATACTAAATTCTGTTTAGATACTCTATTTAAACAGGATTTAGTATCAAAGCTCCCTAACAAGTTGTTGAGCAACAATGTAGCCAGATGCACCGCCAACCCCATGACCAGGCCAAGCAGCTGCTCCAACTTGATATAGATTGGGTAATATTGTTCGATGAGAAGGTCGCCAGAGAGCATATTCCGTAATGTCTTTGGCTACAAAGGTGATTGCCCCCGCTCCCGCGTTGAGATTTGATTGTGCTAATTCAGGTGGACTAATGATGTGCCGTTCTAAAATCGCTGCTGGCACATTGGGGAGATGTTGTCCGACAATATTTATCAGGCGATCTGCAAACCGATTTTTAATCTCTTCCGTCCAAGTTCCGTCTGCGATCGCAATTTCATCGGCAGCATCACCTCTCAGACAAACGGGTACTTCTGTAGCTTGAACACGCATAATTACTTGAGCATCAGGCGCGCGAGTAGGATCGTGATTAGTTGGGGTATCAACGCTAATAGTGGGCATAGTCGGTAAAAAACCACGAACCGCTTGATTGATAGCTTGCGAAATTCCATCTAAACCTGCACTCAAATGCACTTGTCCTGAATGCTGCAACCTTTCATCTGACCATTGAGGGGGTTCAGATAGTGCTAAATGAAGTTGCATGACTCCATAGGAATAATGGTGTTTTCCCTTTTGTTGGCGAATGTCTCGATTAATAGCTGATTCTGATAGTAGTTGGTGATAAAGTTGGTCGGGGTTGACTCCAGCAATAATATGAGAAGCATGAAAATGTTCCCCATCCTGAGTCCGCACACCAACAGCTTTACCATCACGGACGAGAACTTGTTCTACTTGGCGATCGCACAACACCACACCCTCATGGTCTGTAATCAACTTCACTAGGGATTTAATCAGGTTTTCTACACCCCCAACGACAATAGGCGTACTTACCATCTGCAATGCAGATAATACTAAGGGTAAAAAGAATGCGCCGTTGGCATCATCTACACCCCTACCCAAGTGCATCATCCACGAACCTAACATGGCACGGGTTACATCCGACTTAAACCGTTCTTGGAGGAAACGACTGGCACTGCACATATATTTTCTGGCATAAGCTGAAGGACTTTTACTATCAGGCGCAAACAATAATTTTTGCAGTAATAGTCCTGCTTCAGGAGAACTCAAATCTAAATTTGACAACTGGGCAAACAAGGGAGCAACTTGACCAAACTCGGCAAACAAGCGCGTCCAAGCAGCACCATCTCCAGGAGATAGACGCTCAAATTCGGCAATATTAGCTTCCATGTCGGTGTAAAAAGCTGCGGTTCTGCCATCTAATAACGATACGCCTGTAGCTGTTTGGGGTTGGATAAATTTCAAACCACGATCGGCAAGTTCCGCGCCTAAATCTTGATGGGGTGGTGAAAGTAGCCAGAGAGGGATGGTACTAGCATAAACATCGTGATGAAAGCCTGGTAAGGTTAATTCCTCAGTACGTACCCACCCACCAGGGCGATCGCCCATCTCTAAAATCAACACTTTCCAACCTGCACGAGCGAGATAGGCAGAGGTAACTAGGGCATTATGACCGCTACCAATCGCGATCGCATCGTAAGTATTTTCGTTCATTTGTTTAGATTAATTGAATAGATTCAAACCAAGTAAAATGTAAGTGACCGACAGTGAGGAAATCGATCGCAATATGCATAGCCAAGATCGCCATAATCGCTTGATATCGCCAAAATAACCACATCCAAAAGAGCGACATGAAGGGCAAAATAAACGCCATCGGCATAAAAGGGTCATGTTCTGGAAGCACCTGAAACCAAAATAAAGGATGAATCGCTCCTGAATAAAGAAAATAGCCGAGATATCCCAAGCTAAAAATTAGCATTGAATGCTGGGAAAATTTTTTTTGAGCTAGATAACAACCCAGCAAAAACCAAAATACGAACATGAATTGTTCGAGAATACCATTAAGCAAAGAAAAGGAAATCAAATCTGGTAATTGGTAAGCACCCGTCTTTTTTTTAACGGTAAATAAGATATAAATTGCCGATGCCAAGAGGGTAGATACCCATCCTAGAGTCAGAAAAATTGTCTTGTTTTCCTCTTTTTGGGGAGAATCTAAATCGGGACTGAGTAAGGTGTAAGCAAATTTCCTATTAGTAATTACCAGAAGCATTGCGATCGCACAAAATAGCCAATAAATCCAAATATTTGTCTCAATAGCCATAATTTTAAAGTTTTAATTTGATAACAAGATTTATTTAACGCTTGCGAGAACTAATAACCAGTTTCACGCCATCTTTGGGCAAGGTAGTTAAAAATAAGCCAAATTTGCCCAGTTCTAATTCTGCTTCAAAATTAGGTGCTACTTGAAAATTAAAATTGTAAAGCAGCACTGCCAGAGCCACCTTCATTTCATACATAGCAAAATGCTCTCCCAAACATTTTCTCGCACCATCTCCGAAGGTGAGTGGTAAGTAAACACCAGCCTTCGTTCTCCTGCTGTTATCTTCTTGATGGGATGGCAAAAATCTCTTAAATGGACATTGCCTTTGAGATTCTGTGGCTAATGCCATACCTACTGGAACAATTTTTTCCTCATTATCGAGATAGCGTTCGGGATAGAATTTTTCTGGTTGTTCCCCAAAATATTCGGGGTTGTGGTGTAATGGCTTCAGGGTAATACCTACGACTTGCTCGGCAGGAATCGACCAACCTTCTAACGTATCGCGATCGCGACTAATTCGCTGTAATCCAGCCATTGGGGGAGAAAATCGCAGGGTTTCAAGAATGACGCAGTTGAGATAATCCAGTTTTGCCACTCCAGCCTCGGTTAATTTTCCTCGTTCTCTCTCCATAATGGAGTCTACTTCAGTCTGAGCGCGTGCCAATTTTTCTGGATGTTGCGCTAAGAGATACAAACTAAAAGATACGCTAGTAGCAACAGTTTCATGTCCATTAGCAATAATTGCCAGCAAATTATCTCTTATCTCTTTATTGTTTGAAGATTGTAATTCTGTTTTGGATGAATCTAGCGATCGCAGTAATAAATCCAGTACATTAGACGAATAAGGAGCGGATAGTTCCTGTCTGTGAAGAATTAATCGAGCGAGAAAATCATCGACTGTTTGAAAAGCTTGATCGAGTTTACGATTAGATGGTAGTGGAAGATGTTTCCACCAGGTAGTAAATTGATGTACTGGTTGAGTACTTTGATACACGATATATTTAAGAGCATTTAAAAACTCATCGGCATCTCCTTCCAAGGCAGCAAAATCCTTACCGATCACTACTTCACCGACAATATCTAAAAACAGAGCCAACAAGTCGGGATAAATATTTAGTTCTGCACTTGCTCCAAATTGCTTAATATATTCATTCCACTTATCAGCAAGTCGTTCGGAATAGTTAACAAAAATGTGATGAAAACCTGTGATGTGCTTTTGTGAAAACACCTCATTCAACAACAAGCGATGACGTTTCCAATCATTACCAGTATCGGTGAAAGTAAGAACGCTCTTGCCAAAAAGCTTTTGAAGTACAGAATTAGGTGGAAACTTTTCGTAATTTCTCTGATTACTAACTAAAATCTGGCGAGCGATAGAATAATTGCTAATAGATATTTGCGATCGCCATAACCAGAAAATTTGCACGACCTCACCAAATTTTTGATGAAATGAGTGATAGGCAGATAATTGATTGCTCGAACTATAAACATCAACCAGATTTCCTACTAACATTTTTGGAAATGCACCTGGGACTGTTTTGCCATCTCGATCATGAATTTTACTGCGAGCATTAAACACCAACCGAAAATACCAGATACGTAACCAGAACCAACCTATAAAAATAGCTAACGCCAGGAATAAAAAAGTAATTGGTATAATTTTATTGATTGAAATAAG
Organism: uncultured Pleurocapsa sp.; assembly: GCA_964393695.1. GTDB lineage: Bacteria > Cyanobacteriota > Cyanobacteriia > Cyanobacteriales > Xenococcaceae > Waterburya. The sequence goes on from CAYMWC010000042.1 coordinate 7,912, forward strand.
CATTTAAACTCGCACTCCTCAACTCTGAACCTGGTTATAGACCGCCTCTAAAACACAACAGGTAAAGCCGTTAATCCTCTGAAAACAAAGTTTTTGCGCCACTCTAAAGCATTAGTTGCTAACTGCATCTCTGGCATTCGCCCAAACATAGTGGCGATCGCAATACCAATTTCCATCCGCGCCAAGTTAGAACCCAAACAGCGATGAATTCCTTTACCAAAGTAAAGTCCTGAGGGTGATTGTCGTTCGATCTCAAATAAATCGGGATTTTCGTAACATTCAGGATCGTGATTAGCCGCCCCAATACCCGCTAAAATTCGTTGTCCCGCAGGAATGAGTTTATCCCCTAATTTAATATCATCTTTGGCTTTAAGATGAAACCATTGTCCTGAAGTGTTGTAACGCAGAATTTCTTCTACCGCATTGGTAATCAGTTCTGGATGTTGTTGTAATTTTTGAAGTTGTTCGGGATGAGTTAAAAACGCGATCGCGCCGTTACCAATAACATTCGCCGTTGTTTCATGTCCTGCAAAAAACAACTGAACGCAGGTGGCAATAATTTCTTCATCTGTAAGTAACTGTCCACCTTCTTCTGTATGGACTAATGCACTCATCAGATCATCTTGGGGATTGTCTCGCCTTTGGGTAATTAATACTTCCAGTAAGGTTTTAATTTCTGTAACGGCATGGGCGACATTTTCGAGTTCTCCAGGGGCAGGATTAATAATTGACAGGAAAGAAGACAGGGTTTCGCAGAGATGTTGAAATTGGCTTTGTTGTTCGCCAGGAACGCCTAATAAAGCCGCAATGACGCGCACGGGAAGGGGATAGGCAAAGTCGCTGACGATGTCCATTTTGCCTTGAGATTGCACCACATCTAATAGCTCGTTAGTAATTATTTGAATGCGATCGCGCATCGGTTCAATCTTAGGACTTAGGGCTTTATAAAGCAGACTCCGCAAGCGGGTATGTTCGGGAGGATCGGTTAAAATTACCCATTTAGCAAAGAATTCGGTAACTTTATCTTTGGCAGCTTGTTCTTCCTCAGTCAGAGGACGAATATAAAAATATTCTGGTTGATGACTGATGCCAAGATTTTCAAAACAGGTGGTAACGTCTTCATAACGAGTAATCAACCAATGTTGTAAAAAGGGATTCCAGCGCACAGGTTCTCTTGACCGCAGCTTTTTGTATAGTGGATAGGGGTCTGCTAAAACTTCTGAGGTAAATAAATCGTCAATTTCATCAATATCGGTAGCTTTTTTAGTATCTAGATCCGCAGTTTGATAAAACAAGGTTTTGCGGACAGCATCAGTTACAGGCAAATTTGCTTGTTGTAGTTCTGCCCCGACTTGCATTCCTTTTTGTACCCCTGAACGAGCGTTCATCGTCTCAAACCAACGTTTTAGATGAGGAAAATCATCGAGATTTTGTTGTTGGATTTGATGGGGAAAAATCCAAGGAAAACAAGCAATATCGGCAATAGAATACTCTCCAGCCAAAAACTCGCGGTCTGCTAACTGCTGATTCATCACTCCATAGAGCCTATTGGCTTCCCTGACATAGCGTTCTGCTGCATAGGGAACAGGTTCTGAAGCAAACATGACAAAGTGATGTACTTGACCGCACATTGGCCCTAATCCACCAACTTGCCACATTAACCATTTAGTCACTTCATATTTTTGACGGAGATCTTGTGGCCAGAACTTGCCTGTTTTTTCGGCTAAATATTGTAAAATTGCTCCCGATTCAAAGATTTTAATCGGCTCGCCTTCAACATCATGGTCTATGATCGCAGGAATGCGATTATTGGGGTTAATCGCCAGAAATTCTGGTGTAAACTGTTCTCCTCGTGTCAAGTTAACGGGAATGACGTTGTAGGATAACCCGCATTCTTCTAACATGATGGCAATCTTCCAGCCGTTAGGGGTACACCAAAAATAAAGGTCAATCATCGTTACTTTCTTTAATAAATAGGTTGGTTAAAAGAGAAAATAAGCAAGTAAATCTATGTATTTTTACTGATGATTTTGCCATAGCAAAGTGATGTGGGCAGGAAAATTGCTGATTCTTTCTAGAATTGAGAATATTAGCGATCGCTCTTAGCTTATTAATAGGAATTAATCAAATAAATAAAGTTGGTTTTTCAGTTCTTTACTACTGATTTACACTTGACTTCTCGAGCCTTTAAATTGGGGAATATAACTCATACCCCGAGCAAAAGAAGCTATGTTCCCCGCTTTTTTCTCTAATAACCTTTTTATACTCATACTTTCTGCACCATAATCTTCAATTTGTAACTTCCCGTGGTTAGGAGTTGCCCTATTGTTCCAGAAAGTAAGGCGGTGTTGAATAAATCCTGGGGCTGAGGAGTCACCAAAGGCATAAGCACAAGGCATCAACAACATAGGACTGCGCTGAAGAAAATTAAATTGAGGATAGAAGAAATCCAACTCGATTAGATAATAGTTGTTAAGCGGTAAAGTTCGTAATTCAACCTGTACCCTTTGCCCATATTCATCGACAAACTCGCCAGAATCAGGATGAACCTCGCCTTGGGGATGAATGAAGAAACCCCACTCACCTAAGTTACGCAAATCCCCCAGGTAATCTACTGCTAATTCCAAAGGAGCATCAATATAAATAGTAGTGGTTTGAAGGCGATAATGACCCTGTTGAGCCTCGCTGTAGTTAGCCTGACGCTCCAAAATTGCTTTGAGAGAACGAGATTCGGCTGTATGTACCAGGTGTATGCCCTCCATAATCATGGGGGTGCGGAGTGCCGGATTAATAAAACTCAGCCAATGAAAGTAAACGCCTGATTCCTCGCTGCTAGGTTGGATGTAGTTGGGAGGAAACAGGAGTACGGGATAGACTTTAAAATATTTGCCATACTCAAAACCACAGTGCCATTCAATCCCATAAAAATTAGGATTTTCGATTCGGCGAATGTGATAATACAAATTACGTTGATAGCCAGATGCTGTTCCTAGCCAAGTGTTTTCATCGACTTGTTCGAGCATTCGACTTCCTAGCGTCCATTGATTTAAATTTTCTAGTTGGCATAGATATTCAAATGCAACTGAAGGTGTGGTGGCGATATAAGCTGATGTAGCGTAGGTATTTTTTTCCATGAAAATTTTAGATCTAAAAATTAAGAATTACTGAGGTGTTGATTCGTTAGACGAGATTGCAGGAAAAGAAATCGATCTACTCGACTCATTTTGTGACATCTGGGTTTGTAACGTTCGATTGCGCCCTGCCGATGGGGCAAGTATATCTGGATCGATTAAAACATCTACTATAAATGGTTCGGAAGCATTAAGAGCTTTTTGTAACGCCATTGATAGATCTACTTCTCGATCAATTTGAATACCATCAGCACCCAGCGATCGCGCTAACATGGCAAAATTAACTTGAGGGAATGTAGCATCTGCTCCTTTAAGTCCTAAAGTTGCCATTCCTTGATGGCACATATTGTAACGTCCATCATTTAAGACAATCCAGACAGCAGGAATGTTATACTTAACAGCGGTATTTACTTCCGAGTTCATCAACATTGCTCCATCGCCAACGATGGTAATGGCTTTAGCCTTTTTAGCTAAAGCTGCACCCACAACCCCAGTAACAGCATGACCCATTGCACCCACAGCCGTACTTACACGATAGCGATTGGGAGTATTGAACCGCAAATAATGAGTAGCCCAAGTAAAAGAATTGCCTGACTCTGCTAAAATTACTGCATCAGTATCGTTAACGATAATCTTTTGTATAGCATCCATTAAAAATTCAGGTCTAATCAAACCTTCTTCCCTGGGTGCTAAAGTTGGCGCGGGAGATGGCTTAAAAATTTGGGTATTTTTAGCATAATTTTCTGGGAAACGTGATAAAAATATTTTCAAAAAATCACTGACATCAGCTTCTACAGCCAAGGTTTGAGCGTGAGGATAGGCACTACCTGGAACTAAAGGATCAAGATCGACATGAACGAAGCCACCCACAGGAACTAGAAGCGGACTTAAAAACGAAGTTGGTTCTCCCAAACGAGTCCCCAAAACTAAAATGCGGTGCGGGGCAAACTCCTGCATATAAGCAAACACCGAATCATGTCCCCCCATACCTGTTACGCCCACAAATTGAGGATGTGACTCTGGGAAAATACCTTTGCCGCGAGGAGAACACATCACAGCAGCCCCAGTCTTTTCTGCCAACTCGCGAATTAGTTTCGCACTACCACGCGCACCAAAACCAAGCCAAATAGCAAAAGTATTATTGCTTAGTAATTCAATACAGCGATCGATAGTTTCCAGACTAGGTAAACAAATATTTGGTGTATTTGACAATTGAGGTAGAGATGCATTTAAAAAAATACTCTGTACGTCAGTAGGAACACTCAAATGAGCAAGAAAACCAGCAGGTTTAGATAATCCACGTGCCAAGCGATTGGCAACTTGAGGCAACTGGGCTGGATTTTCAAGAATTATTCCTTCATCAAATAAAGTTCCACTGCTAAAAAGTGCTGTAGGCAGAGTATAACTGCTAGTCTCTTGAATTGCTCCAAGTCCTCGCAAGGGGGCAGAAGTATAAGCTGATAATAGGATAACTTTTGCCCCTTCTCCACGAGCGGCGAGTAGTCCAGTTAAAGCATTGGTAATTCCTGGTCCTGTAGTGGTAAATATAACTACAGGTTTTTTACCACCAAAATAAGCTTCTGTAGCTGCAAAGGCTGCACCACTTTCATGACGAAAATGTAGAACCTCTAAATTGTTTGCTAAAGCTTCCCAGAGGACTGCCATTGCTCCTCCTGAAACTCCAAAGGCATAACGTATACCCAAACTTTTAAATATATCAACTATTGCTTCAGCAACCCTATAAGAAGAGTTTATTTTAGAATTCAATTTTCAAATTAATATTATTTAATGTGTATCTCTATCGAGATTATGCCTTATACTACTCCCTTCCCGCCAAAAGACTATGTAGGTAATGAAAAAATGAAATTGGTTCAATAAGATTCTCCAACTCGTGGTTGTAAAGAAGCTTTAACTCCGTCACGGGCAGCCAGAATTAACAAAGAATCCACTTCAATTGGATCGTCAGACAGTAATTGGACTTGATAGCGTTGCAGAATCATGACCAACGTTAAGATAACTTCCAGGGCAGCAAAGTTAGGGCCAATACAAGTATGAGGCCCACCACCAAAGGGAAAATAGGCAAATTTATGAGGTTTAGCTGCTGATTCTCCCACAACAAAGCGATCAGGCTGGAAATTTTCTGGATTTTTCCAGAATTGCGGATGTCTGTGGGTAATGTAGGGAGATACAAAAATAACGGCATCTTGAGGAATTTGGCATCCAGCAATGGTATCTTCTACTGCTGCCTCACGAAAAATAAAGTAAATGGGTGGATACAGTCGTAATGCTTCATCAAAAACTTGTTTGGCATATTTAAGCTGTAAAACATCAGTAAAGGTAGGAATACGGCTACCCACTACAGTCTGAATTTCTGCCAGCAGCTTTTGTTCGATATCGGGAGATTTAGCCAGTAGATAGAAGATAAAAGGCAACAAACGCGCACTGGTTTCATGTCCCGCGACAAATAGGGTCATAACTTCATCTCTAAGCTGCTCGTCGCTCATAGATTCCCCAGTTTCTTCATCTTGAGCCGACATCATCGCCGATAAAAGATCGGCCCGATCGCGATTATGCTGTCGATGGTGGGCAATAATGCGATCGGCAACTAAATCGAAACGTTGTTTGGCAGATTTAATTCTTAAGTTATTAGGTGTTGGGATAAATAACGGGGTGGGAAAGGCACTGCGAATTTTACCAGCAAGGGCAGCTTGCAAATTGTACATAAAATCGGCAGTAAGTTCCGTATCCCCACTTTCATCTGCACCGAATAAACTACGAGCTGCTAGCAAACTTACCATTTTTAAAAATTCTGGACAAAGATCGAAAGCTTCATTGATTTGAGCATAATTTGACCAGCGATCAAGCATTTCTGCAATCGTTTGAGTCATAACGCTGACATAACTATTGAGGCGATCGTGACTAAAAGCTGGTTGCACTCTTTGTCTCTGTTTGCGCCAGTAAGCCCCCTCACTGGCAATCAAACCATTACCACTAATTTGACGAAAACTTTCCCAAATCTTACCTTTAGGATAATTCTCCACTCGTTCTTGCAATACACGCTGGACATAATCTGGATGAGATAGCAAAAACGCGGTTTTCGGACCCAGTTTAAAGCGAACAATGTCGCCGTAAGTCTCTGCTAAATCCACTAAAAATTCTAAGGGAGCTTGTTTAAATTCAAGAGCATTACCAACGAGGAATTTGCCTTGAGGGCCAGGAGCATTATTAGTTTTAATCATTTAACAGGTAAGATTTATTTCTGGGAGCAACAATTTTAATTTTTCCAGAATTGTTTCTGCTGAAACGCAGCCATGAACAATAGGTAATAAAGTTGAGTTTCGCCACAGAAATAAACTTGGATAACTCTGAATACCCAGAGATCGCGCTTGAGCAAAGGTTTGTAAGGTTTGTTCGTGGGTTTCGGGCTGGTTCCATCGAGAGAGTAGTAAATCGGCATCGACTTGGGTATTGTGTGCTACTTGAGACATAGTTTCTGGAGTATCAGGAGGCAGCCCATCATAATAAAAGGCTCTGCTCAAGGCTTGGGCAAAATCTAAAGAATGTTGTGGCCAAATCTCTTGTACCAAAAGCACTGCTCGACAACCAGGTTCAGAACGACTTATCCAAGTTCCCTCTGCCAACAAACCCTCCACGAAAGCTCGACCAAATTTAACACCTGTTTGCTTTTCCACTGACTGCATTCCCTGACGCAGATAGTCTGCCACCTCTCGGATTGGCTGTTCGCGATCGCCAGTAATTAAACCGCCACAAGCAATGCGGATTTGAACTTGATTCCCTAAAACTTCCCGCACTCGATCCAAAGTAGGACTAAAACCGTAGCACCACCCACATAGAGGATCGAAAGCATAAATAATTTGAGGGGTTGTAGTTTCCAAACTAGGTAAAAAACTCAAGCTATTCATGATGCTATCATTGGTGCTTTCTTGACAAACTCATTGCTACCAAGCTGCTGAACCAAAAAGTGAGCCAGATCGGCACGTCGCACTTTTGCCCCAAATCCTAAATCCAGTTGACCATAATGATAGGTTTCAGTTCTATCACCGTTTACTAATCTTGGTACGCGCACTATAGTCCAGTCTAGATTACTATTACAAATCGTATCTGCTAAGTTTTGATTGTCTGTAAATAATTCTGGCTCTATTTTTTTAATTAAAGACACGATTAAGCTTCGGCTCATTGAAGGCGGCTCATCAGTGGGATGATCTACCGCAGCACCAATAACCGTAATCAAGCGAATAACTCCCAATTTCTTCATTATGTCTACGATTGATTTCCCTGAAACAGTAAGCAAATTTTTGGGGGAATCTTTTGCCCAACCAAGAACGGAAATTACAGCGTCAGCACCTTTGACTGCCTGTTCTATATCATTTATTTCAGTGACATTACCCGTGAAAATGCTCAGGTGTTTATTGGAGATAGGTAATCTTTCAGAAACACGCACAAAAGCTTTGACCTGATATTTTTCTGCTAATGCTTCTTCAACAACCAGTTGTCCTGTTTTACCGCTAGCTCCAAACACTAATATATTTCTTGGATACGGTAATTGATCAAAAGTCATTTATTTTAAGCTTAAACGCATCTAGATAACATAAGATAAAGATAGCAGAGGAGCAAAGAAGTCAATCAACTATTATCAGTAATTACTTTCCAGTAATCAAACCCCTTCGACCATCAGCAAGAGAAAGCTGAATAAACTGTTGTAAATGTCGAATATGTTGGTTATCAGCTAACAAATCCAGTTGGGCGATCGCTTCCTGTAAAGGCATATTTTTGAGATATAAATAACTAAAAGCCTTTTTTAATTCACGAATTTCCGTCAGCGTCAAACCTCGTCGTTTTAAGCCTGTAAGATTAAGAGAACGGATTTTAGCAGGATTTCCTTCCACCAGCATATAGGGAGGCACATCACGGCTAATACGACTCATGCCGCCGATCATTGCCATGCAGCCGATATGAACAAACTGGTGAATACCTAAAACCCCACTAATAATCGCCATTGATTCAATGTGAACATGACCAGCGATCGCCACACTATTAGCAATAATTACTTCATCACCAATAACGCAGTTATGACCCACATGACTATATGCCATCAACAGGTTATCATTGCCGATTATAGTCGCCTCTCCTTCGTCGGTAGCGCGATTAATGGTTACATACTCACGAATACGATTGCGATCGCCGATTGTAACTTTACTATTTGCCCCTTTATATTTTAAATCTTGTGGTTCTAAACCTATGGCTGCACCAGGAAAAATCTGATTGTCTGTACCAATTTCCGTCAGTCCATCAATAATGGCATGACTACCCACTACCGTATTCGCGCCAATTATAACCTGGCTGCCAATCACTGCGTAGGGGTCAACTTTTACCGTCGGATGCAGTTGGGCGTGCTTATTAATAACAGCAGTTGGGTGAATCAAGGCACTCAAGATTAATTCTCCAGAAGTCAGAAGTACCCCCATTCGTCTCCCCATTCGAGGACAAGCCGTCAGGGCGGGATAATAAGGGCAAGCCACAAAGGTATAACATCAAAAGTCAGAAGTCAAAAGTTAATAGAAATTTTACTTCTCTATTAAGGAAAACATCATCTCACCTTTAACAGCAAGTTCGCCATCCACTTCTCCTTGACCCTGCATTTTGGCAATACGATTTTGTTTTAATGATAAAAGTTCCACTGTCATCGTCAAGCGATCGCCTGGCACTACGGGACGACGAAAACGAACCTTATCAATGCCTGCAAAGGCAAAAAACTTACCAGCCATTCCTGGTAACTGCACTAGAACGAATCCTCCTACCTGTGCCATTGCTTCTACCATCAAGACTCCAGGCATCAAAGGAAAATCGGGAATATGCCCAGGGAAAAATGGTTCATTAAAGGTAACGTTTTTAATCCCCACAGCTTTCTCTCCAGGTACATAATCGATAATGCGATCTACCAAAGCAAAAGGATAGCGGTGAGGTAATATTTGATGAATTTCTTGAATACTAAAAGTTGTTTTGCTGGAAGTATCGGGAGTTTCGAGAATGGGATTGCTAGGAGTTGACATTAGAGATGTAATTAATAAACTTATTAAGTAAGATTGAGTAGTAGATAGATATTACTAGCAATAAAAACTAATTGTGCCAAAATATTAAATCACAAATTAATAACCGTTAACTGAGATTGGCTAATTTAGCTGCTAATTGAATATGTAGCTTGTGGCTAGCCTTATAAGCAATAATATGCGCGAGCGGTAACTGACCTAATAAACTAATATCTCCTACTAAATCTAATAGTTTATGACGGGCTGGTTCATTCGTAAATCTTAGGGGAGGATTTAGCCAACCTGAATGACTACATACCAGGGCATTTGACAAATTTCCGCCTTTAATTAAACCTGCCTGTTTTAGCTGTTCTATTTGTTCTGCAAAACCAAAAGTACGGGCAGGGGCAATCTCAGTAGTAAAATCTTGTTGACTAGGATTCCAACTATGCCATTGATTACCAATGACCTTATATTCAAAATCTATCCCATAGGTAAAACGGGTTGCTGAAGCAGGTAAAGCAGCCACAAAAGAGTCATTTTCTCGAATCCAAATGGGTTCAGTGGGAGTGATAGGGACTTTAACAGACTGAGAATGATTGATAATTCCTACTTGAGCGATCGCTTCACACCAGTTTTTAGCTGAACCATCTAGCAAAGGCACTTCTTGTCCGTTAATCTCAATCCGCGCATCATCCACCCCATTAGCTGCTAAGGAAGCTAGTAAATGCTCAACAGTCCTTACTTTAGCGTCTTTTACTCCTAATTCTGTAGACAGGGTAGTTTGTGCTACCGCTTCAATTTGAGCAGCAATTACGGGCTTTTTAGGTAGATCTACACGCACAAAATAACGCCCCTCTCCAGGGCTTGCAGGTAATACTTTAACCGTGGTATCAACTCCTAAATGTAACCCTACTCCCGTCAATGCAAATTCTTGTTTAAGTGTATTGGTCATTTCATTTATCATTTAACATTTATCAGTCAATGTTTAATGTTCAATGTTTAATGTTTAATGTTTAAAACTTCTCACCAATCCCAAATTGAATTTCGTTACCCCCATCATCATTAAGGGCATAATCAACACGAATTGGGCCTAAAGGCGACTGTATCCTCACCCCCAAACCGTAACCATAACCGCTATTAGGTAATCCCCGAACCTCAGATGGTTGACCTGGAACATCGCTTTCTGTGCCTAAAGTTGTACCATAGTCAAAAAAGAGCGCGCCCCCAACAATTCTAAAAATGGGAAACCGATATTCCGCAGTCGCCTGAAAATAACTCTTCCCGCTACCAACTTCCCCATCACCAAAACCGCGTATAGAATTACTACCACCCAGAATAAAAGCTTCATAAGGAGGTAAATCTCCTAAAATTGTGCCTGCTTGCACGTTAAAGGCTAACGCCTCTGGCCCGTCGCTAAAGCGAATTAAATCCAAGGGAAAATATTGGCTGTAGTTAGCTCGAACTCGATTAAATAAAATACTACCCGAACCAATTGGCACAGTTTGTTCCGTTCCTAATCGCAGTATCGAACCTTGGGTAGGTTGTAAAGCATTATTACGGCGATCGCGAGTTGCTCCAAAACGTAAAGTAAATAGATCATCTTTACCACTGTCACTAAAAGCTAGATTTGCCCCACCATCTTCTGGTCTTGACACAGCAGCAATATCTCCATCCTCATTTTTAACTTCTACCCGTTGATATTGAAAACCCGTGGATAAAGTCCATTCTCGTCGTCTAAAAGGATCGCTGGGTAGGGGTCGTGAAAAGTTGATACCACCCCCAGTACGAACAATACGAGGAGCATCGCCATCATCATCATCATCTCCACTCTCAACGTTAATATCTTCATCCCCATTAAAGACTAAGGAAGTAGAACGACGACGGAAAGCATTGACAGTATAGGAAGTACGACTTTCGCTCCCCCCAATCCAAGGATCGGTAAAATTAACGTCAAATAGTAAACTATCATTCCCAAGTTGAACTTCTGTTCCTAAAGTTTGATTATTACCACCTACGTTTTTTTGTTGATAGCTAACCGTACCAAATAAGCCACTATCAGAACTATAACCTGCCCCCGCAGCTACCGAACCGCTACTACCTTCAACTACATCAATGTTAACGATGACCTTACTGGGATCTGTACCAGGACTAAAAGAAAAACGCGCATCTTCAAAAATGCCTAAACCAAATACTCGTTGTAAATCTTTTTGGGCTGTATCTCGCTTAAATACATCCCCTGGCTGTAATTCGACTTCTCGGGTCACAATAAATTCACGGGTTTTCGCTTTGGTAGGTTCGTCATTTTCATCAAAATACCTAACTTTGATGTCTTCGATCACCCCTTCTGCGATCACCAAGGTAACGTTGCCTTCAGGGCTGACTTTAGGAGAGCCGACAACTTGTGCTAATTCATAGCCATTTTTGCTATACCATTCGTTGATTTGGATAACTCCTTGCTGTAATTCTCTCAAATTAAGAATCTGCCCATAATTTTTACCAAAAATTTCCTGAACTTTATTTGGAGGTAAAACTTTGCTCTCACTTCCTTGAGGGATAGTCTCTACCTTTACCTCGTTTAAAACTGGGTTAGGTTCAACTACAAAAGTAATTCTTACTCCTAGAGGCGTATCTCCTGGGGACACCTCCACATTCTGGAAAAAACCCGTTGCATAAACAGCATTAACATCTTCTTGTAATTGAGTTCTGGTAGTCGTTCTACCTGGTTCTGTATTTATAGTTGCATAGACAATATCTTCGAGTTCTTCGCTTGCTCCTTCTATAACCACCTCTGCCACCAAAACCCGAGGCTCTTGAGGCAATCTTTCCTCAGTCTGTCCTGGGGATGGGGGATTGGTTGATCCATTTGGTGTTGACTCTGATTGAGGTGGTTGGAATTCGGGTAACTTGAGAGTAGGATCTGTATCTGGTTGTGATGGGGTATCAGGATTCTGAGCTATTTGAGTTGGTCTGATATTTTTAAGTAAAGCTGCACCCTTTTTTACTAAAACTTTGTTTGATTGAACTTGAAGATTGTGATTTTCTGCCCTAGTCGGTAGAGATAGCCCCAGAGTCAGAATAGTTGCGACAATTGTAATTAAAGTAGGAGATAGACGCACGTTTTTTGATTCGATTAACACTTCCACACACCAAATAGAGCATTTAACAAGTTAACAATTGTAACCTGTGTTTTCCCAATAGCTGTCTAATTTAACGAAGTCAGAGTCAGCCTTGTCGTTTCATTTATCCCACAAGGGAACAATGTCCTCGAATGGGGACGGCGGAGTCTCTCTGACTAACCCGTAGCGGTACTAGGTTATGGTACATTAGTTTCCTTGTAGGAAATTATGACTGTCTAGATGTTTTGATGTTCCCGATATTTATTAATTAATTATCTGTATTAGATTGAACCATTAAAGTTAAATAGTTGATAAAAACAATTAACACCTATGAAATAATTTCAACTATTTCTTTAATTGTGTTAAGATCCGTTGTTGAACCTGTTGATAAGCTGACTCTACTTGACCTAAATCTTTACGAAAGCGGTCTTTGTCCATGACTCTCGCTTGGGGATCAGTCTCGTTTTTATCCCAAAGACGACAGGTATCGGGGCTAATTTCATCAGCTAAAAGTAAATTTTGTTGAGCATCAATCCCAAATTCTAGTTTAAAATCTACCAGGGTAATATCACACTGAGCAAAAAAACTTTGCAGATTTTGATTGATTTTGCGTGCCATTTTTTCAATTTCTGCCAGTCTTTCGGAAGTCACTATATCTAAGAGCAAAATGCGATCGCTTGTCAATAACGGATCTCCTAATTCATCGCTTTTGTAATAATATTCGACTAAAGGGAATGGTAAGACTTGTCCTTCTGGTAAGCCTGTTTGACGACAAAGACTTCCTGCTGCAATATTTCTGACTACTACCTCTAGAGGCACAATCGTCACTGCCTTGACTCTCATCTGGTTAGGCTGAGGACAATCTAAATAGTGATTAGGAATTCCCTGGGAGGCTAGCCACTCAAATAAAGCTGCGGTAATTTGGCAATTGATTTCGCCTTTGCCTTTGATTTGTCCGCGTTTTTGAGCATTAAACGCCGTGGCATCATCTTTATATACAGCTAGCAATATTTGTGAATCTTCTGTAGCATAAAGAATTTTTGCCTTGCCTTCGTAAAGTTTTTCTGTCTGTGACATTTTTAACAATTGCCTAGGATTAAATAGATTTAACGCTTACGGAAAATTAACTGAAGAATTTAGATTAAGAATAGGTTAATAAATTCTAATCTCTTGTTAATATTTAAAACAAAACCCTGTTTATAGTAGCGTCATCAAGTGACCTTTGTATTTAAGTAGGTAGGCTAATTTATTTGTATATTTTTGATTACAGCTATAATGAGCTTTTATCGCCTACTGAGGGGTTGATTCTGTCGTTTGACGCCAGAAGTGCTTCCGATCCTCTTTTTAAATTACACAATTAATTTTGCTTAGGTACTTATCGGTGGCGAAAAACAGTTGACTGTTAAAAATTGTTAATTTATAACCAGATTAAATACATAATTGGTGCAAATTGGTCTAGAAAAAAACATAGCATTATGACAACTAATAAAAAAACCGAAGATTATCTTTATCCCCGTTATCCTTATCATGGTCAAGTTAAGCCAGAAAATCTGGTTTTTAATTCTAACTTGCAGGAATTTGCCCAAAAGATTAGCTACATTTGTAACTTGGAAACTGGAGGAAAATTACCACCAGACAAGGCATACAAGCAAATAAAGACTTTGTGGAAAGAGTTAAAGCGCAGCAAGAAAGAGCTAGGAATTGGGCGTAATAGCTTTGACCAAGATCAGAGCTAGCAACGGATTAGTTTTCTAAATCACGAGACGGGCTGTTATAACTAAGGCAATTGTTAATTATCGCTCAAAAATGTCTCGCTCTAAAGCACTGCAATCCTATATTTTGGTGCGTTTACTCCTCGCGCCGTTAATGTTGTTAACGATCGCCACTGTAGTATTTTTACTATTAAGGGCAACTCCTGGAGATCCTGCTGATGCAATTTTAGGTACACGAGCCCCAGAAGCAGCCAAAGCAGCCTTGCGATCGCAATTAGGTTTAACTAATCCTCTCTGGCAACAATACTTTGATTATCTCAAAGATCTACTCAATTTCGATTTAGGTAGCTCCCTAACTAGTCGCGGTTTATCAGTTTGGTCAGTAATTAAAGAATACTTTCCCGCTACCGTTGAGTTGTCTTTTTGCAGTATGATTGTCGCAGTAGTTGTCGGAGTAATAGTGGGAATGATTTCTGCTTCTACCTCGAATAATTGGCTGGATGCTGGAGGAAGATTATTTGGTATTATTACCTATTCCCTACCTTTATTTTGGGTAGGCATGGTCTTACAGTTAATTTTCGCCGTCAATTTAGGCTGGTTTCCTTTAGGTACTCGTTATCCCATCAATGCTCCTCCCCCACCTCCAGTAACGGGTTTATATCTGGTTGATAGTTTGCTGGCGGGAGATCTGGGTATGTTTCTTAACACTATTCATTATTTAGCACTGCCTAGCTTGACTTTGGGTTTACTATTAAGTGGTATTTTTGAACGTATCGTTCGAGTTAATCTCAAACACACCCTGAAAGCCGATTATGTTGAGGCAGCTAGGGCGAGGGGGATTCCTGAACCAACTATTTTAGTATCCCATGCCTTAAAAAATGCGCTAATTCCCGTAATCACGGTTTTAGGTCTAACCTTTGCAGCCTTACTAGGTGGTGCTGTCTTGACTGAAGTAACCTTTTCTTGGCCAGGATTAGGCAATAGACTTTACGAAGCCATTTCTCTGCGAGATTATCCCACTGTGCAGGGAGTAATGGTCTTTTTTGGTGTAATTGTGGTCATTGCTAGTATGGCGATCGATATTATTAATGCTTACATCGATCCAAGAATTAGATATTAAGCTATAACAACGAGGTCAGAGGTCAGAAGTCAGAAGTCAGAAGTCAGAAGATTTGGGGACTTGGGGACTTTTGGAGACTGGGAGAAATTCCGTTAAGCGTATCTCCTCGTCACCCCGTCACCTCGTCTCCCGTTACTCTTTACTTTCTACTTGCTACTTGCTACTTAAAAGCAACC
>CAYMWC010000042.1:23226-29110 GCA_964393695.1 uncultured Pleurocapsa sp.
TGCTACACAACGTAATCGCCAGCCAATTCTGGAGGTATTAACCAGTGTCTTACTGCCTGGTAGTAACATTTTGGAAATTGCTAGTGGTACAGGAGAACACGCTGTCTTTTTTGCCTCACAGCTACACTCATGTCATTGGATTCCCTCAGATAACAATCCTCTGGCGAGGGCAAGTATTCTAGCTTGGAAAAATGCTTGTGCTGTAGATAATCTAGATTTACCCTTACCGATTGATGTTACCCAAGAGAATTGGCAACAGCAGCTAGGAGACAAAGAGATTGATGCGATCATCAATATCAACATGATTCATATTGCCCCTTGGACTGCTTGTTTAGGCTTAATGGCAGGAGCAGGACAAATTTTACCTCTAGGTGGGATTCTCTATCTCTATGGCCCTTATAAACGTGACGGTGAGCATACTGCTCCTAGCAATGAGAGTTTTGATTGTTCACTACGGGAGCGGAATCCTTTATGGGGTGTGAGAGATTTAGAAGCAGTAATTGAGACGGCAGCAGCAGCGAAATTAAGACTACAAGAAGTTATTGAAATGCCCGCCAATAATTTATCAGTTATATTTAGTCGTTAAGCTTGCGGGTTTAAAGATTTACCAAATTGGATGATGATTAAAGTTTTTCTGGTAGACGATCAATGTTTAATGTTAGAAGGAATGAGAGCCATCTTACAACCTGAGTCAGCCATCGAGATAGTTGGTGTAGCCCAGGATGGTCAAGCTGCGATCGCTCAAATACCCAAATTGCAGCCTGATATTGTCTTACTTGATATTGAGATGCCTAAAATGAATGGTATTACTGCCACTCAATATATCTGTAAATATGTTCCCAATACTCAAGTATTAGTCCTTACCAGTCACAAAAATCGCAATTATGTTGCTCAAGCGTTACAGGCGGGGGCATCTGGTTATGTTTTAAAAAGTAGTTTAGCTACCGATCTTAAACAGGCAATTTATTCTCTTAGTCGTGGTTATTCTTATATTGAGTCTAAATTATTGACCCAAGCAGTGAATAAAATTCAAGGAATTAACCCTACTAAATCTAAAAACCACAACACTTATCTCAAAAGATATAGAAAAATCCTCTATACTCCGTCAGCAGCAACTTCACAACAGCTAAATTCCAGACTAGAAACCGCAGATAATAGGACATTTAGGGGTAATACTGTTAAACAACCGCCCTTGGGAATTAATAAAGCCAGTCTCGATCCTATTTTTACTCCTTTATCTGCCGATGATCTAGATTTTACCAATCCTTATCAAACAAGCAAATCACTCAGAGCAAAATTCCGTAATCGAAAAAAGAGTTATCTAAAACACTTTGATCGACAGACTATTTTACTATTAATCGCGATCGCTAGTCTCGGTTTATCAATAATTCTTTTTTCTTAACACCCAGACCAAAAATCAGTAATCAGTAATCAGTAATCAGTAATCAGTAACTATAGTTATCCCATTCAGCAGCAGCATCTTGAACAGCTTGTTCTACAGTTTTCTCATTTAACATTGCTGCTTGTAAGTTTTCATAAATTGCTTTTTGTAAGATGTGAATATCTTGTTTGACAGGAATTAAGACTTCCGCATCCTGAAGTTGGGCTGCGCTCACTTTTTTTGCCTGATCTACTAAAGTGGTTTGTTTTTGTTGCTCAATTTCCTGAATGTATTGCTCTACCGCCTCTACTGTCGAAGGTAGTACTTTAGATGTTTGAGCAAAAGCCAATTGATTTTTCGTATTAGTTACAAACAAGGCATATTTTAGTGCTTGTTCGGATTTATCACTATCGCGAGGAATAACTAGATTCATTACCGCGACGCTTTTTTTACCCGTTTGACCAGTAATTTGGGGTGCAGCAGCAGAAACTTTGGCCACAGTTGGGGCATTATTAGTAATACCGTCGATAAATTCTGCCCCAGAAGCCAATAAAGCTGTTTCTCCAGACTGATATAGCTCAATTCCGTAACGATGTCCTTGAGTTAATACTTCTGGAGGTAGTAATTTTTGTTGATATAAATCTACCCAATACTGAAAAGCTGCTTTTCCCTCAGGCGTATTAAAGGCGGATTTACCTGACTCATTAACTAAATCTACTCCCATTTTGACCAAAGACTCT
Organism: uncultured Pleurocapsa sp.; assembly: GCA_964393695.1. Lineage (GTDB taxonomy): Bacteria > Cyanobacteriota > Cyanobacteriia > Cyanobacteriales > Xenococcaceae > Waterburya. Next base: position 25,348 of record CAYMWC010000042.1, read on the forward strand.
AAAACGTCTCCCGAATCACTAGGGACAAAAGTAATAAAAAAGGCATACTTACCTGTTTTTTCTTTAACAATTTTGGCGACGGTTGCTAATTCCTCATAGGTTTGGGGTGGTTGTTTAATACCTGCTGCCCTTAACAGTTGTTGATTATAAATAGTAATGGTGGTGGTTAAATACCAAGGTAAACCAAAGGCTTGTTCTTGACAGTTACTATCTTGGCAAACTTCAATCGTACTCGCCTGCCAAATTTTGGGTAGATAAGTTGCCTTAGCTTGCCCATCAATTACTTTATTTAAATCCAACCAAGCATTGCGTGTTGCTAATTGTGAAGCAAATGTAGGATTTAAGTTCACCACATCTGGTGCTGTTTTGGCTGAGATGGAGGTGAGGATTTTATTTTCCATAGCCTCCCAAGGGACATCTACCCAGCGTAATTTTATCGGTTGATTCTGGGTTTCAAAAGTAGTGTTTAAATCAGCAAAATATTGAGCAAAGTTTGGTTTTAGCTGCATAGTCCAAAATTCAAGCTGATCGGAATTATTATTAGCTCTGGGATTACAGCTAGATAGCCAACTAAAGACTACTCCTATTAGTAACCATAAGCCAATTTTTTTAGTCAGGATAATTCTTGTCATTACTTAGTTAGAGATGAACCACCAAACAAACAATATTACTTATAAGTAAAAATGGCAATATCTCTGCGTAATTTTAACTATTTATCTATATATAGCCAGCTTATTTTTCGGTGCAACCACTTATCTAAAAATCGATTTGTAGCAGCTACAATGTCCAATGTGACCAGCTTAGTATCAAAATAAATCGAATATTTCTTAGCCTATAAATAGCTTATTGGCAAGTTATTGATAGCAATTAATTAAAGATAATAACTCGATTTTATAACTAAGAAGTAACCTTAAAGATACTTTGACTGGCTACGAACCAAAATCATACCGTCATATCTAAGAATGAGGTGGGACTTGGAAATACTACTTGGGACAGGAGTATGCTGAATAATTTAACGAATATTTTTGCTAAGAAAAGTGACAGGATAGGTATTGAAATTAATCCTCAAAAGATTAATATTGCTCAAATTAGCAAACAAGGTCAGCAGTATAAATTAATCAAGAATGTCTCAGCTGATATTCCTGAAGGGGTATATGAAGATGGACATATTGTTGATTCTTTGACGCTATCAGAATTAATAAAAGACACTCTCAAAGTAAATAAAATAAGTGCTAAACAAGTATCAAGTGCTGTACCCATGAGGGAAGCAATTATCCGTGTAATTCCTGTTCCAGCCGAGTTAGACGAAGAGGAATTAAAAGATATGGTTTTGGTACATGAAGCAGGAATGTATCTTCCTTATCCCCGTGAAGAAGTAGATCTAGATTATGTCAAGCTAGGCTATTTTATGGACGAAGATGGTATTGAAAAAGTCAATGTTTTATTAATAGCGACTAAAAAAGAAGTAACTGATCTTTATTGTGAAATTTTCCAGCAAGCAGACTTACAAATCAGAGTTTTAGAAGTTAATAGTTTTGCCTTAATTAGAACTATTAGAGAACAACTACGTCAGTTTGGTTCTAAAGAAGCTGTAGTCTTAGTAGATCTGGAATTTGATAATACAGAAATTGCGATTGTAGTTGAAGGAGTTCCACAGTTTTCTCGAACTGTACCGATAGGCACTTATCAAATGCGAGCAGCATTTTCCCAAGCAATGGGTCTACCTATGACTGGGGCAACAGAGTTACTTCTGGATGTAGATGTCTTACAAGGAATACAAGATTCGGGAGATATCGACTCATCCCAAATGGAGGCAGGACAAGCAGCATTGATCAGAGTTTTAGGTGAATTAACCGAAGAATTAAGTCGTTCAATTAACTTTTATATTAATCAAAGTGAAGACTTAGAAATAGCTCAATTACTCTTAGCAGGGCCAGGGGCAGGTATTAGTCAAGTAGATGAATTTTTTACTCAAAAACTTAATTTACCCACGATGAAAATTGATCCAATTACTACTTTAGGTTTAGAAGTAAGCCAAGATATTGCACCCGATCGCCGTCCTGGTTTAGGTATTGTTTTAGGACTAGGAATGCGAGATGTTTAATCATTAATAATTTTCTAGAACTATGTTAGTTATTCTTAAAATTGGTATGACTGTATGTATAACTTAGATATTAATTTTCTCAGGGATAGAGGGATAGGAAAAAGTGTTGACACCAGTAGTTTGGCTCAAACAAAAGAACCCTCCCTTGCCGATAAAATTCCCATTGCTGCGGGAGTAATTATAGCTTTGGTAGCACCAGCAATTACTTTTGGTTATTTACAAAGTGTGAATGCCAAAACAGCTACTATCGAAGCGGAAATTAAACAAATTGAAAGTGAAATTGCCGATCTAGGAAATCAAAATAAAAAGCTGGATGCGGTAAATCAAGAAATTGAAGCAATAGAGACAGAAACAACTGCCTTTATACAGGTTTTTGAAAATATTAAATCTTGGGCAGCAATTATGCAGGAAGTGAGCGATCGCACTCCCCCTGGAGTTCAAGTTGATTCGATCCAACAGGGTGGTGAAGCAGGGGCTATAGGTCTTAGTATTGCTGGGGTTGCTCGTTCTTATAACGATATCAACGATTTTGTTTTATTCCTACAGCGATCGCCTTTTTTTGATGGTAAACAAATTAAATTAAATGGTGCTAGCCTTACTGAATTTCCTATTGAGATAGAAAACCAAGATGATTTACCAGACAAGGCTTCTTTAGAGCTTCCTTCAGGAATTAAATATACTATTTCTGCCTCATTAAACAATGTACCTTCATCGCAATTAATTAAAGAAATTAGCGAAAAAGGTTCAGTTGGGTTAGTAACTAGACTAAAACTATTAGAGAGTAAAGGAGCGATCGTAAAATGACCTTTGCAGACGATTTTTCTACGGAAGAAAAAAGTATGGCAGGGGATTATCCTTCTGCCTTTGGTATTACCTTTACACCCCAAGTTACTGGAATTGCGATCGCAGTTGCAGGATTTGCTTTAGCAGCCTATGGGTTTATTAATTTTGTCAGTCCTGCTCAAAAAAAATATGCTGAAGCAACAACTAAAAAGCAAACATTGCAAGGACAATTAGCACAAATTAAAACAGGAGATCTTCAGCTAAAGCTAGCTCAATTAGAAGCTGATTTAGTTAACCAAAAAGCCATAAAAACTCAGGTTATGTCTATGTTTACTAGGGAGCAAGATCTAGATACTTTGCTCTTAGATTTAAATAACTTTGTTGCTTCTAATCAGGGAGTTTTAGTTGACTATCAACCTGAAGCAACTATGACCACTGTTGATGATGCTTCTTTAGGAGAAGGAGTAAAAGGTAAACTCAAACGCCAAAGTATTTCTTTAACCCTTAAAGGAACTTTTACCGAAACTAAACAAATTTTGCAGTCTCTAGAAAGGTTACAACCACTGTTAATGGTACAGACTATTAGCTCGACTGTGGAAGAAAAACCCACAGCAATTTTAGCTAGTAGTAGAAGCGAACTGATCCCGCAAAAACAAGCAGAGTTAAAAACTCAAATCAAACTCGATGCAATTATACCTTTGACCCAAGCTGAAATAGAAAGTGCCAAAAAAGCCCAAGAGGAAGCAGCAGAAGGAAAAGAAGGAGAAAGTAAAGAAGGTAGCAAAGATAGTCAGGAAAAACCTGCTGAAACTAAAAAATAAGACGTTGCTGAATCGAGGTATGACAGTAAATTAATTACTTGGGTAATCTAAAAAA
>CAYMWC010000043.1:0-28785 GCA_964393695.1 uncultured Pleurocapsa sp.
ATCTATTTCTACCGTCTTTTTTCTCACGAATTTATTTTTCGGACAAGTCTAATGGCAGATGAGCGGACTAAGGCAGAAAGCCCCACAATAGCAAAAGTAGTATGGACAACATCGCCAAGGGCATAACCTATGACTGATACCATTGCTGCTTTTCGTCCTTGACTAATGCCACGACCAAGTATCGCGAGTAAATCAGGACCAGGTGTTGCTAGCAGTAACAAAGAAGCCATGGCAAACGTACTGATGAGATAAAAATTCATCTGTTTGTTTTAAGTTCAACAAGAGCGATGAGGCAAAGGCGACTCTACGCGCTCAGTATCTTTTATATTTAAATTTTATAGGGGTTTTAGCTTTTTTAGTTTTAAAGGTTGACATATCTATTTTATTTTTGATAAATTAATTACGTAGCGTAACGATAAAATATTTAAATTTAAGTTCAATGACTAAACGCCCACCACGCTACAAGTTGTTTTTGCTAACTTGGCTGGCAATTTATCCTTTTTTGGAGAAGCATTACGAACAACTGGTGTGGGTCATTTTTGCTTTCGAGTAGACAGCGTTGATGATGCCATTTCCGAATTAAATAAAAAAGGTGTACCGACATTTGTAGAAGCAGCCGATTACCCCAACATTGGCGTAAGAGTAGGATTCGTTAAAGACAATAACGGGAATGTAATCGAGTTCTCAGGTTCGATGAACTCTGCTCAATAAATAACGCAATTTTTCAAAAATTAATTATGATTGACAAACCAAATATTTTAGTTCTCGGTGCTACGGGTAAAATTGGCGGTGAAGTAGTAAGTCAGCTTGTAGATGTTGAAGATGTTAAGGTTATTGCTGCTACTCGATCGCCTGAAAAAGCACAAAGTTTCAAAAATAAGGGTATCAACAGCGTTATTCTCGATTTAGATGATCCCGAAACCATCACTCCTGCACTCAAAGATATAGATAGAGCATTATTACTAACTGGCTATACTGTTGATATGCTCAGACAAAGTAAACGATTCCTCGATACTGCTAAACAGTCAGGTGTCGAGCATATAGTTCACATTGGCGCATCAACCGCACCTACAAATGAAGTCGCTCACTGGGGATGGCATCAATTTATTGAAGCATATATCGAAAAACTCGGCTTTAGTTATACTCATTTGCGTCCCGAAGCTTTCATGCAAAACCTGTTTGGCTTTGGCTGGCTTAATAATGGAGTAATTACCAACTATATCGGTGATGCTCGTTGGAGTTGGATTGACTGTTACGATTTGGCTGCGGTAGTGGTACAAACTTTGTTACATTCAGAGAAATATACGGGTCAAACTATACCACTCGGCTACAATGCGAAAACAATGGATGAAGTAGCTCAAATTCTTACCGAAGTTGTAGGACAACCATTTAAAACGGAAGCTCATCCCCCGAAAGAGTTTTTGGATAATACTCTACAAGAAGGTGTGGACGGTATTTATCCTAATGCCTATATGAATTGTGTTTATACCCAATTTGAGTTGAACGTAGCAAATAAAATTCCTGAAGCCGATGCAACCTTCGATAACTTTGAAGCAATAGTAGGGCGCAAACCTAATACCTGGAAGGATTTTGCTGTCAATTATCGGAAAAACTTAATCTATTAAACACCATGAACAATCAAAAAAAAGCATTAGTTACAGGTGGTAATCGCGGGATTGGCTTTGCGATCGCGATTGGATTATTAGCTAAAGGGTATCAAGTAATTATTACTGCACGTTCTTTAGATAATGCCAAGCAAGCTGCTGAAAAATTATCAGGAAATGTCATTCCCGTGGAATTAGACGTAAGTAGCGATCGCTCTATAGAACAAGCACTAGCAACCTTAGATCGAAATATTGATCGCTTAGATGTCTTAGTTAACAATGCGGGTATCTATCCCGATGAAGGTGTAAATATTCTGACAATTAAACGAGAATTATTAGATTCAACCTTCAATACCAACACTTTTGGTGCAATTGCGATGGTACAGGCATTTTTACCCCTGCTAGAAAAATCTGAAGATGCCAGAGTAATAAATGTATCCAGTGGTTATGGGGAGATCGGTGGACTATCTGCAAATGTTCCCAGTTATTGTCTCTCGAAACTAGCACTTAATGGCGCAACTATAATGCTCGCAGATGCTTTAAAGTCTAAAGGGATTGCCGTAAACTCTATGTGTCCTGGTTGGGTAAAAACTGATATGGGTGGTGAATCCGCACCAAGAACCCCCGAACAAGGTGCAGATACAGGGATTTGGTTAGCAACAGAAGCACCTCGTAGCGAAACTGGTAAATTTTGGCGAGATAGAACTGAAATTTCTTATTAAGTTATAAATAATCAAGGAGAATTACAATGAATACATTAGAAGGCAAAGTAGCATTAGTAACAGGTGGAACTTCGGGAATCGGTCAAGCCAGTGCGATCGCTCTAGCTAAAGCAGGTGCAAAAGTAGTTCTAGCAGGCAGAAGAATTACAGAAGGTCAGGCGATCGCCAAAGAAATTCAAGCTTCAGGTGGGGAGGCAATCTTTATTCAGGCTGATGTTAGGGATGAAACTCAAGTTAAAAATCTAATTGAGAAAACTTTAGCCAAGTATGGCAGATTAGATATCGCTTTTAATAATGCTGGAATTGAAGGAGAATTCGGTATCTTAACCGCCGAACAAACGGCAGAACATTATCAGTCTGTGTTTGAGATTAACGTCAAAGGCGTTCTGCTTTCCATGAAGCATGAAATTCCTGCCATGCTACAAAATGGCGGTGGTTCGATTATTAATACTGCATCGGTAGCAAGTACGGTAGGAATGCCAGGTGCAGGGATCTATGTTGCAAGCAAACACGCCGTATTAGGTTTAACCCGTTCTACTGCTTTAGAATACGCCCAGCAAGGGATTCGGGTTAACGCAGTTAGTCCTGGAGGTGTAGAAACAGAGATGATGCAACGGGCTGCGGGAACTCCAGAAGAAGTATCCCAGGGAAGAGAATATTTAACTAATCTCCATCCTATTGGACGTTTTGCCACCCCCGAAGAAATTGCCGAAACAGTAGTATTTTTGGCTTCTCCTGCTGCTGCGTTTATGACAGGTTCTAATCTAGTGGTTGATGGCGGTTGGACTGCACAATAGCTGAGGAAATTATGATGAACGTCACCGTTTTAGTCGAATGGCAAATTAAGCCCGATAAAATAACAGCAGTTAAGCAACTGCTTCAAGAAACTTTTACCAGCACAATGGGATATGAGGGATGCGATCGCTATCAAGTCTATGAAGATCGGGATAACCCAGGTAAGATAGTACTTTTAACTGAATGGGATTCTCGCGAACAATATGCCAACTATATGGCTTGGCGCAGAGATACGGGTGTATTGGCAAAATTTGCTCAAACTTTCAATAATCCCCCTAATATTACTTATCTTGGGTCGATATTGCCGTAAATAATTATGCTGAGGTACTTATGAACAATACAATTTCTATTTCTCCAACTTTTACCATTGCTAAAGATTTAATAGTTAACCGTCTTGGTTATGGTGCAATGAGACTGACAGGACAACCAGGGAACTTTGGTGCATATCCTGACTGGGAAGCAGGAAAACAGCTTTTACGTCGTGCTGTTGAATTGGGGGTTAATTTTATCGACACCGCCGAAGCTTATGGCCCAGGTTTTAATGAGGAAATTATTGCTTCGGCTTTGCATCCTTATCCAGAAGATTTAGTTATCGCTACCAAAGGGGGAATTAATAAACCCGCACCCGATAATATTCAAGCAGATGGTAGACCTGAAAGTCTGAGGAAAAGTGTGGAAGCAAGTTTAAAAAGATTAAAACGCGATCGCATTGATCTTTATCAACTACATCGTCCTGATTCTAAAGTTCCATTTATAGAATCTATTGGTGCATTGGCACAACTAAAACAAGAGGGAAAAATTCGTCACATTGGTATCTCTAATGTAACCTTAGAACAAATTGCAACAGCCAGAAACATTGTTGATATTGCCTCAGTACAAAATCGGTTTAGTATTAGCGATCGCTCTAATCAAGATATCTTAGATTACTGTACCCAAAATAACATTGCTTTTATCCCCTATGGTTCTCTCGGCGCACATCCTTTAAAACGTGGCGCACCGTTAGCTAATGCGGAAGGGATTTTAGCAGATCTCGCCCAGAAGAAAGGCGTAAAACCCAATCAAATTGCTTTAGCTTGGTTATTGCACTATGCACCCAATATTATTTTGATTCCAGGGACTACAACTATTTCTCACTTAGAAGAAAACATTGCTGTTAATTCAATTCATCTTAGTACTGATGAAATTAACTTGTTGAATCGAATTGAAAATTTTAATTAGGGTTTGTTGCTTTGCTGTTTGCTATGGCTAAAGTTTACTCGCTCAAGCAGTTCAAAAATATCTGTATCGCTCAAAATTATGATGAATCGTTAAACATTTTCAGAGGTTTATGAGATGACATCAAAGTCCAAAATAAATTTGCCGATTTATGGTGGCTGCCAATGTCAGTGGATACGCTACGAAATAAGTGAAATGCCTCTTACTTTATATGCTTGCCATTGTACCGAATGTCAAACACAATCTACATCTGGTTTTGGAATGTCAATGCCTACACCAAAGTCTGGATTTAGATTAATTAATGGTAATCCCAAAATATGGTCTCGTAAATCTAATAGTGGTAGAGAAGTGCAATGTGCCTTTTGCCCAGAATGTGGTACTCGTCTTTATCATATGCCTTCGCGAAACGAGTTTATCGTTAATGTTAAACCAGGTACTCTTGATAACAAAAAATTGTTTGAACCTGTTGGTAACCTCTGGCTAAAAAGTGTCCAACCCTGGGTAGTTATTTCCTCTGAAACTGTTAATTTTCAAGAACAGCCAGAAAGTTTTGAACCATTGTATATTGCTTGGAAGAATCGTTATGAGTAGGATTTACAGAAACAGTTTCTCTAGGCTCAAGCTAGATTTAAGGTAAAAACAGAAAATAAAATTACCATGCCATACGTCAATATCCAGATTACAAAAGGTGCAACAAGAGCGCAAAAAGCTCAACTCGTTAAAGAAGTGACTAATTCTCTTGTTCGTATATTGGGAAAGAAGCCAGAACATATTCATATTGTCATTCAAGAGATCGCAGAAGAAAACTGGGGATTTTCTGGTCTCTTGACGGATGATTGGAAGCAACAGCAAGAATCATAAGAGTTACTAGAGCAAATTGATGACATTGCTGATGCAGAAGAAATTATGGTTGAAATTTTAACAGTAACTTTTCATCAAATTAAATAATGCTATTCATGATTATTGAACGTTTTCAAGACAATGATATGCTACCCATTTATCAGCGTGTTCGGGATGAAGGTAGAATGTTTCCCGAAGGACTTAAATATATTGATAGCTGGATAGAACCTAATTTCAGTAGATGCTTTCAGCTTATGGAATGTGATGATTTACGCTTGCTGCAAGAATGGATTTTAAAATGGCGTGGTTCGGGAGCGACTTTTGAAATTGTTCCAGTAGTTAGTAGTAAAGAAACGAGAGAAGTTGTCGAGCCGTTTCTCGACAAAATGTAATTTATTTTAAATCAAGAATAAAAATGAAATTTGCTCCTCATATTGGTTTAAGTTCCCCAGAAGATGTCATGTTTCCCCATCATGCTGCTAGAGATCCGATCAATCAAATAAAATTTATTGCTGACCAAGGTTTTGCAGGAATTGAAGATAATTTTCTCAAACTACGTCCTGTTGATGTTCAAGAAAAAATAGGCAAAGAATTAGCCAAGCATAACCTAGAAATGGGTTGCTTTGTTAATAATTTAATCTTTGACCGTCCTACTTTTGTCAGCGACTCAACCGAAGCCAGAGAGATTTTATTACAACAATTACAAGAAACTATTGAAGTAGCTAAACGAGTCAACGGAAAATATGTTACTACTCTTTCTGGTGTTTTAGACCCAAGTTTAGAACGAGATTATCAAACAACAAATATGATTGAAAACCTAAAATATTGTGCCGAAATAGCAGAATCAGCAGGAATAATTTTAGGGCTAGAGGCGATTACAGGAAAATGGTGGCAAGGGACTTTTGTAACTACTATTCCTCATGCTTATCTAATCGTTAAAGCAGTTAATAGTCCAGCCGTTAAATTAATCTTCGATACCTTTCAAGTACAAATGGAAGGAGGCAATATTATCAACCATATCGATCGCGTTTGGGATGAAATTGCTTGTTTTCAAATTGCCGATGCACCTAATCGAACTGAACCTACAAGCGGTGAAATGAACTATGCTAATATTCTCAAGCATATTCAATCTAAAGGATATACAGGACTAATTGAAATGGAACATTCTATTTCACAACCAGGAAAATCTGGCGAACAAAAAGTATTAGAGATTTACCAAAATTTTTATAGATAAATTTTATAGATAAAGTTTTTTGGTTCAAAATATAGAATAGGAGATGTCTATTACTTACCTTGGGTCAATATTGCCGTAAATAATTCTGCTGAGGTACTTATGAACAATACAATTTCTATTTCTCCAACTTTTACCATTGCTAAAGATTTAATACTTAACCGTCTTGGTTATGGTGCAATGAGACTGACAGGACAACCAGGTAACTTTGGTGCTTATCCCGACTGGGAAGCATTAGTTCAATAATCAAACTAAAATAATAATGTTAGTTACATCTCACTCAATATCTTAAACATAAAAAATTTAGTTAAAAGTAATCAAAGCAACAGCCAGCTGAATTGAACTAAGACAGCATTAAAACATCACTAAAATAGAGGAGCGAAATGGAAATAGGTGTTCCTAAAGAAACTAAAGATCAAGAATTTCGTGTTGGCTTAACTCCTAATAGCGTTCAAGCATTAGCCAAAAACCATACTGTTTTTGTCGAAACTCAGGCAGGGGTGGGATCTGGTTTTACAGACGCAGAATATTATCAAGCTGGGGCAAAAATTGTTACTAATCCTGCCGAGGCTTGGGATAAAGAATTGGTAATTAAAGTTAAAGAACCTTTACCAAATGAATACCAATATCTTCAACCCAAACAAATACTCTTTACCTATCTTCATTTAGCAGCCGATCGCCACCTAACTAAAGCTTTAATGGAATCTGGGACAACTGCGATCGCCTATGAAACTGTTGAATTAAGCAATGGTAGTCTGCCTCTATTAACACCAATGAGTGTGATTGCTGGACGTTTATCGGTGCAATTCGGTGCTAGATATTTAGAGAAGCAGCAGGGAGGTAGAGGGGTATTACTAGGAGGTGTACCAGGAGTTAGACCAGGTAATGTAGTGATTCTAGGTGGTGGTGTTGTTGGCACAGAAGCAGCTAAAATTGCGATCGGTATGGGCGCAAGAGTCCAGATTATTGATATTAATGTCGAACGTCTTAGTTACTTAGAAAATTTATTTGGTTCGCGAGTAGAATTGCTCTATAGCACTCCTGCACCAATAAAAACGGCAGTTACCGATGCCGATTTACTGATCGGTGCAGTGCTAGTAGTTGGTAAAAAAGCTCCAGTTTTAGTATCTCGTGATTTAGTAGCTCAAATGCGCCCAGGCTCAGTAATTGTAGATGTGGCTGTAGATCAAGGTGGTTGTATCGAAACTTTGCGTCCTACCTCCCATACTCAGCCAACTTATGTAGAAACAGGAGTAGTTCATTTTGGCGTACCTAATATGCCTGGTGCAGTACCTTGGACAGCAACTCAAGCCTTGAATAACAGCACCTTCCCTTATGTTTTACAGTTAGCGAATCATGGTTTATCCGCTTTAGAACACAATCAAATTTTAGCGACAGGATTGAATATTAAAAATGGTCAAATCGTACATCCAGCAGTACAAGAAGTTTTTCCCGATTTAGCTTTTTAATTAAACCGCTGAGTTCTAATTTTCCAATCTTGACTGGGATGTTGACGACTAAGCCAGATTTGCTGTTGAGGTAATGGTAAAGGGATACCAGCCTCTTCAAAGGCATTTTTGATGCGACGGCGGAATTCACGGGGAATATCCCATTGTTTGAGGGATTGGATTTTATAACCCACATTGCGTACATCATTTTGTAGCATTAAGAATATCAGACAAATTACTTTGTGTTACATTTTAACGTGCGGAATGTGGGATCAAACTATATCATCCAAACACTGCCACTTTAAGGCGTGAATTTATTGGTTATCAACTCATGAAACGCGATCAATGTATTTATGAGCGTTTGGACGAAAATTTATGGCAGAGTGAAAAAGAAATTCTAAAACAAAAAAATTAACTGATGGATCACTTTAGTCCTTTTCCTCGCTAGTCATGTTTCATCAGACGGAATTTTGGGAAATCTATTAATAGAGGCGAATAAATTTAGATCTCTCAAAAAACATGACAGCAATAAAAATTGAAGGGGCTGGTTATCCTATCAAAAAAGTCTTCAGTGACGATTTTATATTTAACATCCCTAATTATCAACGTCCCTACGCTTGGACAAGCGAACAAACAGAACAGCTACTTGTAGATTTAATTGATGCACTGGGAGATGAATCGACAGATATTAATCAACTACCTCCCTATTTTTTAGGCAACATTGTTTTAATCAAGCCGATAGGTAAGTCCGAATCAGAAGTCATTGATGGACAACAAAGGTTAACAACTTTAACCATCTTGTTTGCCGTATTGAGAAAATTACGAAAAAAAACAAATTTAACTCAATATATCTGTCAGCCAGAAGATGAAGACGCAGGAAAGATTGCTCTTCCAAGATTAATATTAAGAGAACGCGATCGCGATTTTTTTAAAGAATATATTCAGGACTCAGATGGTATAGAAAAACAAACAAAAATTACTTTAAAGAAACTGTCTGACAGTCAACGAAATATTATTGAAAATACTCGTTTCTTACTGGATAGAATTCCTAAAGAATTACCAGCAGAATCTCAGAAGGTACGTTTAACTCAATTTCTTTTACAGCATTGTTATTTAGTATTAGTTCATACACCAGATTTTAATTCAGCTTACAAAATTTTTTCTGTACTCAATGATCGTGGTTTGGATTTATCAATTACAGATATTTTAAAAGCTGATATCATAGGCAAATTGTCTTACGATAAAAAACAGGAAGAAAAATATACTCGTAAATGGGAAGACTTAGAAGAACAATTAGGCAGAAAAGATTTTACTGAGCTTTTTTCTCACATTAGGATGATTTATGCTCAGAAAAAATTAGAGTCATCAGTGCTTAATAGTTTTCGAGATTATGTATTATCACGAGAAGAAAATCAAGATTCACGCTATCTGATTGATAAAATTATAGAACCTTATGCTCAAGCATTAGAAAATTTTAAAAACTATAATTATGTTAGTAGCATTAATGATTTAAAAATTAATCAACTATTTCGTTGGCTACAAAGAACAGGTAATTCTGACTGGATTCCTCCAGCCATTCTCTATCTAACAAAATATCGTCATGAACCAGAACAAGTATTCAAATTTTTTACTTATTTTGAACGTTTGGCTGCTGGTTTAACAATTTTAAAAGCTAATATCGATAAACGTATTAAACGTTATGCAGATCTAATCAAAAAGATTGAAAGTGATGATTATTTATTTGCTTATGACTCACCAATACAATTAACAATAGAAGAACAACAACAAATTTGCGATCGCCTTGACGGAGATATTTACAACACATATAAAACCCAAAATATCAGCCTTTACATACTCTTGCGTCTTAACAGTGCTATTTCCGATGGCACTCCCACCTACGATACTTACAAAAAAATCACCATCGAACACGTTCTTCCTCAAAATCCTAAATCTGATAGTCACTGGCTAAAAGGGTTTTCTACAGAAGAAAAAGAAAAATATTTACACTGTTTGGGAAATTTGGTTTTACTCTCTCGCCACAAAAATAATGCTGCTAGTAATTATGATTTTCAGTCAAAGAAAGAGAAATATTTTGATAGTCCTGTAACTACATTTGCTTTAACAATTCAAGTTTTAAAAGAGCATGAATGGACACCAGCAATAGTTGAAGCTAGACAAAAGTATTTACTCGGAGAATTAAAGAAGATTTGGCAATTAAATAACACTTTTATCTAACAATTATTCTATTTACTTAACCATTATACGAAGGTAACAGAATGGATAACAAATTAAGTAGTCATGACAATATAATTCTCCGCCTTAGAACTAGAAATAATTTACTAGACCTTCTACAAGCGGGGAAAAGCGGTAATTGGAAAGTCGCACAGGGTAAAGAAAAATACATTTCCAAAGTACAAATTTATAATTGGGATGGTTCAATGATGCTAGAAGCTTCTCACGATGTCTCTAAAAGCATTAGAAGAAGTGAAGATAATCGCTTAATTGTCGCTTTAAATAGCAAAGATGCCAAAATTGTTAAATGCGATCCTCTTTTCAAATGGGTAGCGCAAAATTCAGTTAGTTATGTTGATGACAATTCTGCAACCCTGGAACATAATTCGATAGAAAATGAAACCATTGACAAAGGTACTGAGGCATCAACAACGCAAACGGAGACATTCAAAGAACCTGTACCTTATGCTCCAGATGGATTTTCTCATCTTAGCTCACAGATAGCTGAACTATGTGAATCAGTATATGAAGAACCTGTTAGACTAATTCACTGGAAAATGAACAATGATAATAATAAGGAACAATTTAGTATACTTTTCCGTGAATGTCGACGAGGCTGGTATTTTCAAATGCTGTTGACTCAAAATAAAGGTAAATGGTCTTCAGAATACCGCATACTTCCTTCTTTCTTAAATTTGCTAGATCCTGACGAAACTACTTGGGCGAAACTAACCAAACTAGCAACGCCAGAAGATTGGTATGCTCTTGATGAAATTTTTCTTAACACACTGATATTTCCAGGTAATAAGGTTATGTTTGCGGGTTCGGATTTAGTTGGTGAAGAGGTTGCAGACAAAGCCTTAGAAAATTTTGGATTTTATGTTCCAGATGAAGAGATGCTTCCTGTTTTGCTTTTTGAAGCTACTAATTTTGGAGTCGATCTTATCAGTTATTTTCGACATCCAGACGGATTTGCCAAGGAAAATATGGTGAGCGATCGCAATACGGAAGAATGTGAAGTTTATGAATCATTAACAGAAGCTCAACAAAGGCTAGATCAAAAATTATCTTACTACATGAATGAGTCTTAATTTATTCTTTGTGCTAATGATCGCTTAAATGAATGGTCAAGACTCAAAATGAATCAGGTATTTTTAACTACGATTTTTCTTCTGTTGACTTCAATCTTTCCAACATCATCTTTTCCGCATTAGACATTGCTTGCTGAAAAATATCCTGGTTATCAACAGCTTGCGCCATCACCAACCCACCTTGAATAGCGATCATTGCCGAATAAGCTAATTCTTGGCTTTCCCTTGCGGATAAACCTTGACGCTGTAAATAAGAGTTTAAAGCCTCAATCCATCGCTGAAAATAGCCTTTAATCTCTTGAGAAAATGGTTCTTTAGCGTCATAAAGTGCAAAAGCACCCAATAAACAAATTCGTTGTCCACTATCAAAATAAGCATTAACGGTGGCAAACATCTTACCCAAAACCTCCTCTGGAGGATCATTTGTATCTAATGGCGTAAATACATTTGTTTCAAACCAACCATTAATTTGTTTTAATACAGCTTTAACAATTTCTTCTTTACCATCAGGAAAATAGTGATAAAGACTGCCTTTCCCTAAACCAGAAGCCTTAATAATCTGCGAGTAAGATGTGCCATGATAACCATGTTCTCTAAATAATTCTGCTATAGCGGTAATAGCTTTATCTTTGTCAACCTTGGGTGCAGGCATACATTTATCTTCTTCCAAAAGAAGACCTTCACTTTTAGTGATGGGACGGGGCGTTGCTCTACGCCTGGGAAACCACAGGCGACAGCCCCTTATGAATTTTGGGCAAAGTTTTCGATTCAAACATGATACGCTATAAAAAGCAGTAATGTGCAGAAAGAAAATCAAAGGATTAGCTACCTTGTTTTTAGTTCGTCGAGACAAATATCACCCTAGAAATTGTAATGGTGACGCGCCTAGTAAAACAAAGTGATAACACAGAGCTAAAAACCAAGACAATATTTAAATCCTTCTGCGGTCGGTGCGCCCGTGGAAGTAAAACAAACAGCCCAGTAATGGCGGTCTGGCGGGGGCGAAAGCCTACTTAAGAGTCTATATGGGAATCCCTCGCGGGAGAGCGATGGGAGGTTCAAAGCCCTAATTCGCTTAAACCTGGATGATCTTCTGGTCTTTGGCTTCCCTTCCAAAAGAATCGACGTTCATCCACTGTAATTCTCACATCATTAATACTTGCTTCTCGACGACTCATTAAACCATTTTCATCAAACTCCCATAATTCATTCCCGTAAGCACGATACCATTGTTCTGAATCGTCGTGCCATTCATATTGAAAGCGTACCGCAATTCTATTATCATTAAACGTCCACAATTCTTTAATTAGTCGATAATCCAGTTCTTTTTGCCATTTACGAGTCAAAAACTCTTGAATCTTAGCACGACCTTGAAAAAATTCAGCGCGATTACGCCATACACTTTCTTCTGTATAAGCTAAGGCTACTTTGACTGGATCACGACTATTCCAAGCATTTTCTGCCATTCTAACTTTTTGAGTCGCAGTTTCTCGATTGAAAGGAGGAAGGGGAAGCCGCTTTTCTACCATGTTCATTTTTTTTTAACTGATTGGTACAATCATAAATTAGTTGTACCTGACGGTCAAATGAAGTTCAGAGACTGGAATAGATTTGTTAAAAAAATAAATTAGGAATCAAAATCTATAACTTTTGACTTCATTGTCCCCTTGTGGGATTGACTTTTGACTTCACCTAACCAGGGTTTATGGAACTTATACAAGAGGTTACATTACTTACCGTCTTTGCAAAATCGCTTTCATAACTGCCTTAGATTTTTCAATATCTTCTGGGGAAGGGGCAGTTTTTTGCCAACTAGGACGCTGATTAAGGTTTTCTAGCCATTTTGTAATTTTAGGATATGGCTCAAGACTAATTCCGAGATTGGGAATGGCAGCGACAGCAGTACCAACAACTATATCAGCATAGGTTAATTGTTCTCCCAAGAAATAAGGTTGATCATCTGACAAATTAGCTTCAAAGTATTGCAGTGTTGTTGCCATTGTTTGCTTTGCTTGCTCAATTTTTTGTTCTTCTACTGTCACGTCCAACATTTCTTTCATTAATACAATTGAAGCAGGGGGCAATTCATTGACCGTAACTAATTCCAGCATCCGCACTTTAGCAATATCCTGAGCATCAGTAGGCATAAAACTAGGACTAGGATATTTAGCTTCTAGGTAATCTAAAATTGCCAAAGATTCAAAGATTTTAAATTCATTATCCACTAGTACAGGGATATGGTGAAAAGGGTTGATTTGCAAAAAATCTGGCTGAAATTGATCGCCGTTAAGCTTGAGCATTACTGGTTCAAACTCTAAGTTTTTCTCTAACAGCGTCACCCAAACTCGTCTGGCATTAATTGAAAGGCGAGAATAATAAAATTTCAACATTACTGATACTTCTTTGTTTATTTGATTTTCGTAGTAGACTAACACAGATTATTCGTAGTAACGTGTCTAGATCAAGTGGTCAATTCTTCCTTCTACCCCAATACTTCTTGTTTAAGGATTAAGCAGAGTTAAAAATCGAAAAAGTAAGTTGTTTTGGAGCAGAAGACATTGCTCGATGAATAGGTTTTTTTGAAGGGAATTTGGTGGTAATCAAACGGTAAGTCTTGAATTCTCCATCAGTTTCAATAGTGTACTCAATGACTCGAACTTGATTTTGGGCTTAAACAAGAAGTATTGCCCATTCGTGATAACTTAAGGGTGTGTGTTGTTTGTCAACTAGTTTATAGCTTCTAGCTTCTAGCCTCTTGCTTTTGAGGCATTTTGCTCTGTATTGCTGGGATTAATGGCAGTATTCTCGTGTTTTGGCACGAAATTGATCGCTTTGTGATTGCTGCTCGTTTTGGTCGAGTTATCCCAACGGAAACCAAGGTTTCTCTTGAGGCGATCGCCAATACAGTTAAAACTGCCTACGCCTCTACAGGTTATAACCTTAGCGATCTCGGATGTCCTGCTGCTGCCGATCGACCCTGTATGCTATCCTTCGTCAATAGTGCAGATAAGTATTTGGAAGTGTTTGCCAATCCCTATACGGGACAAGTTATGGGCGATTAGCTTGGGCATAGCCTTTGGATCGCCTGCTCTAGTTGCGATTGTTCTAAAATAGTCAAAACAAAAACTTCTTGCACTGTTTTTCCCTGTCGGGCAATTATTTTATAACCACCTCGAATGGGTACAGAAACTCGCAACTTCATTTTAGGTATATGACTTCTGGTGGTTTTGATTCTGCCTGGAGTAACGGTAGTAATTCCCTCGCACTTAATTAGCTGCTCTAAAATGGGAATCAAACCAGGGAGATGAGTAGAATGATTCCAAACTAACCGACCATCAGAAGACATATTGATTATTCCTTATATTTTTAAGTATTTTTAGGCTTCCTCTAATGGTGCCATAGTTAATCCCGCACGCTTCAACTGCTGATGATACAATTCGGCTTGTTCTTGGGGGCCTACCCAAACTAAAGCTTGTCCTTCATAGTGAATTTGCTCGGTTAATTCCCTGGCGCGATCGCCGTTCATCCCTGGAATATATTTCATCAAACACTTAATAACGTGTTCAAAAGTGTTAAAGTCATCATTCAAAACAATGATTTTATAGTTGGGATAATGTTGCTTGACGGTCTGACCAGCTTTTTCTTTAATTACAGTGGGTGAAACAGTCATACCCATAAATCCTCATAACTCAACTAAAACTAAATGGTGATACTTCTATCTTGCAGATAAATTTACTTGTGATGACAATTCTTGTTGATTTAACAATACTATACACTCATGAGTTTAGCCATTGTTCATAATTTCTTTTAAACCTATTTATTTCTAGCAATCAAGTTTTCTTGCTATTCTTTAATTTTTACTAGCTGTCCATGAAAATTGCAATCGGTTGGCTTTATCCCACCTTAATGAGTACCTATGGCGATCGCGGTAACGTAATTTGTATCCAAAGGCGTTGCCAGTGGCGCAATATAGAAGTTGAAATTATCCCTCTTACTAGGGAAACGGAGGCTAAAGAGTTTGAGCTAGTAGATTTAATTGTGGGTGGAGGCGCACAAGATCGTCAACAAGAAATTGTGATGCGCGATCTACAAGGAGCAAAAGCCCAAGCACTACAAGCTAAACTTGCTCAAGGTACACCAGGAGTCTTTACTTGTGGTTCACCCCAACTCTTGGGA
This sequence comes from uncultured Pleurocapsa sp., assembly GCA_964393695.1. Lineage (GTDB taxonomy): Bacteria > Cyanobacteriota > Cyanobacteriia > Cyanobacteriales > Xenococcaceae > Waterburya. Next base: position 15,355 of record CAYMWC010000043.1, read on the forward strand.
CACTACTATGAACCAGCACTCGGTAAAAGAATCGAAGGCTTAGGAATTTTAGATCTGGTCAGCCGACATCCAGGCATCGAAGCACAACGCTGTATTGGCAATTTAGTCTATGAGATTACCGCTACTCCCATCGCTTCGGAATTAACAGCAATGCTAGGGGAAAAACCCCTGGTCATTGGCTTTGAAAATCACGGTGGCAGAACTTACCTCAATAATGTACAGGCATTGGGTAAAGTCATCAAAGGATATGGCAACAACGGTGAAGATCAGACCGCAGGCTCTTTTTATCAAAATGCGATCGCCACCTATGCTCATGGCCCTCTGTTACCAAAAAATCCCTTTATTGCTGATTGGTTAATTATTAAAGCCTTGCAACAAAAATATCAGCAAGAAATTACTCTCATCCCTCTCGACGATTCCTTAGCTGTTGCAGCACGTAAAGCAATGTTGCGACGTCTTGAATTATCTAACCTAATGGCAACAGTTTAGAGTCTTGTTGTTAATCTTTGCATTTAGTTGTGTGCGTTGCAAGACAATTTGCCTTAATATTGCAAGAAGATAAATTATGCAAGACCATCTTGCAACTTGTAAATCTATGCAATTGCAACCAAAACTATGACTGGAAAAGTACTAGATAATGGTTCTGCTGGAATTTTGGTTCTCATTTTACCTTTGGCGATCGCTTTTGTTGTCTTGTATAAGCTATGGCCCTTCTTGCTTTTATTAGCAGCATTGATTATAGCTTTCAAAATTTGGCAAAATTATCAATGGCAAAAATGGTGTCGAGAAATTAATCCTTATTTTAATCAACTGATTAGAGAAAATCGTGGTTATCTAACTCCAGTAGACCTATCCGTAAAAGCTAATTTAACTGCTAGAGCAGCTAAAGTTTTTTTAAGTCGTAAAAGCGACGAATATGGGACTCAACCCAAAAACATCAAAGATAAAGGGGTAGTTTACTATTTTCCTACTGCTAGTGCTTTGGGCAGTATTCTTGATGACAGTGAGCCAGAACCAATCAACTCTTATCAATTGGCTGCTAAAGAATCGAACAGGTTATCTGTTCGAGGTATTGCTCAATTAGCTAAACAAGAACAGAGTCAGGGAACTAACGCGACTAGCAAATCTGTAGAATCGTCTCCTGTTGCTCAATTAACAAAAGAGGAATCACCTGAGTCATCGCCTTGGGAGGCTGAGTCTGACACAAGTGATTCAATGAGTGATCAGAATACTTCTATAGATGCAGGTCAATCATTAATTCAAGCAGAACTTGCTAAACGTTTGGATTTAAATTCTAGTACGGTTGGCAGACGCAAATCTGATCCAGATTTTGAAGAGTGGAGTCAAAGCAAAGACCCCGAAGGAATTGCTTGGAGATATGAATCGGAAACTAAAATGTTTGTAGCGGTCGATTCTAACTAATGTTAGTTCGTTGATAATTGAGGTATTGATGAGGATTGTAGCAACATTTTTGGCTATGATCCTATCCTTGCCTCACTTTCTCAAGGTCTAAAATTTTTTGCTTTTTTATTTATCATTAATACTAAGTTTTGTGTCTGACTCTAAAAATATTAACTCTCTTTGGCAGTGGCAAACTTGGCAGGATTATTCTTACTTAACCTGTGACCTTTTAGCGATCTGGCAACACGGTTTTTTTACTCAGCAATTTTATCCTCGTCTTCCAGAGGAATTGAGGACAATTTGGCAATCTCAAACAACCGCTTATAGAGTCAAACAAGTACATGGAAATTTAGTGCTGACTCCGCAAGAAATTACCACCGCCCTTAAAGAACAGGATTCAACAAATACTCTTCCTGATGGTGATGGGGTGTTCAGCGACCAACCGCAACAATCTGTTTGGGCTGCTAGTGCAGATTGTACACCTGTATTAATTGGGGATATATTGACAGGTAGAGTATGTGCAATTCACGCTGGTTGGCGAGGGACGGCTCTTAAAATTGTGCCTCAAGCGATCGCTCGTTTTCTGGAATTCGGTAGTCAAAAATCCAATCTCCGTATTGCTATTGGCCCTGCGATCGCAGGTAAAGTTTATCAAGTAGATGATTATGTTGCCCTAGAAGTCGGCAGAACAATCATTACTGATTCTGGCAAAACTGACCAAGAAATACTAAATACCTTGAAGAAGTTACCAAATCCACCAATTTTGGATGATGACTTACCAGGCAAAGTACGTCTAGATGTGCCAAGGGTTAATCAACTTCAGCTAGAACAATTAGGGATTAAGCCAGAAAATATCGCGATCGCTCCTTATTGTACCTATCAACAAAGCGATCTTTTTTTCTCTTACCGACGCACAGGTGAAAAGAAAGTCCAGTGGTCAGGTATCGTTAGTAGTTTTTAGTCAATCAAACGTGAGATGAAGAAATAAAAAACTGTAAAAAGACTGTAAAAAGAATAGTAAGTTTAGTTGTTGTACTTACTATTCCTCAATTACTAACTTCGCCAAGTAAGATTCTTTTAAAAACTAAAAATTTTGAAACAAAAGTAATTTAAACTGTCATAATGTCTTTTTCTTTTACTGCTAGAAGATCATCAATTTTTTGATTAAAATCATCAGTAATTCTTTGAATTTCGTCTTGTAAATCTCGCGATTCATCTTCAGAAATATCGCTATTTTTTTCTTGTTTGCGAATTTCATCGATCGCGTCTCGCCGAATATTGCGAACCCCGACTTTCCCTTCTTCAGCTAGTTTTCCCGCCATTTTTACTAATTCTTTACGACGTTCTTTGGTTAAAGGGGGAATATTTAACCTAATCAACTGTCCATCGTTGTTAGGAGTTAAACCAATATCAGAAAGAGAAATCGCTTTTTCAATTTGACCCATACTACTTTTATCGTAGGGTTGGATCATAATTGTCGTCGCATCGGGAGTAGTTAAATTAGCTAAAGACTTTAGAGGAGTCTCAGCACCATAATAATCCACCATTACGCGGTCGAGCAAAGAAGTACTTGCTCTACCTGTGCGAATAGTGTTGAAAGACCGTTGAGTAGCCTCAATTGTCTTTTGCATTCGTTCTTTTATTTCAGATAACTTCACAGTTTCCTCCTACAATAGTGCCAACCGCTTCTCCTTGGGTAGCACGCATAATATTACCGCTAACAGAAAGATCAAAAACTAATATGGGAATATCATTTTCTTTACATAGAGCGATCGCCGTACTGTCCATCACTCTTAATTCATTAGTTAATACATGATTATAGGTTAAACTTTGATATCGGTGAGCATCGGGGTTGACTTTAGGATCACAATCATAAATTCCATCGACTTTCGTCGCTTTAAAAATAATTTCCGCGTCAATTTCGGCAGCCCGTAAAGCAGCAGTAGTATCAGTAGTAAAAAAAGGATTACCTGAACCTGCACCAAAGATAACTACTCGACCTCTTTCTAGATGCCGAATAGCACGGCGACGAATATAGGGTTCGGCTACTTCCTGCATCGAGATCGCAGTTTGTAAGCGATTGTCAATCCCAATTCTTTCCAAAGCATCTTGTAAAGTCATGGCATTCATGACTGTGGCAATCATGCCGATATAATCTGCTGTCGCCCGATCCATACCAGCAGCAGAAGCTTTTACACCTCGAAAGATATTACCGCCACCGACAACAATGGCGACTTGTACCCCACTTTTAACTACATCTGCTACTTCTTGAGCAATTTCGGCTACTACTTTAGGGTCTATACCATAACCTAAATTGCCCATTAAGGCTTCGCCACTCAATTTTAATAAAACCCTCTGGTAACTCATTCCTAGAAAAGTAAACCTCGATCTTTCTTGTTATTTTCCTCCCCATAACATAGCAGCTTTCTGTACTTTGTCATTAAATTAATCAAGGTTATGGAATTAATTATTGAATGTTGCATAGCTGCGGGATAATTTTCTGATTTAGATAAAAATTATTCTCCCAGTCTCCCAGTCTCCTAGTCTCCTAGTCTCCCAGTCTCCCAGTCTCCTAGTCAAACTCAACCATCCCTTAAATGATGCAACGCCGATTATTCAGGTCGCCACTTGATCTTAGTACCTACTGGTTCTATGAAATCTTTGGTGATTTTACCTCCTGCTAATAGGGCAGTGATATTATCACGAAGATAATGATCGTTAACTTGGTCTACAGATTCAGCACAATCATCAATTCTGCCTTGATAGCGAATTACCGCATCAGTATCTAATAAGTAGATGGTGGGTATAACTTTAACTTTAAAAGCTTTAGCAACATCTTGGGTTGGATCGCGTAAATAAGGAAAATTGAGGCTCTTTTCTTGAGCATAGTTCTGCATCGCTTTCATGCTCTCGGCAATTGGTTCTGGACGATAATTGGAATCTATTCCCATAATGGTAAAATTCTGATCGCCAAAATCAGTTTGGATTTGCTTGAGACGCTCAATGTAGTGATCTACATCGGCACTATCATTACCCATAAAAACTACAGCGATCGCTTTGAACTTTTTACGGCAACTGCCTAAATGATAGACTTCTTTGTCTATCCCTGGAATTTCAAAGTCGGGAGCGTAATTACCTATTGTATTCATAAATATCGTATTCCTATAAAAAAGTTTTTTGACGAAGTCATCGCAGGCTCTGCCGTTTTATGGCAGAGTACCGATGACTATTTGCAAACATCCAATTTTATCAATTTTAATTGGAGTATAAATGTCAGCCAAGTCTTGAAGATTGAAATTGATTAGCTATTACTGTAACCGATTAATTTATAAATTAATTTTGCTGCTGTAAATTCTGAGACTACTGAATCTAATGTGGGTGCTAATTCCATTACATCACAGCCAATTACTTGAAACTGCTTAAATACTGTTTGTAAAAATTTAGTTAATTCATACCAATTTAGTCCCCCTGGTTCAGGAGTACCCACCCCAGACATTAAACCAGGATCTATGCCATCAAGATCGATAGTAATAAATACTTTCTCTGTAGTAATTTTGGCGATCGCTTTTTGCAGCCAATCTGAATCATAATAGATATCTTCTGCCCAGATTACAGGAATTTGTTGTTCTTTGATTAATTGTGCCTCTTCTAAACAAATACTGCGAATGCCCACAGGTAATGTTGGTAAACCCATATCTAAAACTCGACGCATGACACAAGCATGATTATAAATTGAGCCTTCATAACTATGGCGCATATCTCCATGAGCATCAATTTGAATGACTGTAAACGGTTCACTCAATAGCTGTTGATAAGCTTGAACTACACCTGCGGTAATACTATGTTCTCCTCCCAAAGCAATCACAAATTTACCATCGGCAATTAACTCTGATACCCGTTTGGTGGTTATGTCGATCATCGCTTCTGGACTTAAATTAGGATTAATGCGAGAATCGGCGATCGCTTCTACTGTAAAAATTCCCGTTGTTTGACATATTTCCTGTTCTAGTTGAATATCATAAGCTTCTAATTGGTCTGAGGCTTTGATAATTGCTGCTGGGCCATTTTGACAACCTTTACGGTAGGTAGTAGTTGTTTCGTAAGGAATGGGCAAAATAACTACTTTTGATTGTTCATAGGTGGTTTGAGCTTCTGAACCGATAAATTGCTTAGGAGTCATGTTTTAAGGGATGAATGATGAAGGATGAACGATGATAAGCTGGTCAACATTTAGTTTACAGGTGAAAAAAAGGCAGGAGGCAGGAGGCAGAAGTCAGAAGGAAAATACATTGTGTAATTTAAATGTGGAAGAGCTTAACTTATTATTTTTTACTAGGTTGCGCTAATTTGAAAAAATCAACAACGTTTTCGAGATCTTTAGCAGTAATCGCTGTGTTTTCTAAAGAATTAATAGCGCGATCGCTCAAGGTATAAATAGAGTGAGAAGTTTCGTCTAGTCTATCTTTTAAGCTATTGATCTTTTGGCTAGTTTGAATTTGGAGATTGACTATATTAACCAAAGAAAATATATCTTGCTGGGCATTTTTAGTTGTTTTGACAATCTGTTCGAGGTTATCGCCAGTATTAGCAATGAGATAATTGTCTTGCTCTAATCTGGTTTCGCTTACTTCATAGTCTCGTAGAAGTTCAGTAATTTCCTGTTCGATACCACTAGCTACATTTTCTAATTCTTGCGTGGCAGCGATCGATTGTTTAATTGATTCAATTTCTGATTTTAAACCCAAGGTAGAATCATCCAGAGAATCTTCCATGTCAGAGATTCGCTTACTCAGTTTGTTGGTTAATAAACTAGTCCGTAAATTAATTTTTCTAATCGAGGCAATTGTTTTAGCCATCTTGTGAGATGCACGGCTGAGATTTTTTACTTTATCAGTATTGTCTCGTAAAGTATTTTCCAGATGAGTCATAAAAGCGATCGCTTGATTATAGTTGGTTTGCTCAGATTCAATCGCCGTGACTACAGAGTTAATATTTTGGGATGTTGAGCCAACTTTCATAGCAGCCTCTTGAATAGAATTGGCTATTTGTTCTATGAAGGCAAAAATTAATACTAGTTGGTTAGCCTGTTGTCTTAACTGCTCTTTTAATTCTGCTAAATCATTTTTATTGACTCCTAGCTGCCAATTGATTTGCTTTGTAGGCATTTTAATTTGAGCTATCATTTGGCGCAGATTACTGAGAATTGCATCAAAAGATTGGGTTAATTCTAGATTATTAGTTCTACCCAGTTGACTGGCTAAATCGAGGCTGAGATTGCCATTTGCCATGGCTTGCAGGCTGCTGACAACTTGAGTTAGATCTTTTTGGGTATTGGCTTTTTGAGTATTTTCTTCTTTGTAGTAGACATATCCCCTTAACACCATTGCCAACTGATAGGCAATTTGTTGGAGGTAGTCGATGTCTGATTGCGTCCAAACTCTAGTCTTGGAACATTGATGGGCAATTAGTAAGCCAATTAATCTTTCTGAGTCACGGGTAGTTGCACCCTCTAAAATTACTGGTAGTACTAAGCTAGCTTTGACACCATAAGGTTCTAATTGCCGTAAATGACATTCAGTTAAATTAGCCTGATGGATATTAGTAACGGCGTAAATGCGACCACATTGATATTTTCTGACATATTGCTGGGCAAAACAGGGATCGTCAAATTGTACTCCCAAAGTACGAGGAAATCCTTCAGCTACAGATTCGGCAATTACTGTTCCCCACCATTGTTGATCAAACTGATAAAAAACCAGGCGATCGGCTTTAATCAAGCGACGAATTTCTGCCAAAAACAAACTAAAAGGCATCTGCAACTCTCTGCTGCTGCGGGCTTGGGACATTCTCGCCATCATTTCCGAAGTTTTGGCGATCGTGGTTTGACGCTGCATAGAATTGTCTAGCTGTTCTGCCATATCGTTGATTTGATCACCTAAAACAGCTAATTCATCGTGACCTTGAAGTTTGATCCGTGTGTCGAGTTTGCCTTGACTAAGTTTATTAACCGCAGTTGTAAGCTTTAATAGGGGTTGAATGATTCTATTAGCCAAAAAACCAGCAATTGAACCAACTATTAGGGCTGTACCAATCGTTCCCCCCAAAAAAATCCATCGTAGAGGTGTTAAAGGTGCAAAGGCAATATCTGTGTCTAGAGCGATCGCTGTGCCTAAATTTAGCTGCGGATTGAGCGCACCGACTTCAACTGGGACATAATTAACTAATTGTTTCTTGTCAGTATCATTAGGACTAGCCGCGACTACTGTGACCATCTGTTTGCTTTGATGAGCTTTTTGTAGTTGAGGATAATATTTAGCCAGAGGTTGATTGAATAAGTTTTCTACCGCACTAGCAAAAAAGATGCCTTCAGTATTAATCATCTGCCATTCTTCGTCTTTAGTCGCATAATCACTAAAAACGGGCATAATTTCTTCCCCTGGAATCCTAAACCGCATAACCCCCAGCAATTGATCCGTCCAAGCATCTTTGACTGGCACAGCAAATTCAATACGTGGTTCACCTGTCATGTCAGATATTGCCACTTCGTTCATAGTCACTTCTTTACTGGCGATCGCTCTTTGGAAGTACTGACGGTGACTATAGTTAATTCTTAAAGGATGTTCTGATTGGCTTTGAAATAAGGGCTTACCCTGAAGATTAATATAGACAATGCTGTCGTAATATTTTGTTTGATCTTGAAAAGTGTCTAAAGCTGCTTTTTTTTGGCTGATGGTAACCCGATTCATCACGTTGGGATTCGTAAAAATTGGGTTACTGGCTAAGGTTTCTGCTTCATTGGCACGATCTTGGATGTATTCTTCAAGCATCTGTGCCTGATGGCGAGTACGAGCTAACTGTGTCTGATCGATCTGACGTGCTATATGACTTTCTGTAACTTTATAGGAAATCGCACCTAAAGCTGCTACTGGAATTACTCCTAGAGCGATCGCTGCTAATACTGTCTTGGTTTTTAACCCAAATTTTGATGATTTGTTAGTGGGTTTTTGAGGAGGCGGAGGATTAGAAAATGCTGGAGGAAGTGCTTTTTGTTTATTATCGAGGTTCTCAAAAGTTTGAGATTGAGTAGAGGAATTTTGATAAGTCATTAATTTACACAGCTTCTCACAACAACTACAACTACATTCACCTAGAAAAAATTATCAGTAATTACTAGGATCTTGAATTGTTTATTATGTTACATAAAATACTAGAATGCTGATAATTTATAGATAAACTTCAATATAAAGTATTATAAGCTCTTCAATTAATTTGAATTGTCTGACCTAAAGAAGCTGATTCATAGGCAGCATTAGCTACTTGTAAAGCATAAAGACTAGCTTGAGGGCTAACATACAAAGGTTGCTGATTAAATAAATAATCTAAAACCCTAGCTGTGTCTTGAGCAAATAAACCCCGGCGAGGAGTAACAGGAATTTCTGTTTCATTTTCCCCTTGAATTAAGCTACCTTTTTCACCTCTAAACACCATTGTTCCTTTATCTCCATAAATTTCTAGAGTGCGTTGACTATGCCAAAAAACATCGCCCTTACCATAGGTAACTTCTGCGATCACACCATTGTGGAAGTTTAATTGAGCATTGCACAGACAAGCGGTAAAATAACCTGAATCTGCGACATCCCAATCGCGATTTTGACAAGCGACAGTATCCACACTGCCAAACAAGTCCGTTAAGCGATGAATTCTTGATAAGGCTGCTGCTAACGGAAAGCCAAACATTTCCCGATGATATTTCCAATTGCGTTGTACAGGGTGTTGAGAACTAATAGTTGCATAACGAGCATAAAAAACCTCGCCGATTTGCGGTAGATGCTGTTTAATGGCTTGATGTAAACCACCAAGAATCTCCATATGTTCTACGTGCAATAATTTTTGGTTGGCTATAGCAAGTTCGATAATTTCTGCTGCCAATTTAGCTTCTAAAGCTAGAGGATATTCTACTACTACGTGCTTACCTGCTAACATAGCTGCACGAGCGATCGCTCCACAATCACGATTAATTGTACAGACAAAAATTAAATCTAATTCAGGTAAATCAACTAGTCTTGTCCAAGAATCTACAACTTCTACTTGATAAGTTTGACAAAATTCCTGCAATCTTTCGGGAGTATTGCCAGTGACAACCAATAATTCAGTTCGTGGATCGGATATCAGTGCTTCTGCTCTTTTTTTGGCAGCATAGCCTGTACCAACCATTCCAACTTTTAGGGGAGCAATTACTTGGATAGACATAAATTTAAGATAAGACAGTTTGATTTTTGCTCTAAGTACAAATCATCAATTATAGGTATAACTATAATTAATAGTTATTTTTAAGGAAAATTGCAAATCTTGCGGAAATGTTTTTTTTAATAACAAATCTTGCTATTCCGAGGTTTTGGGCTACCAACTAGTTTGACACTTGGGTGTTTCTTACCTTCCCTTTTTGTATAAGTAAAACTTATTTTACAATAAATAACAAATCTCATTGCTAATGCACGATCAATAATGAGTATTTTTCCCTTAGTATCTAACATGAGGCTTGTACATAAAGGAAAAAACTAATTCAATTTATACGAATTAAGCTTATTCCCCTAATAAGCACGAAAAAATAAATCACCCTGTAGAAGAGGAAAACATAACATGGCTACTTATAACGTTACTCTTAAAATGCCTGATGGCGAACAAACTATCGAAGTACCTGATGATGAGTATATTCTTGATGTAGCTGAAGAACAAGGTCTAGATTTACCCTATTCTTGCCGTGCTGGTGCTTGCTCTACTTGTGCTGGCAAACTTGAATCTGGTTCTGTAGACCAATCTGATCAGTCTTTTCTTGATGACGATCAAATCGAAGCTGGATATGTTCTCACTTGTGTTGCCTATCCTAGCTCTGATTGTGTTATTACTACACACCAAGAAGAAGAGCTTTACTAAGCACAAATTACAATTTTTCAAAAGAGAGAGACGTTCTGGATTTAGAGCGTCTTTTTCTATTTAGATGAAGTTGATCTAAATTCTTGGTTTCAAATGATAGTTACGATATCGCCAGTAATCTTGCAGGATGCGATCATGATCAAAACAAAGATTAGTCGGCAGATTCCACTGCTGAAATATCCCGATATTTTGGGCATCGTCGGCAGCGATTGGTTCACCTGTAGCAGTGGCAATAAAAGCGATCGCGATCGTATGTTGTCGCGAATCTCGCCCTGGATCGGAATAAACATGAAACTGTTCAATTAGCTTCACCTTCAGACTGACTTCTTCCTCAGCTTCTCGCGCTGCTGCGGTTTCAACTGATTCTCCATAATCTACAAACCCCCCTGGAATTGCCCACCCATAAGGTTCATTCTGCCTCTCAATCAAGACAATTGGTCGTCCAGGGCGATCGATTAGCTCGATAATAATATCTACAGTAGGTGCAGGGTTACGATAGTTCACGTGTTTAATTTATATTAAACGTAATATCTTCCTTTTTGAAGATAATTTTAAGCAACATTCAATATATCAAATAAATGTTTCCTAGTTGCCTACCTCCTGAAGCCAATAGTTTGACCGAAGCTACTTCGATCGCCCTTACTCAAAAAATTCAACAAGCATCTATTGCCACTCCTCTAAGTAAAGACGGTATTGCAACTACCTATGTCCATCAAGGAAGTGGTAATATACCAATCTTATTAATTCACGGCTTTGACAGTTCCTTATTAGAATTTCGCCGTCTATTACCCTTACTAGCAACTAAACAGTCAACTTGGGCTGTAGATTTATTGGGATTTGGTTTTACTCAAAGGAATTTAAATATTGCTCTCAATTCTGAAAATATTAAAACTCATCTTTATTACTTTTGGCAGACTTTAATTCAACAACCTGTCGTTTTAGTTGGCGCATCGATGGGAGGTGCAGCAGCTATTGATTTTACTCTTACCTATCCTGAAGCCGTAAACAAACTTGTTTTAATTGATAGTGCGGGTTTAGCCAAACAGCCAGCCATTGGTAAATTAATGTTTCCTCCCCTAGACTATCTAGCAACGGAATTTTTACGCAACTCGAAAATCCGCCAAAATATTAGTCGTGCAGCTTATTTTGATCGCAGTTTTGCCAGCTTGGATGCTCAAATCTGTGCAGCCTTGCATCTTCAATGTTTGAACTGGAATAAATCTCTGATTTCTTTTACCAAAAATGGTGGTTATGGTTCTTTTGCTAATCAACTTGGGCAAATACAACAGCAAACCTTAATTCTTTGGGGTAAACAAGATAAAATTCTGGGAATTAAAGATGCTGACAAGTTTGCTCAAGCTATTCCTGATAATAAATTGGTTTGGATTGATAATTGCGGTCATGTTCCCCATCTAGAACAACCTCAAGCTACAGCGACGGAGATTTTAGGATTTATTGGTCTATGAAAACACCAGATGAATGTGAAAATATGTTAGACATTAGAACCGAAATTGATCGACTTGACCGCCAAATTATTGAGTTACTTGGTCAACGTTTCGTCTATGTCAAAGCTGCTTCCAAGTTTAAAAGAAGTCAAACCAGCGTTAAAGCATCTGAACGTTTTGAGGCGATGTTAAAGCAACGTCGAGTCTGGGCAGATGAAGAAGGATTAGATGCTGATGTAATTGAAAAAATGTATCGAGATTTAGTTAATTATTTTATTAATGAGGAGATGAAACATTGGCAACAATCTAAAATTGAATAGCAAGCTGAATTTTATAGTTTGGGTTGGAAGAGTATGTCTATCAAAATTTATCATAAGAAAATTTGTGCCTTAACCAGACAGAGTTAGAGTTTTGGAGTATTCTAAAAGACAAACATCAGTCAGAAAAATAGACGAATAAGCTTGACTTAACTTGACGGAAGATAGAGGGCAAATCATGCAGAGCATACAATTAAAAACCCATGTGGGTGAAGATGGATTGTTAACAATACAAATGCCACCAGAAATCAAAGATATGGAATTAGATGTGATGGTGGTATTTCAACCTTTATTAAGTGGAGAACAACCTCGTCAGAATACCTGGGGAAAATCACTCACTAGAGAATCTATTCAGCAAACAATAGTAGAAATGAAACAACTGCGAAAACAAGTAGCAATAGATAAAGATTCTCTTCGCTCTATGAAAGAAGAAGGACGACGATTTTGATTCAGTTCGTTCTAGATTGTTCGGTCGCTTCTTTTACTTAATCCAGAAACAGTCCAAGATAACGAGAAAGGATAATTAAAGTTGGTAGGTATGATTTTAATGTTGTTGATTTTGACAAAGTGTGAATAAAAACAATTGGTTTACCGTTTAGTTGTTAATCCAGAACAAATACAAAAGCAGCAGATTACTCTGGATGCTCAACAACAGCATTATTTATTACGGGTATTGCGGTTAAGGAATGGCGATCGCTTTATTGTCTTGGATGGTATTGGCAATGCTTGGTTGGCAGAAATTAAAGGGCAATCTGCCCAAATTATCGAAGCAGTAGAGATGGCGACGGAATTACCTGTATCTCTGACTCTAATTACCGCTCTACCTAAAGGAAGCGGTTACGAGCAAATAGTACGTTGTTGTACAGAATTAGGAGTAAGCAATTTTATTCCCGTAATTAGCGATCGCACTATTCTTAAGCCTAGTCCTAGCAAAGTTGAACGTTGGCGTAAGATTGCAATTGAAGCAGCAGAACAATCGGAAAGACAAATTGTGCCGACTATTTTTGAGCCAGTTAAATTTGTCACAGCAATTCAAAACTCTATTTCTGTTCAAGCTAAATATATCTGTGTTGCGAGAGGCAATATCTCGTCTCTCTGGAATTGTTTACAAACTAGAAACTCTTTAGAAATAATGATTGCTACGGGTTGTGAAGGGGGATGGACAGAAACAGAAATAACAGAAGCGATCGCTAATGGTTATCAGCCAGTTTCTCTCGGCGATCGTATTCTTAGAGCAGTTACCGCTCCTATTACCGCTAGCTCTTTAGTTATGGCTATTACAACTTACAGCGGTTTGCAGGTTTATAAGGGACAGTAGCAGCAGTGGGCAAACC
>CAYMWC010000044.1:0-28302 GCA_964393695.1 uncultured Pleurocapsa sp.
TACGGGCGAACATTGGTCAAAATTGACCGATTTTTCCCTAGCAGCAAACGATGTAACCATTGCGGGTTCGTGATGGATAAATTGCCTCTTGATGTTCGCAGTTGGGATTGCCCTAGCTGTAAGACAACAGGCATCGATAGGGACATCAATGCTGGTCAAAATATACTCGCTGCGGGACTCGCAGTGATCGTCTGTGGAGCGGACATAAGACCTGATAACCATAGTGTTAAAGGGCAGTTGCGAAAACCCCGTAAGGGAAAGAAGCAGAAACCTAAGTCGTAAGTCTTAGGAATCCCTCGGCTTCGCCGACGGGAGGATGTCAATTAAAAATCTATTTTCAAGTCGGGTAGGTATAAAAAAATCAAAAACTTTTTACTTTTTACTTAATACTTTATTAACCCGATCCAATTCAATTTCCAAAAAATCATCCACTGTCCAGTTAGCCTGACGTTGCAACATATGCAGAGGATAAATATAAGAAATACCTACAACTTGGATCTTTGCTCTTTTTGCTGCTTCAATACCGACAGGATTGTCTTCGATCGCTAGACATTCTGAAGGTTGTAAATTTAAATTTTTAACTGCTAGTAGGTAAGGATCTGGTTCTGGTTTACTAGCTTCCAAATCATCCCCTGCTACAATTACATCAAAAAACGCTGCTAGTTCCGCTCTTTGTAAAATATATTCAACTTCTGATCGCGGTGTGCCAGTTACTAAACCAATAGCCAGGTTTTGTACTTTTAATTGGGTTAAAAATTCTGACAAATGGGGAGAAAGAGGTAATTCTGTTAATTCTGCAATTCTCTGTCTGTAGGCTTGAGTTTTAGTAGTAATTAGTCGATTAAGATAAGCATCAGGCAAAATGCGACCTCGATTAGCTAAAATATCTTTTAAGCCAGCGCGATCGCTTCTACCGCGACAATACTGAGCATATTCCTCGACATTTGGACGCAAATTCTCAGTTAACATTATGTCTGCAACCAATGCCTGATTAATCTCTTCATCATCAATGACTACACCACTAAAATCTAAAAAAACCGCTTTTAAGCCCATTTGTTGATTGTTGATTGTAAAAACTATTAATCTTAATTGTTAATTGATTGTACTCCTGTACTTAATTAGTTTGTTCAGTAAATATCCCTAACCTATAACCTATAACAACGAAGTCAGAAGGCAGGAGGCAGAAGACTTGGGACTTGGGGACTTGGGGACTTGGGGAAATTTTGTTAAGCGTATCTCCCCGTCACCTCGTCACTCCGTCACCTCGTCACCCTGTCACCTCGTCACCTCGTCTCCTTGTCACCCTGTCATCTCGTCACCCTGTCACCTCGTCACCTCGTCTCCTTGTCACCCGTTACTCTTTACTTCCTATTTCCTACATTAGACATTGGTAAATGATAAATGTTAAATGCTCAATGAAATGACCCCCTAAATAGATTAAAGTTAAAAGTTACTAAGTTTTACTACTCAAACCGAATTCCAAGGCGATCGCCATGTCTGCTGTAACTACTGCCCCTAAAAATTTTAACTTCCCTTTAACTGCTGTTGTCGGACAAGAGGCAATCAAGCTAGCTTTACTTCTATCTGCTGTTGATCCTGAACTGGGGGGGGTGGCGATCGCTGGACGTCGAGGCACGGCTAAATCGGTGATGGCACGGGCAATTTACAATCTTTTGCCTCCTATTGAAATTATTAAAGGTTCTCTTTACAATTGCGATCCAGCCAAGCCTCAAGAATGGGATGATGATACTGTTGCCCAATATGGTCATACTGCTTTAGAAGATTTACCTACTCAAATTATTCCTGCTCCTTTTGTGCAGATACCGTTAGGAGTGACAGAGGATAGACTATTAGGCTCAGTAGATGTCGAAGAATCAGTAAAGCGCGGTGAGCCGATCTTTCAACCAGGACTACTTGCTCAGGCGCATCGAGGCGTTTTATATATTGATGAAATTAATCTCCTAGATGATCAAATTGCCAATCAACTCCTGACAGTTTTGACTGATGGACGAAATATTATTGAACGGGAAGGTATTAGTTTTCAGCATCCTTGCAAACCAATTTTAATTGCTACCTATAACCCCGAAGAGGGAGTCTTGCGAGAACATCTTTTAGATCGAATTGCGATCGCTCTTTCTGCTGATAGGCTCTTATCCTTAGAACAACGGGTAGAAGCCGTTAACCAGGTAATTGACTTTACTAATTCACCCAAGGAATTTATCACTGCTTACGAGCAAGATATCGATAGTCTCAAAACTGATATCATCCTGGCACGGGAATGGCTAAAAGAAGTTAAAATTACTCACGATCAAATTCTTTATTTGGTACAGGAAGCAGTTCGAGGCACAGTTGAAGGACACCGAGCGGAATTATTTGCCGTTAGGGTAGCTAAAGCTTGTGCAGCCTTAGATGGTCGAGATAGGGTGACTGCGGATGATTTACGCAAAGCCGTAGAATTGGTGATTATTCCCCGTGCAACTACGATTGAAGTACCTCCCGAAGATGCACCCCAACCACCACCTCCTCCACCTCAACAGCAGCCAGAGAACGAATCCAATCAAGATCAAGACGAAGATGAACCTGAAGAAGAACAGGAAGAACCCGAACAAGAACAAGAACCTCCTGCCATACCCGATGAATTTGTCTTTGATATTGAAGGAGTAGTATTAGATCCGAGTGTGCTGACCTTTGCTCAAACTATGCAGCGTCAAGGAAAATCGGGAGCGCGGAGTTTAATTTTTTCGGAAGATCGGGGACGTTATATCAAACCGATGATTCCCAAAGGTAAAGTTAAAAGAATTGCTGTTGATGCTACCCTGCGTAGTGCTGCACCCTATCAAAAAGCTCGAAGGGAACGTTACCCAGAGCGTAAAGTAATTATTGAGCAAAGCGATCTACGTTCTAAACGCATGGCACGGAAAGCAGGTTCATTGATTGTGTTTGTAGTCGATGCCTCTGGTTCAATGGCATTAAACCGAATGCAGTCAGCAAAAGGTGCGGTAATGCGTCTGTTGACCGAAGCGTATGAAAATCGTGATCAAATATCTTTAATTCCTTTTAGAGGTGAACGAGCGGATGTCCTCTTACCTCCTACACGTTCAATTACAATGGCAAAAGGCAGATTAGAAACCTTACCCTGCGGTGGGGGATCGCCTTTGTCTCATGGTTTAACCCAGGCGGTAAACGTCGGAATTAACGCCCAAATGTCGGGAGATATTGGTCAGGTAGTCATCGTCGCCATTACCGATGGTCGAGGGAATATTCCTCTATCTCGTTCTTTAGGTGAACCACCAGAAGAAGGAGCAGAAAAACCCAATATTAAAGAGGAATTACTAGATATTGCAGGAAAAATACGAGCTTTAGGTATGAAACTACTGGTAATTGATACAGAAAGCCGTTTTGTCTCCACTGGTTTTGCCAAAGAATTAGCTAAACAAGCTGGTGGTATTTATTATCATTTACCCAAAGCAACAGACCAGGCGATCGCCGATATGGCAAGAGGAGCGATTAGTCAAATGTCATAGACTGTATAATTTTGAAAAACTCTGGTTGAGTCAAGTCAAAAGTCAAAAGTCAAAAGTTATTATGGCTTCTGAATAAAAAACTAAAGACTAACAACTAATAACTAATAACTAATAACTAATAACTTATCTCAACCCATCAATTAATAATTAACAGTTATTTAGTACTAAGAAAGTGCTTCTAACTGAGTAGTAACTACTCGTAATTTCAAAGTGCGATCGCCTCGTTTGACGGTAAACTGTAAGTTTTTGTTTAAGCCACTATTTTCCACAAAAGTCTGTAATTGTTCGGCACTAGTAATGGCTTGATCATCGATCGCCACAATCACATCTCCCAAGCGCAAACCTGCTTTTTCAGCAGGAGTATTGGGTAAGACTTGTACCACCAGTACCCCTTCTACTTCAGGAATCAAGAAGGGCGAATTAGGATCTTGATTGCTTTGTTGTGCTAACTCAGGAGTGAGAGTCCGCATTTGCACTCCAATATAAGGATGGGGAACTTGTTTACCCGCAGCTAGACTGGCGGTAATTGATTTTGCTTTATCAATAGGAATAGCAAAGCCAATCCCATTGGCATCAGGACGAATAGCGGTATTAATACCAATTACATCTCCCTGAGCATTTAAGAGAGGACCACCTGAATTACCAGGGTTAATGGCTGCATCAGTTTGTAAAAAGTCAATCCGTTTATCGGGGATACCGACTTGGGCTGAGGAACGAGTCAAAGTACTAATGATACCCAAAGTAACCGTGTTATTTAAGCCGACAGGATTACCAACCGCGATCGCCCAATCTCCTACTTGGATATCTGCGGAATTACCCAGAGTCGCCACGGGAAGATCTACCCCTGGAGCTTCAATTTTGACTACAGCTAAATCTGTAACTTCATCTGTACCTTTGACGACTCCCTTAAACTCGCGTCCATCTTTAAGAGTTACTCTAACCTCATCTGCACCACTAACTACATGAGCATTAGTTAAGACTATGCCGTTTTTTTGAGTAATAAATCCTGAACCCTGTCCTCTAATTTGTCTTTCTTTAGGTATTTGTCCGCCAAAGCGATCACCAAAAAAATCGCGGAAAAAGGGATCTTCAAAGAACGGATCTACTCTAGTGGCAACAGTTCTCTGTGTATCAATTCTGACTACCGCTGGTCCAGTTTTGGCTACTGCATCTGCTACAAAGCTATTAGAGCTAGCCATAGGAGCTTGGGCTTGAATAGTTGGTTCGGCTCGTAGAGCAATAGAATTATTTTTATTATTAGCTTTAGAGTCAAAAGTCAGTGTATCCGCCTGGGAAGACATGACTCGAATACTGCCAAATGTCAAAATGACTCCTAAAAAAAGTGCTATAGCATGGCTAGCTACTTTACCTAGAAATCGCTGCTTTTTCATTCTTGTGTGTCAATTTTAATTATTTAATTACTAATACAACCTCATCATAACTCGACTAAATATCTAACTGCTTACTTTCAAGTAGACAGTTGACCAAAGGTAATTGCTATCTGCTATCTGCAACGGGCGAGGGTGGACAGCCCATCAATTTAAACTTGGCAGGCTAGTAGATTGGTGACTTCAAAGAAGGCTGGTTTTGCTTTAAACTGTGAAGTGGCTCATTATAATTCGGAATAAATCGACAGCAATGGAAATCGGGCAAAAAGTAAAAGTTTACAGAATCAAAGACAGAGTAAATAGAAATGTTGCAGGAACACTCGGCAAAGTTGGCACAATAAAAGAATACAAAATGACTGATGGTAGTGGTGTAGGGGTGATTGTTCAATTTGAAGATCGCTCTAGTACTTGGTTCTTTGAGGATGAAATTAAGCCCGTAGACTAGTCATAATAAAAAAACTATATTAAAGACCAAATTTTTTAACCTATGTCCTTGATCGTCACCTTTTTAGGTAAAGGCGGTACGGGTCGCACCACTAGCGCGATCGCAACTGCTAAAAAACTAGCTACAGAAGGAAAAAAAGTTCTTTTAATGGGACAAGATCCCAGTCCTGCTTGGGGAATGGCACTAGGAATAACTCCGACTCCAGAACCTCAAGAGGTTGGTGCCAATTTAGCAGTGATGCAATTAAATTCCACTGTCTTGCTAGAAAATAGCTGGGAACAAGTTAAACAACTAGAAGCCCAATACTTGCGATCGCCAATTCTTAAACAGGTATATGGTCAGGAGTTAGGTATTTTACCTGGTATGGATCGAGCCTTAGCTCTGAATGTGATCCGCGAACAGTATCAAACTAACAAGTACGACGTAATTATTTACGATGGTTCAGGGGGAATCGATACCCTGAGAATGTTTGGGATGCCAGAGATTTTAAGCTGGTATTTCCGTCGCTTTCGAGGAATTTTTACGGAATCAGATATTGTTAAAACCCTCTCGCCTTTTGTGCAGCCAATCACAGCTGCCGTGTTAAATACGACCTGGACACCTAACGACATTACTGGTAATACCAATAATCCTGCAACCCAAATACTTACTCAAGGAACAGAAGCTCTCAGTCAAGGAAAAGTGCTAGCTTATTTGGTAACTACTCCCAACCCCACAGCCTTAGCCACAGCTAAATATCTCTGGGGTAGCGCACAGCAAATTGGTTTGAGTGTGGCAGGAGTAATGGTTAATCAAGGGCAAGTGACAGATAACATCACCTCTGATTTTGCTCCTTTGGATGTGATCACCTTACCTAATTTTGATGGTAATGACTGGCAACCTCTAATTGATAAATTACCCACCGTCAAGGAAGGGGTTAATGTCCCCAAACCAACAGAATTTATCATGTCTGAACGGAAAATTAAAGTATTTCTGCCAGGATTAGACAAAAAAAACGTAAAACTGACACAGTATGGCCCAGAAGTTACCATTGAAGCAGGGGATCAAAGACGTAACATTACCTTACCTCCTTCTTGGCGCGGTAGTTCTGTGACAGGAGCAAAATTTCAAAACGGCTATTTGGAAATAACTATTGGTTGAATAACTGATGTTACGCACTCATCGATCTGTCAAGACTGGGAAAAGGTTAAGGGGAAAAGGGAAAAGCGCGTGGGGCAGGGCGAGGTTTCCTCGCCATCTGCAACCACGTAAGAAGGATTTATTTATGTGCTTCGTGTCATCTATTAGAACTACTAGTTTTTCATTACGTTGCGTAACATCAGTTAAAAAAGTTAGTAATCAACAATTAACAATCAACAATTAACCATGTCCGAATCTCCAACAAATATAGAAAAAGTGGATAACTCAGGCAATTCCAAAACCCGTCAACTACTGGGTATGAAAGGTGCAGCTTCAGGGGAAACATCTGTTTGGAAAATACGGCTACAACTGATGAAACCGATCACTTGGATTCCTCTAATTTGGGGAGTGATTTGTGGTGCAGCTTCTTCGGGTAACTATACCTGGACACTCGAAAACTTTCTGCTATCGGCAGCTTGTATGTTGCTTTCTGGCCCTTTGATGACTGGTTACACTCAGACCGTCAATGAACTATATGATCGGGAAATTGACGCTATTAATGAACCTTATCGTCCCATTCCTTCAGGGGCAATTTCTTTACCGCAAGTGAAAGCACAAATCATTGTTTTACTGCTAGCTGGTTGGGCATTGGCTTATGGTTTAGATATGGCTGTTGCTCATGATTTCCCGACTATTTTCTGTATTGCTCTTGGGGGATCATTGATTGCCTATATTTACTCTGCGCCACCATTAAAACTCAAACAAAATGGCTGGTTAGGCACTTATGCCCTGGGTTCTAGCTATATTGCTTTACCCTGGTGGACTGGTCATGCTTTATTTGGTCATTTAAACTGGACAATTGTAATCTTGACTTTGATCTATAGCTTTGCAGGTTTGGGTATTGCCATTGTTAACGACTTCAAAAGTGTCGAAGGCGATCGCGCTTTGGGTTTAAAATCTCTACCTGTAATGTTTGGCGTAACTACCGCAGCTTGGATTTGTGTTATCGCGATCGATGTTTTTCAAATTGGTATTGCAGGTTATTTAGTAGCAATTCACGAAAATCTTTACGCTACCATTGTTTTTTTGCTAGTTCTCCCCCAAATCGTTTTTCAGGATATGTATTTTTTGCGTAATCCTTTAGAAAATGATGTTAAATATCAAGCCAGCGCGCAACCATTTTTAGTCTTCGGGATGTTGTTTACAGGTATTGCTTTAGGACACGCTGGGATTTAGCAGTGATCTGACAAAAGAGAGATCAAACCACCAACTGCGGAACTAATCCCAGTTCCCGTTATAACTGTAGGTAGCGAGTCGACAGCCAGAGGTAAACCAACCCCAGGAATCAGCATCACGCTCAAACCACCAATTAGTGAGAGGAAACCACCTGTAGAGCCACCAGCGATTGCACCTTTCATTGCTTTTTCAGTTGCAGGTATGGCAGCGACATTTTTAGGATAAAAGTCATGACGACGCAATTCTTGACAGGCTTTGGTTAGCTGCTGGCGATCAGGAAAAATCCCAACACCATATTTTATTTCAGAAGTAGTCATTTCATCTTTGCCACAATTTTTATACCATCAGTCTTCAAACTAAAGATGACCAAAAAATGACATTGAAGAGAAAATCTATTAGGGCGATCGCCAATAATATAGTCCAGATCTAAGTACAGATTCAGTGTGATGCGATCGCCCACATTTATTTAATTAACCATGAATGAAACCGCTATTGAAGAGAATCTCAAGCAATTTTTGTTAGTTTTATCTGTATCTTTGAGCGTCGCAACTCTGCCTCAAATTGTTAGTTGGTTACGCCAAATTCCTTATACCTTACTCTTGGTAATTGTCGGTCTGGGTTTGGCATTTGTTGATGTTCGCCTAGTGGATTTATCTCCCGAATTAATTTTGTCCATTTTTCTACCACCATTGCTTTTTGAAGCAGCCTGGAATTTGAAATGGTCGAACTTGAAAAAGGATTTAGTTCCCATCTCCTTATATGCGATCGCTGGAGTGATCATTTCAATTGTTGGAATTGCCTTAGGATTGAAGGGATTTACTGAATTAAAGTTAACTACTGCTTTACTGGTGGGGGCAAGTTTATCTGCTACCGATCTAGTTTCTGTAACGGCGTTATTTCGAGAATTGGGGGTAGGAAGACGTTTAACTACATTAACGGAAGGAGAAAACCTGTTTAATGACGGGATGGCGGTAGTGGCTTTTAGTTGTTTAGTCGGACTGCCTCTTGGTACTACCACCTTAGAAATTCAGCCGATTGTGTTGCAATTCTTTTCCGTCGTCGGGATTGGTCTAGCGGTTGGTGCTTTAATTGGTTTTGGAATTTCCTATCTGACGCAACGCTTCGATCTGCCATTGGTCGAGCAATCATTAACTTTAGTGTCGGCATACGGAACTTATCTGATTATCGAGGCGTTGGGTGGTTCTGGTGTAATTGGGGTCGTCACAATGGGCTTAATCTTGGGGAACTTTGGTTCTCGTATTGGGATGAATCCCCGTACTCGCATCATTGTTACGGAATTTTGGGATTTTCTGGCATTTTTTGTTAATTCTATCGTTTTCTTACTGATTGGCGACCAAATTCACTTTGCCATTTTAGGAGAAAACCTGAGAATTATTGCCGTGACCACAGTAGCCATGATTTTGGCGCGGGCATTATCTGTATATGGTTTGAGCAGTTTGAGCAATCGCTTTGCCAAGTCGGAAATTCCGCTTCAAGAACAAACAATAATATGGTGGGGAGGATTGCGAGGCTCGGTAGCGATCGCTCTAGCTTTAAGTATTCCCGCTATCTTACCCGAACGAGAGTCAATTATTGCTACGGTCTTTGGTGTTGTTTTATTTACGTTGCTCGTGCAGGGATTGACGGTTAAGCCATTGCTAGAGAAACTCAATTTATTAGGCGATCGCGCTTTAATCGAGCAGTATACAGAAGCGATCGCCCGTTATACTGCCCTTGAGCGCGCTCTCCAATACCTCAATCGAGTAGATAAGCGTCCAGGAATCGATCCAGAATTTGTGCGCTACCAAGAAACGCTAATTACAGGCGAACTAAACCGCTTAAAAGACGAAATAGAACAATTACAAAATGAGTATCCCGATTTGCAAGACTCGACCAACGAACAATTACGTCAAGAATTGATGGCAACTGAAGCCGATAGCTATGCTGAATTTGTGCAAGCAGGGTATTTAAACAAGGAACTCGCTCCTTTTCTCCAGCAGGATTAAATTTAAAGATAAATTACTACCTATTACCCACTACCTACTAGTCAACCAATCAATAACAAAGCCTAAACGAGAAGTATTGGTTTAGCGATCGCTCATAGTCGTCTAAGGCAATTAACTAAAATAGATTGTAGTGTTTCTTGGGAATTTTTGTTAAGCTATAACACCATATATAGCGTTAAATTTATAATCTAAACTTTATTATGACTTCATTTTTATCCCAGTCTCAAAACACAATGTCAGCTAACCCCATTTTTAATCCTGGTGGGGATGACAAAGTGGAAAATCGCTCTATTTGGTTTGGTAATACTACCAACTTGATGCAGTTAAACGATGTACGCTACTCTTGGGCAATTGGTTTGTATCAACAGATGCGAGAAAACTTTTGGATTCCCCAGAAGCTAGATTTAACCCAAGATGTAACCGATTATTGGAATTTAACTACTGAAGAGCGTCGAGCTTATGATGGTATTTTAAGTTATTTAACCTTTTTAGATTCAGTTCAAACTTGTAATATTCCCCATATTAAAAGCTGTGTCACTGCACCTGAAGTCAGCGTCTGTATGGCAGAACAGATTTCCCAAGAAGGAATGCACAACCAATCTTACCAGTATATTATTGAAACAGTGATTCCGAGCGATCGCCGTAGTACTGTCTATGATTTTTGGCGTACTGATAAAGTCTTAGCAGATCGTTGTGAGTTTATCGCTTCTATTTATCAAGGCTATGTCGATCATCCGACTCCCGAAAACTACTTTGTTTCACTTTTAGCCGATTATTTACTAGAAGGAATTTATTTCTATAACGGGTTTATCTATTTCTATAACCTCGCTTCGCGGATGTTGATGCCAGGTAGTGCAGATATTTTCAAGATGATTAACCGTGATGAACTCTCTCATGTGCGACTTTATCAAAAACTCCTACCAGAGGCTATGCAACTATTTCCCCACTCAATTGAACAAATCTATGAAATGGTCGATACCGCAGTGCAACATGAATGCCGTTGGACAAATCATATTGTTGGTAATAATGTGCTGGGAATTACCGAAACAAGTACAGAACATTACACTAAATATATGGCTAATTTGCGTTTAGGCGCGATCGGTTTAGAATCTTTGTACACTGAAGAGAAATACAAAAAAAGCCCTTACAAACACCTAGAAAGGTTTTCAGACACTAAAAAAGATGGTCATACTAAAGCTAATTTTTTTGAAGCTGGAGTTACTAGTTATGTCATGTCTTCTGGTGTTGCTGGTTGGGATGAAATTTGAGTAGTGAACAGTAGTGTTGTGCAGTAACTAATTGTTTTTCTACTGAACGGCTTGTTCTCGTTGATACGACCAAAGAGCAATCGCGCTAAAAACTATCGTTGCCCAAATCAACCATAGTAAGTGGAGCAAGATCTGCTTATCGTAGTTTAATCCTGCTGCCCAAAGTATTGATTGTTTATAGTGGTAGAAGGGTAAGGATGCGATCGCATCTTGTAGGTAGCCAGGCATGGGCAAAGCAAATGTACCACAAGCAACGGGAACAATAACTATAGATAAACCCAAGATCGAATCGGCACTTTTGGGATTGAGTAGATAACCCAAAGTTAAGCCAAGAATAGCAAAGGGAATTACACCAATTATTAACACCAAAAACAGATTTATCCATAAACCGAAACTAGCATTTATTCCTAACTGCCAATGTCCCAAGATGAAAGCTAAAAGAACACTCACGGTACAAATCAGAAGAGAAGTGACAATTTTGGCAGCGATATGGATATAAGGCGGTAAGCAAGTAACCTTAAGCAGTTTGAGCCATTTTTCCGATCGCTCGACAGCGACTCTTTTACCCAGGCGATCAATAACAACTGTGAAAAGAGTAAGTCCACAAATACTAACCATTGATTCAATCGCAGCATTTCCTTGAATTCCCAATTGTTTTAGCAATGGCAAAAAAGCGACTACAGCTAAAGTCATTAGTAAAAAGACAGGGGTGCGTATTAGCTGCTGGATTTCAAAGCGCAATTGTCCGATAAACACTGGTAGTAGATTGAAAATTGGTTCTGGTGTCTCAGGTTTGGATGTTAACTGATAATCGCCTTTGAGTATCTTTGCGGAAATTTGCCCTGATGCTGGTGCTTCAGAATGCTTGTGCAGAGTTATCTCGCGGTTTGCTAAACTTTCTAATTCTTGCCAATCGGATTTATTGTTTGTAACCATCAAGATACTTATTCCTGCTTGATGACAGAGTTTAATCTGTTGCCAAAACTCTTCATAGCCTTTGTCATCAAGGTTTCTTGTTGGTTCATCTAAGATAAGTAATTCGGGATTACCAACTAACGCCAAAGCAAAATAAAGTCTTTGTTTTTGTCCGCCAGATAAACCACTAGCATCGAGATCTTCTTTACCTTTAAGGTTGACTTTACTCAATATTTCTACTGTAGATAGCGCGTTGGGGTAATAACTGCGCCATAGTTCTACTAGTTCGGTTACTTTAGCGTTGGGAGGAACTTGAGTATCTTGTAAAACAACTCCCACTTTAACCTTAGAACTACTATCTTGAGGCGATCGCTCCATAAGCTTTACTTCACCGCTACTGGGTTTGAGCAATCCTAAAGCTAAATTAAGAATGGTACTTTTTCCTGCACCATTTTCTCCTCGCAGGATGATAAATTCTCCCCGTTGGATATTGAAGCTGATATTTTCCAGAATGATTGTTTTTTGCCCAAATCTTTTGTGGAAAGTTTTACCAACGCGATCAAATGTAATTAAGTTCATTGTATTATTTCAAATTATTAGTGAATCATTTGCACTACAAACCAAACTCCAGTTGATATAGCAACAGCAGGAAGTAGAGGAACACCAACTAAAGTAGTCAAAACTATCAGGCTTGCTGCACCACCAGCATAAGCAAGAAAATCATTTCCTATTGAAGTCGAGTCTGTGGCTAAGGAATCGCTGTAATCATTACAAGTACTGAGAAAACAAACATCAGTTTCTTTGGCAAACAGGAAAAAGACAGCTATAGCTAAAATTCCAGCACTGCAAATAATCATCCATTTTTTAAATTCAAAAGTTTGATTACTTTCGGTGTTAATTACTGACACTGGTTGAGTTTCGAGGATGGTTTCAGAGCGATCGCTCGATGCAATTTGATTTTGAGCTTCATTATTGGAATTAGAAATAATTTGAGAGGATTGATTGTGATTGTTATCCACGATCAGTATTACTCCTTTATTTAATAGAAAAATGATTTATAAGTTTTTAGAAAACTGTTCTAATGGTGAACCAAATCCCCAAACCAATTAATACTGCGCCAGCTACAGGTAGAGAAAAAACAGCAGTTGCACCACCAGCAGCTACAGTAGCTACTCCTCCTGCTATTCCTGCTGTTACTCCAACTATTGCTGTTTCTGCTATTATTCCAACTATGTCTATGTCTTCAAAATCTTGATTAACAAGTTGACCTACTGAGTTAGATTGATTTGTAGATTCTGATTGAGTAATATTCTGAGATATTTCTGGCTTAGTAATTTTATTGGCTTGAAAATTATTATTATTTTGAGTAACTTGAGATGATTTTATTGTATTTAATTCTTCATCTTTAGTCGCTACTTGGCATTGAGCAGGTAATTCTCCAGACCTATGAATCATAGGATTACAGGAATGTTGAATTTGCAAAGTTTTTGTAACTAGCAGCAATGTAAAGATAGTGAGACAGACAGATAAAATTGTCTTGAATTTGAACATGGTGAATTTGCTAAGTAACGTTGCAAAAGCTTCAAAATAGGGCGATCGCTTTTCTGAACGATTTGTTATTGGATAATTTTGCATACTTTAATTTTGTTTTAGTCATCTTTTTTATTGTTCCCTGATCGAACAATTTAAGAACTATTAAAAGCAACAAAATATTGATATTAGTAGATATTTTTTCTATGACCAACAGCGATAACCAACACTATCAAAGCTTCATTTTCTATTTGGCAGAGAATTCGATAGTCGCCAACTCTATAACGCCAAATTCCTGCCTTATCCCCTTGTAATGGTTTACCAAATTGATAAGGATCTTGGCTTGCTAACACGCGGTTTTCCAAATACTCAACAATCTTTTTACGAGCAGTTTTATCAAGTTTTTTAGCTTCTTTAAGAGCTTTACTATCCCACTCAATCTTCCACATCGAGAATCCTTTTAGCATCTTCCATAGATACTCGTTCTCCAGGGTTCTCTATGCGATCAATAGCAAGATAAATATCTTCCATATCTTCAAGATAACGAAGAAGTGCTTGTTTTACATAGAAGCTTTTTGACCGTCCTGTCCGTAGAGCAAGAGAAGTAAGCCGTTGATTTAGCTCTTCTTGAAGTCGAACGGCAATTGTATTAGAACTCATTCTTTATATCCTTGAATCCTTGGTCTGATTGTATAACAAGTATAACAAGTATGACCAACAGTTATGAGTTTTTAATTTTTATTCCTGCTGAAATAGTCTGCGATCGCCAATTTAACAATGCTGTTTCAACAAAGACATAGCCAACTGCAAACTATTAGGTTGAGTTTGTACTGCATAGGCTTCTTTTTCGATTTCCTGACTATGAGTATCAAGATAGCGATAAAAAAAAGGTCGTGCTTGTTGAATTGGTTCAATCTTTAACCCAAGAGTTTGCAAGTTATCTTTACCAGCACAAAATTGGGCAGCATGAACCGTTTCATGAATCAAAACTGCATTACTAATACCTAAATCAAAGACAATAGGATTAATCCAAATTGATTTACTCGCAGCATTAAATACACCATAAGGTTTTCTGACTCGGCTTCTTTGCAAATCAGGTTTCTGACTAGGTAAATTAAAATCTGGTGGCAGTGCAATATTTACCTGAAAACCATTACTTTCTAGTTGATTTTGAAGTTGTAAAAACGTGGGATCAGCATTGACTGATGGTGTTAAAGAAATTGTCGAGCTTAACAATAAAGATGCAAACATAAGTATTAAATTGGGGATTGGTGATTGGGGATTAATTGGTACTTGCTACTTGCTATCTGCTACTTGCTACTTGCTACTTGCTAACCAGGTAGGGTAATCCGCATGGTTACGGGTGGGATATCCTAGAACATTTTAGCTAAAGCGATCAGACAATATTGATAACAGAAATCTACGATTGATATTGTAATTAGAAAAATATGGCTGTACTGGAAAAAGGCAACATTACGATCCATACCGAGAATATCTTTCCCATCATTAAGAAATCTCTCTATACAGATCACGAAATCTTCTTGCGGGAATTAATTTCTAACTCTGTTGATGCTATTTCCAAGTTAAAAATGGCATCTTTCGCAGGGGAAACCCAGGGAGAAATCGGTGAACCTAAAATAACGATCGCTCTAGATAAAACTAACAAAACTATCTCCGTTGCCGATAATGGTATTGGGATGACGGCAGATGAAATTAAAAAATATATTAATCAAGTTGCTTTTTCAAGCGCGGAAGACTTTATTAAAAAATACGAGAAAAATGCTAACGATCTGATTGGTCATTTTGGTTTGGGTTTCTATTCTGCTTTTATGGTGGCAGCGAAAGTAGAAATTGATACTCTTTCGTATAAAGAAGGGGCAACTGCGGTACATTGGTCTTGTGATGGTTCACCAGAGTTTGAATTAACTGAGAGCGATCGCAAAACTGTGGGTACTACTATTACTCTTACTCTCCAAGATGACGAAGTAGAGTATGCTGAACCCCAGCGTGTTAGACAGTTAGTTAAAACCTACTGTGACTTTATGCCTGTTAAGATCGTTCTGGATAATGAACAGATCAATAAACAGGAAGCACTCTGGAAAAAATCCCCCCAAGAATTAACCGACGAAGATTATTTAGAGTTTTATCGTTATTTGTATCCTTTCCAAGAAGAGCCTTTATTATGGGTACATCTCAATACTGATTATCCTTTCTTACTTAACGGCATCCTTTATTTCCCCAAACTTAAACCCGACGTAGATTTTTCTAAAGGGCAAATTCAACTCTTCTGTAATCAGGTATTTGTCAGCAAACATTGTGAAGAGGTTATTCCTGAGTTTTTAATGCCTTTACAGGGAGTAATTGACAGTCCTGATATCCCTCTTAACGTTTCTCGGAGTGCTTTAACAAGCGATCGCACTGTTCGTCGTATTGCTGATTTTATCTCTAAGAAAATTGGTAATCGTCTGAAATCTCTTTATGATGAAGATCGCAGTAAATATATTAGTTGTTGGTCTGATGTTGGCACATTTGTTAAATACGGTGCTATTAGAGACGAGAAATTTAAAAAACAGGTAGAAGATTTAATTATTTATCGCACTACCTATCAACCACAAACAGCTAAAACTGAAGATACACCAAAAGTAGAAGTTCAATCTGCTGGTGATGATGCTTGGTCTGATGTTTCAGATAATCAAGATAATACCAATGCTTCAACCGAGCCTTATACTACTTTAAAAGAGTATTTAGAACGCAACAAAGAAAAACAAGAAAATCGTGTCTTTTACTGTAGCGATCCTAATACTCAAAATTCTTATGTAGAACTCTACAAGAATCAAGGTTTAGAAGTTCTTTTCCTCGACTCTTTTATTGATGCCAATTACTTTATTCCTTTCCTAGAAAGAGAATATTCTGAGGTTAAATTTGCCCGTGTTGATTCTGAACTAGATCAAACTTTAGTAGAAGAAGACAAAGCTCAAGAAATTGTTGATCCTGCTACCAATAAAACTCGCAATGAATCAATCAAAGAAATATTTGAGAAGGCACTTAATAAACCCAGAGTCAACATCAAAACTCAAGCAATTAAATCTGAAGATCCTCAAGGAATTCCCCCTGCAATGGTTTTACTTCCTGAAGCAATGCGGAGAATGCAGGAAATGGCAGCTTTAATGCAAGAAAAAGCGATGGCATTCCCTGAAGATCATATTTTGATGATTAATACCGCCCATCCCTTGATCCAAAATCTCTTAGATTTAAGTAAAACCACTATTATCCAAGGCGGTGATGATTCTAATTCAATGGTTAACTTGATGTGCAATCATATCTATGATCTGGCGTTAATGTCTCAAAAAGCCTTTGATGCTGATGGGATGAAAGCTTTTGTTCAGCGTTCTAATCAAGTATTAACTAACTTAACTAAGAAGTAATTTAAGTTATTAGCTGATTAATAAATATTTAATTCAAGGACGGGAATTAATTAACCCGTTCTTTTTTTTATGGATAGTTATATTTAGCGATTTTCAATCTTTATATATTTGTTAATATGTATGAATTATAATTGCTTTTTACTCTTTTCTATTTTAGAAAAAATATCAATATAAGCACAATTAAGTCTATGAAATATATTTATGTCAAATCCACAGTTAAAAATTAAAGAAATTAGAAATTCAGTTATTAAAGGTCTTGTATGGCAATATTTACCATTATTTATAATAGGTTTGATCATACCTTGGCTAGAAACTTTACCATTAGGTCTACAATCTTTGATTACTTTTCCAAGTTTGATTTCATTTTTTTATGGATATATAGTATGTTTTAAAGTTGCTGAAAAATATGCAAAATACAAAGGATATAAAAATTATTATTACATATATAGCTTTTTAAATTTTTTTGGTTTATCAATTTTATTTTTATTAACAAATCGAAATCCATCAAACAATCGAGAATTAGAGCAAGAGCCTTTATTAAACTTTAGCATTTTATCTATTTTTACCAGTTGGTTTGTTACCCCTATAGCATTGACTCCACTTTCATATTTAATTGCATTATGTATTGCAGGAATAGAAGGTTTTGAAGAATATACTGAAAAAAATGAAGACTTTTCTGCAATATCAGCTATTCCTATTTTAATAATTTTTACTTGGTACGTAATTAGAGAATTTAAAAGGGTCAATATTGATTATAAGTTTATTTTGGGGACTTTAAAAAGAATAAATTTTAATCTCGTTATTGAGATCACAATAATTAAATATTTATTTGCTCAGGGAATAAATCCTATTACTTTATATGGGTTATCATTTATTGTGCCTAAATATGTTGAATATGAAATTAATCATAAAGATGCTACAACAACTTTTGGTTGGATATGCTTTGCAATAATTGCGCTATTGTTCGCGCCTTTGATGGAAGAATTTTTATACAGAGGAATTATTTTCCAAAAACTAGCTATTCAAAAAAATATAATTAAAGGTTTAGTTATTTCGGCGATCGCTTTTGCAATTATCCACTTTCGTTATGATGTAATTCCTTTATTTGTTTTCGGAGTTATTAGCGTTATTTTATATCTAAAAACTAAACAA
This sequence comes from uncultured Pleurocapsa sp., assembly GCA_964393695.1. GTDB lineage: Bacteria > Cyanobacteriota > Cyanobacteriia > Cyanobacteriales > Xenococcaceae > Waterburya. The sequence continues at coordinate 18,009 of CAYMWC010000044.1, forward strand.
TTAGCTGTTTCCATAATTTTTCATTTTGCCTATAATTTCATAGTAACTGTCAGAAATATATATCATCAATCGTCTGGAAGAGAGGATGAATCAATATTCTTAAAAAGCTAAAAGCTAAGAGCTTAAAACTAGTTGACAAACAGCGTAGTCTCTTAACTTGTCACGAATGTTGTCAACGAGTTTGATAGTTTAAACTCAAAAGCTTTAACCACAAACCAGGATATTGTTTTTCTAACCAAGGTTGGGACTGTTTCAGCCAACCAGCAAACCAACCACTCAAGATTAAATTCTTAAGCGCATCTAAATTGAAAGCCAAATAAGATCCAAGCCAGCGCAACAAATCTTGATTACCTGCCATCTCCCAAATCCAAATCAAAAGGGCAGGATTTTTTCTGGCAGCAACTAAAGCCAATCTAGTAAAAGTTAGCCAGTCGGTACGATCTTTAATAAAAAGATCAGCAACTTCAGGGGGTTCATCTGCCAAGATCCCAAAGAAGGTATTTAACATGGAATTAATTCGTTGGGGAGGTAAGATTTTCCCTGTAGGTACCATCATCCCTTTAGAAAATAGCCAGGTTACAGAAACATTACTTTGATACGCTCTAATTTGGTTTAAATGTTTGGCAGCCAGTAAATCGTGCTGAAGCGCAGTATGTAATAAAGTAGTTAAACGTTCTAGATTACGAACTAAAGAACCAAAACCAGTAAAAATTAAGGGAGATTGTAGAGAGGCTGCATCACCAATAGCTAATAAACGATCAAAGGCGACAGTGCGATCGCGATCGCTGGTGCTAAAATGACCAGGTATATAGCCAAAAGTTGGTTTTTTCCAGACTAATTGTTCCAAATCGCAACGTCGATATTCAGGCAAAATTGTAAAGAAATCCTCATACATTTCTAAAAGTGAACCAGGGTTATCTGGATGTACCTGATGATAGTGAAAGAGATAGAAAGTCAATTCGCCATTACCCGCAGGAAATAATTCCCAAATTAACTGTCTACCTCGCGAGATATCCCCATGAGAATTTAATACATCACCATATTGTTCATCCCAAACTTCAGGGGCAAAACCACTTTTAATTACTGCCCCCACTGTCGGACAAACGCTATCAAAAGCACGACCACCATTAAGTTGCCAAGCAATAGGTGAAGCTGTCCCCATTGCGTCTATTAATAGTCTTCCCGTTGCTTGTTTACTGGTTTGGCTGGGCAAATGAGTTAGCTTAACTGTTACAGATTTCTCGGCAATATCGGCACGGATAAATTCTGTTTCATCCCAAATATCCCCTCCCGCCTGACGTAGTTTATCACCACAAAAGCGCAGTAGTTTTTCGGCATCAATTGCCACGTTTAAAACTGTCGGGGTATGCAAAACTTTAGCTTTTAAATGCGGTGGATTATAAGCATCAAAAAATTTACTAAAACCGTCAAGATATTCCGCAGCGATAACTGATTCAAATTCTTGGGGGGTAAATAAACCCAGATTAATTAAACTCTGAAACTCATCACGAGAAATATTCCATTCCCGATTCATTCTGCCGAAGGGCAATCTTTCAATTAATAGCACTCGATAACCTTTGACTGCCATAACCGCAGCGTGAATCACTCCTAACGCACCACCAATATAAATCAGATCATATTCAGCCTCAGAAGAGTCAGGGGCAGTTGCACTTTGAAAAATAACTTCTTGGGGTTTTTGAGGATTTCTCACACTATCGCGCCAGCGTTTCTCCCACCAGTAAACCCGATTGAGATCATATTCTCCATTGGGCATTTTTTGGAAAAAGTGGACTGTTTGGGGATAAGCATCGGCTAAAGCTTCAAAAATGGATTGTTGCGCTAAATCTATAGCTGGAGGCACAGGATATTCGGGAGGAAAGGTAGCCCGAATTGCAGTAATTAGCTGTTGCTGAATTTGATTTATCTGGGGAATTGCTGAGTTACCCCATTGGAAGATTTTTAAATAGGTTGTACGTTGTACCTGCCAAACAAAAATTGATAATTCACTTTTAGATAGAGAATCAAACTGGAGACGAAGCCCATCAGGAGTGATAATTTTTTGACCCGATTGCGGTTGCCAGGTATTTTGTAACCAAATCTTGACTGCTTCAAGATTGGGAGTTGGAATTTCTACATATAGTAACTCTTTCATAAAGATTGTTAATTGATTTTTAAGAAAATTAAAAACAAAGTTAATTTAATTGTCAGTTAGGTTAGACTTGCGAGACGATTATTTTTAAAATTTTCCAGTTAAACTGAATTAAATACTAGTACATAATAACTATCTCACTCAATCCTACGTAACCCTATCTATGGATTATCCCATCCCAACTAGTATCGAAGAAGTATCAAAACTAAAAAACACTTCTGTTAATGCAGAAATCATTGTAACGGCGATCGCTGGTGTAATTCAGATTGCCCGTCAAAAGGGACAGTCTTTGGAAGAATTAACCGCCGATGTCTTACAAGATGATTGTGTTCTAGATTTAGATCGACGTAAATGGTTAAGCGAATTAATTACTCAGGTTTGGCTACTGTTGCCTTCTTTAAAAGATAAAGATTGCCAAAAAAATTGTTAGTTCTCCTGACAATCAACAATAATCTGGTCTTTACCCTAACTAATTTTCTATTAGAATCGCTATAGTTTGATAATAATAAGGAAATTAAAAAATCTAACCGATTACTTGGAGAGAGGCAGAATGGGCGAATTAAATGTGGCCGAGGTTTTAGTTCAGTGTTTGGAGAATGAAGAAGTAGAATATGTTTTTGGCTTACCAGGAGAAGAAAATCTTCATGTTCTCGAAGCTTTAAGAGATTCTTCAATTCAATTTATTACCACCCGTCATGAACAGGGTGCTGCTTTTATGGCAGATGTTTATGGTCGTCTAACAGGCAAAGCAGGAGTATGTTTATCTACCCTGGGGCCTGGGGCAACTAACCTGATGACAGGAGTGGCAGATGCTAATCTGGATGGTGCGCCTTTAGTGGCAATTACAGGACAGGTGGGTACAGATCGGATGCACATCGAATCCCATCAGTATCTCGATTTAGTGGCAATGTTCGCCCCTGTCACTAAATGGAATGCTCAAATTGTGCGTCCTGATACTACCCCCGAAATTATCCGTAAAGCCTTTAAGGTTGCCCAAGCCGAAAAACCTGGTGCAGTACATATTGACTTGCCCGAAAATATTGCTGCTATGCCCCTCAATGCTAAACCTTTGCGTCGAGATAATCGCGAAAAAACCTACGCCTCTACTCGTAGTCTTAATGCTACTGCTGCTGCCATATCCAAAGCCCAAAAACCTCTAATTATGGCAGGAAACGGTGTAATTCGTGGTCATGCTAGCGAAGCTTTAACTGAATTTGCTACCCAGCTTAATATCCCCGTTGCTAATACCTTTATGGGTAAAGGGGCAATACCCTATACACATCCTTTATCTCTTTGGACAGTAGGATTACAACAACGAGATCTAATTAGTTGTGCTTTTGATGAAGCAGATTTAGTAATTGCGATCGGTTATGATCTAATTGAATATTCGCCTAAAAAATGGAATCCTGAAGGCGATAAAAAAATCATTCATATCAATGAATGTAGAGCGGAGATTGATAGCAGTTATATTCCCTTTGTAGAAGTGTTTGGAGATATTTCTGATTCTCTGAATGAAATTGTAAAACGTTGTGATCGTCAAGGCAAAAAAAACCCTTCAGCACATATTCTCAGAGCGCAAATCAAAGAAGATTACGAACAATATGCTAATGATGACGGCTTTCCTATTAAGCCTCAAAAAATTATCTACGATTTACGTCAGGTAATGGCCCCCGAAGATATTGTTATTTCTGATGTCGGGGCGCACAAAATGTGGATGGCAAGGCATTATCATTGTGACTGTCCTAATACCTGTATCATTTCTAATGGTTTTGCAGCTATGGGAATTGCGATACCTGGGGCAATGGCAGCCAAATTAGTTAATCGCGACCGCAAAGTTGTCGCCGTCACAGGCGATGGTGGCTTTATGATGAATTGTCAGGAATTAGAAACTGCTTTACGAGTTAAAACTCCTTTTGTTACCCTGATTTTTAATGATAATGGCTATGGTTTGATTGAATGGAAACAGATTAACCAGTTTGGTCATTCTACCTCAGTTGATTTTGGTAATCCCGACTTTGTGAAATTTGCTGAAAGTATGGGTTTAAAAGGCTATCGTGTAGAATCAGCAGCCGATTTAATTCCCACTCTTAAAGCAGCTTTAGCAGATGATGTTCCCTCGGTGATTGATTGCCCCGTAGACTATCGAGAAAATCTCCGTTTTTCCCAAAAAGCAGGCGATCTTAGTTGTAAGATTACAATTTAATAAGTAATTCTATTTGCTAGTGATCAAGAGGAAGAAAAATAAATAGAAGCATTGAATTGATAAGTTCAATCAAGGTAATCTAAGGTGAAGAATTCTACTTCATTAGATGAGCATCTCTGACTATCAACCTCCAGTCGCAGAATTACTCCATTACGGTGACTGTCGCAATCATCAAGAATGGCTTAATTATGTTCAGAAACTAAATCTGGAAAAGAAACATATTCCTGAACTGATCAAAATGGTGACAGATGAGGAACTAAATCAAGCTGACTCAGACAGTCAAGAAGTTTGGAGTCCAGTTCATGCTTGGCATGCATTAGGTCAACCTAATATCAAAAACCACTAGCCACAAGCAGCATGAAAATTGAGTTGAGAATCAGGAATCTGTTCTAAATTATTTGGGCATGGCTCAGAAGCAAGTTGTTTGACAATTAATTCTTTTGCTATATCAATTACTCTCTTTTGATCCACAGGTTTGCTTAAAAAGGCAGAAGCTCCAACCATTTTAGCTCTCATGCGATCAACAATACCATCTTTTCCAGTTAAAATCACAATGGGAATGTTCTTGAGTTGTTCAACACGCTTAATTTGAGTACAGATTTCATAACCATTCATAATCGGCATCCCAATATCCAAAAAGATTAAATCTGGTTTTTTGGTGATTAAAGTTGGTACTGCTTGAATCGAATCATTAACCTCACAAAAATCATAATCAGCCTCGGTCAAAATGCTTCTCATAGTTTCGCAAATTTGCTTACTATCATCAATGCAAACAACTAATGGTAAATCTTGATTGAGCGCCTTTGATGCTACTATTTGTTTTTGAACCGATAGGTAACTAGGAAGTCTAATATCGGGAACTTCAATCAAGTTTAGTATGCCTTGACGAATATAGTGTGCCAGGGAAGTAGTCATCAGTAGCATATCTTTATTCATTTTCCAAGCTAAATCTCGCAAGGTACGTTGCCCGTTGATATAGTAAGTAAAATTCTGATAAACCGTAGGAGAAACCATTGCTTTTAGGGAATCTCTTTTACGAATCTTAGGAGCAAAGTTAGGAGACCAAAACTCTAAACCAGCTTTCACCCAATTAGTCCAGTCTTGATAGCTTTGTTTGACGATATGTTCGACGTTGACTAAAGTTAACGCATCATGAAGATTAAAATGTAACAGAGAATTGTCAAATTCTGCATCTACTTTATACTGCATAGTGCCAAAGTTTTCTTGCTGCAAAATATCAAATAAAATATCTCTAATTTGACCTTGAATTATTTTAATTGCTTCTTCTCTTTTAATAATATTTTGTTTGCACAAACTAACTAGCAGATGATAAGTTTTACACTCTAAAGATTTAAGATGACTGTTGTCAATTTGTATAGTTAGTTGTTCTAGTTGTTCTACAGTACAGTGATTCAGTAGGTGTCTTTTTAAACATCTATTACCATGATGTCCACCATCACAACCTATTAATCTACCTAGATAAAAGTAAAAATTCCAAGTAAATTTAGCAGAAGATTGGATTTCAATTTTGCCACTAAACTCTCTCTTCTTAAGATAGATTAATTGGTCTACTAGATTACTATTTTGAGATTGGGGAGTTTGATTATTAATTGCCTGAATCATAGCTGTAAATTTATTAATATTTTTCTTATCTAACAACCAAGTTAAGTAACTAAAGTGAAAATTATAGGTAGAAAATCGGGAAGAAATCGGGATATTTTAAAAATTAATATTTATTTACCAAGCAAGCGATCGCGATCACAGTACAATAGAATTTGATCGGTAATCATGGCAATAAAAACCAAAAACCATTTTGTTTTTTTTCTCAAAACTTGTTGCCAGATTTAACCATGATCAATCCTCCGTTTTCTTCACAGTCAGCTGCCTCAAATACCCAAAATTATGATCAACAGCAGCAATTAAATTCTGTCGGTCAGTCTTCTATTGCGCCCCAAGGAGAATTTCTAAAAAAGCAGCAAGGTTGCCAGGGAAAACTAGAACGCTTTTTTTTACTGTCAATAGATTTACTTTGTATTGCAGGTTTTGATGGCTACTTTAAATGTCTAAATTCAGCTTGGTCAAAAACTTTAGGCTATACCACTGAAGAACTATTAGCTAAACCATATTTAGAATTTGTTCATCCTGATGATTTCCAAATCACTCTCGCCGAAGCCCAAAAGTTAAAGGAAGGCAATCAAAACATTGAGTTTCAAAATCGTTATCGTTGCCAAGATGGTAGCTATCGCTGGTTGAGTTGGAATGCTACTGTAGTCACCGAAGAAGAACTAATTTACTGTGTGGCGCGAGATATTACCCAACAAAAACACAAAGAAGAACAACTGCACCAAAGACAAAAACAATTAACTCAATCTCTACAATATTTATCTCATGTTAAATCTGCTTTAGATGCCTCAGCTATTGTGGCAATCACCGACGCTCAAGGCACAATTACTCAAGTCAACACTAAGTTTTGTCAACTATCTCAATATTCTCGGGCAGAATTATTAGGTAAAGATCATCGTCTGATTAATTCTGGTTATCATTCTCCAAAATTCTTTAAAGATTTGTGGTCTACTATTGCCCAAGGAAAGCTCTGGCGAGGAGAAATTAAAAACCAAGCTAAGGATGGTAGTTATTATTGGGTAGATACTACTATTATTCCTTTTTTGGATGATTGCGGTCAACCTTGGCAATATTTAGCCATTTGCTTTGATATTACTGCCCGCAAACAAATTGAAGAGCAATTAAGACAAAAGGAAGAACGCTGGCAATTGGCACTACAAGGTAATAACGACGGGATTTGGGATTGGAATCTGCAAACTAACGAGGTCTTTTTCTCCACTCGTTGGAAATCAATGTTAGGTTACGAAGAACATGAAATTACTAATCATCTCGATGAATGGTCAAAGCGAGTACATCCCGAGGATTTAGACTCTGCTGTCCAAGACGTTCAAAATCATCTAGCTCAGAAAACCGAATTTTATATCAACGAGCATCGAGTACAGTGTAAAGATGGAAGCTACAAGTGGATTTTAGACCGAGGAAAAGCTCTCTGGGATGAAGTTGCTAATCCCATAAGGATGGTTGGCTCTCATACCAATATTACGGAACGCAAACAAGCCCAGGCGAAAGAACATCAACTACAGACAGCCTTGGAAAATGCAGTGGAGGGAATTGCCTTTCTGGACACTCAAGGCTATTATCTCCAAGTTAATCAAGCCTATGCCAAGATTGCAGGCTATTCACCAGAGGAAATGATCGGTATGAACTGGCAAGTTACGGTTCATCCTGAAGATTTAGAACTAATGGTTGCAGCTTATCAGCAAATGTTAACCGAGGGCAAGGTCGAAGCTGAAGCTAGAGGGGTGCGTAAAGATGGTTCGCTCTTTTACAAACAAGTGGTGATGATTACCGTCTACAATAAGGAAACGCAATTTAAGGGTCATTATTGCTTCCTAAAAGATATAACCCGTCGCAAACAAACAGAAGAAAGGTTGCGACTGTTAGAATCAGTTGTAGTTAATGCCAATGACGTAATTTTGATTGCCGAAGCCGAACCGATCAACGAGCCAGGACCACGGATTATTTATGTTAATCAAGCATTTACTCAAATGACAGGTTATACCCTTGAGGAAGTGCGAGATAAAACTCCACGCATTCTCCAGGGAAAAAAATCTCAACGTTCAGAACTCGATAAAATTCGCCATGCTTTGGAAAACTGGGAGTCGATTCGGGTTGAGTTAATTAACTATCGTAAAGATGGTTCAGAGTTTTGGGTAGAGCTTAATATTGCGCCAGTAGCTAATGAAACGGGTTGGTATAATCATTGGATAGCTATACAACGAGACATTACCGAGCGTAAGCTGGCAGAAGAGCAACTACGACTGCAAATGTCGCGATCGCAATTGTTTGCTGATATTTCCCTCAAAATTCGTCAGTCTCTCCAGTTAGAAAATATTTTAAAAATCACAACCAAAGAATTACAGCAGCTACTAGATGCGGATCGGGTGCTGATTTTGCGCTTTGAAACAGCAAAGGGTTTGTATGTCATAGAAGAAACGGTTAAACCTGAATGGGATTCAGTCTATGACTCCTATTACGTAGACGAGTGTTTAGGAGCATCCTATTTACTTCAATATCCCCAGGGTCGAATTTATCATTTACCCGATATAGAAACTGCCAAGATTACTCCCTGCTTGGCGGATTTCTTGCGTCAATGCCAAGTCAAATCCAAACTGGTCATTCCCTTATTGCTGTATGAAAATCTTTGGGGCATGATTGTGATTCAACAATGTTCTCGTCCTCGCTATTGGACTGATTGGGAAATCGATCTCTTACAGCAAATCGCCAATCAAATCGCGATCACTTTAGGGCAAAGCTATTTAGTTAAAACCCTCAATAATTTTAGTATTAATCTCAAGCATCTACATCGTATTAATACGAACAATTATGCTAGTTTTGACGATTTATTTAACGATTGTCTCACCACGGGATGTGAGATGTTTGAACTATCAACGGGAATTATCAGTCAGATTGAAGGACAAGTCTATAGAATTCAAGCTGTGCAATCATCCTTAGAATTTTTAGAGATTGGCTTGGAGTTTAACATCAAAGATACTTACTGTGCTGCTGTCGTTCGAGAAAAAAGAACCATTACCTATACTCAAGTGGGTGAGATTGAATCCATACAAGACCACCCAGTTTATCGAAATCTCCAGTTAGAGTCATATATCGGCACTCCTATCTTCGTTAATGATGAAGTTTATGGCACGCTCAATTTTTCTTCCATCCAACCAAGAGGGAAAAATTTCCAGATTCAAGAATTAGAAGCGATTGAATTAATGGCGCAAAGCATCGGCAAATTTATTAGTGCTTATCAAACTGAAATGCAACGTCAACAAGCAGAATCAGCCTTGCGAGAAAGTGAAGTACGTTTCCGAACTATGGCTGATAGTGCGCCAGTGTTGTTATGGATATCTAATAAAGATAAAGAATGTACCTTTTTTAATCAATCTTGGCTCAAATTTACGGGACGATCTTTAGAACAAGAACTGGGCAACGGTTGGGCTGAGGGAGTCCATCCTCATGAGCTTCAACACTGCCTAGAGACTTATGACACAGCATTTGATCGCTGCGAACAGTTTCAAATGGAACATCGTTTACGTCGGGCTGACGGTCAATATCGCTGGATATTAGATACAGGCGTTCCCAGGATAACTTCTGATGGAGAGTTTTTAGGTTACATCGGCTCTTGCATCGATATTAGCGATCGCAAACAAGATGAAGAAACTCTCCGCAAACAGGCTTCTCAGCAAGCTGTAATTGCTGAATTAGGACAATTTGCTCTGACTTCTCCTGACTTAGACATACTGATGAGTCAGATCGTTATGGCATTAGCTTGCAGCCTGGAGTTGGAATGCTGTAAGATTCTCGAACTTTTGCCCGAACAAAATGAACTACTCCTAAGAGCAGGTGTAGGTTGGCAAGCAGGACTAGTTGGTCGAGCAACAGTTAGTGGGGACATCAATTCTCAAGCAGGTTACACGCTTCTCAGTTCCGAACCCGTCATCGTTCACGACCTCCGCACCGAAACGCGGTTTAATGGTCCACCCCTATTGCATCAACACAAAATCGTAAGTGGTATGAGCGTAGTTATTCATGCTAAAGACCAACCTTTTGGGGTTTTAGGTGTTCATACTATTAAAGCCAGAACTTTTAGCCCAGACGATATTAATTTTTTACAGGCAGTTGCTAATATCCTCTCGGCAGCGATCGAACAAAAGCAAGCAGAAACCGCTTTACAAAAAAGCGAGAAACGCTGGGCAACCCTGACGGAAACAGTTCCTGTAGGTATCTTTCTAACTGATGTTGAAGGGAATTGTGACTATATAACCCACATTCGGCAGCCCCACAGATGAAATACGAAAGAAATCTCCCAAAAC
>CAYMWC010000045.1:0-28062 GCA_964393695.1 uncultured Pleurocapsa sp.
TGGAGGCTTAGGCTTCAATATGAAGTGGAATATGGGTTGGATGCACGATATGTTGGATTATTTCCACATGGATCCCTGGTTTCGCCAATTCCACCAAAATAATCTCACCTTTAGTATGTGGTATCACCACAGCGAAAACTATATGCTGGCACTGTCTCACGATGAGATTGTTCACGGCAAGAGTAATATCATCGGCAAAATGCCTGGGGATGAATGGCAGAAATTTGCTAATGTCCGCTGTTTGTTTGGCTATATGTTTACTCATCCAGGCAAGAAAACCATGTTTATGAGCATGGAATTTGCTCAATGGAGTGAGTGGAATGTTTGGGCAGATTTAGAATGGCATTTATTACAATACGATCGCCATCAAACTCTCAAACAATTTTTTACGGATCTTAACGGTATTTATAAGAGTGAACCTGCTTTATATAGCCGTGATTTTGAAGAAGAAGGTTTTGAATGGATCGACTGTAGTGATAATCGTCATAGTGTTGTCTCTTTTATTCGTCGTGGCAAAGATCCTAATGAATTTGTCATTGCCGTTTGTAACTTCACTCCCCAACCCCACAGTCACTATCGCATCGGTGTTCCCGAACTAGGCTTCTATACTGAGTTATTTAATAGCGATGCTCGTAAATACGGCGGTAGCAACATGGGGAATTTAGGGGGTAAATGGACAGATGAATGGTCTTTCCACAACCTCCCCTATTCTCTAGATCTCTGTTTACCGCCGTTGGGTGTCTTAATCCTCAAAATAGACCGTCAAAAAACTCAAGCAGCCTTGGAAGGTAAGTAGGCGGATGTAATTAAATCGCTTGTGGTTAGCTATTAGCTCTTAGTCGTCCTGTCAAGCGGGATAACATTAGCTATTAGCTAACTGATGTTACGCACTTATTGATCTGTGAGACTTGGGAGACTAGGAGACTAGGAGACTAGGAGACTGAAAAACGTCACCCCGTCACCAACCACAACAGTTAGATTAAATGCGTAACATCAGTTAGCTAATTAAATTTATAGCCCCTCATCACTGGGCAAAGCATAATAAGCAATTCCCTCAGATTGAAAATCTAATAGATTATTTTCTACATTGTCTCTTTCGCTAGTAGAAGGGGTATAAAAATGCGCCCCTGTGATGGGATTAAAGAAGCGATAAATGGGAATTGAGCCATCTACCTGAGTTTCATAGGCGAAGAATGCTTCTCCCTCAAAGCTAAAGTTATCCAACTCCTGGACTGCATCTCGTTCTTGTGTCGAAACTGTATATAAATGAACACCTGTGTCTTCATTAAGAAAACGATATACTGGCACAGAACTGCCTTGTCCCGTTAAAGGCTCTATCCCCTGATAAGAAGCTCCTTCAAAGGTATAATTATTTAACTCCTCAACCGCAATTTTTTCTTCAGGATTAGCAGTGTAGAAATGAACTCCAGTGTCATTGTTAAAAAATCTATAGACAGTTGTATTAGGATTACTGGCAAAAAAGTCTACAACGCTTTGTTGATCTGTAATATTGTTGATCAAAAAAGGCGCACCTGTCCCCAAATTTCCTTCAGTATCAAAGTAACCGTTGATGGTTAGATCGTCACTTGCTTCAGCAACGCCATCGCGATTAAGATCGATAATTAAATTAGTACCAGATTTCTCTAAACCAACAATTCCCTGTTGCGGACGAGACAAGGTAATAGCTGAGTCACCCCAGGTATTAGGGTCATTAACAATCTCCAAACTTTCATTAATAGTTTCTGAAGTAGTAGTATTCAGATTTGCTATGGCATCAACATCTGTGTTTTCTGCAAAAATAGCAACAACATCTTCATTCTCTGGCTGTTCTGAAACCACACTCCCTCCACCATTTTCTAGAGAAATGTAATAGACATCTAAACCCTCACCTCCATATAGATTATCACTACCACCTTGACTCAATAGAGCTTCACCTTGACCACCACCATATAACGAGTCATTTCCAGCAAAACCATAAATTGCATCGTTCCCATCACCACCAATGAGAACGTCATCTCCAGCATTACCATTGAGGAAATCGCTATTTTCTGCTCCGCTTAGAGTGTCATTGCCGTCTGTTCCGAATCTAACAACCATTATTTAAATTTAGTAGAATTTTAGTAATTTGGATTAGCTTGGCATTCAATCCTAAGTGTTATTCCTTAGCCTTGCCATAATAATTATTACAATTCTGTTATGCGAAAACACTAACATATTTTTATTTTTAATAAAAGTTTTATTAAGCTCAATAAGTTAAACCTTGGAGAGAATGTTCTTTAACTGTGAGATTTTTGCCCTGGAGCAAAACCCAAAACCCTCCTAAACCAGTTGGATCAATGAGTTGGTGTAGAGCATCACGACGTTGAAAAATTTCTGCGATCCCATATTTACCTGTAGAGAGTTCATTTAGGCGATCACCTAAACCTAAAGCCATTAGAAATAGTCCTTGTTGGGTAAAACCAATGGTTTCTAAGTTACATAATTCTCCCTGACGTTGCAGGGCGGTAAAATCTACGTGAGTAGTAAGATCTTGATAACCAAGATTGACGTAGGGATTATTATGGCGACGGTGTTGATAATAACACTGTAAAGTACCTTGACTACGTGCAGGACGATAATATTTATCGGCGGTATAACCATAGTCGATAGTTAAAACATAGCCTCGTTGTAGTTTGCTTGCTACCGTTGTTAACCAGTCAAGAGCATCAAGATTGACCTCGGTAAGATAATCGTCAGGATATTCTGACTCTAATAAGTTAATTCTGACTAAATCAAAGTACTCGTTTATTTTGGTGGTGGAAAGAGGCGCAATAGTTTGAGTCAGTTGATTTTGTTCTAAACTTAAATATACTTCCCGAAGTTCCTGTTGTTGCTTAGTAATCAGATGGACAGGAAAAGCGTCAATTAGTTCGTTAGAAAAAAAACACCCTGTAATACTATCATCGGCAAGATCAGACCAAGTTTTCCAAGTCAAATCGAAAGCGGTAAAAGATTTTAATATATCTTGTTGTACTTGTCTTAAAGCGGGCGATCGCTCGATAATGATATATTTTAATGCCTGAATAAATAGTGAATTATTATTTTGAATAAAACTTAAAATATCTTGGGCAAGCTCACCATTTCCTGCCCCCATTTCTACTACATAAAAAGGATTAGGACAGTCTAAATTTTGCCACATTTCTTGCAATTGAACCCCTAGTAATTCCCCAAAATCTTTACCCAGGGAAGCAGAAGTAAAAAAATCTCCCTTTGCCCCAATGCTTACCACTCCTGAATTATAATAACCATACTGTTGATGGTATAAAACTAATCCCATATATTCCGCAAAAGTAATTCGCTTTGCGGGTGAATTATTAATTTGATTAACAAGAATCTGCTCTAATTTTTGAGAATTTTCTAATGCTGGCAAATTCATATCTCCTAACTTCTGACTTCTGACTTTTGACTTCTGTACGGGCAGTTCGCGAACTGCCCCTACTCTGACTTCTGACTTCTGACTTCTAACTTCTCAAGACCTTTTTAACGGACTATTCTGAAGGTGTCACAACTATACTCGGTTTTGGCTTTGATTGAGGTAAGCTGTGGAATAATTTAGATTACACCAAACAAAAATTAAACTATGGTGTAAATTGATTTAAATAATCAAAAGTGAATGAGTGGTTTAAAAAACAAAATTAAAGCAGCTACCTTGGTCGAGATCCTCCGTAATCGGGCTATAGAGCATCCGTATCAGACTATATACAATTTTCTAGTCGATGGGGAAACAGCAGAAATTAGCCTTACATATGGGCAATTAGACCAAAAAGCTAGAGCGATCGCTACTTACCTTCAGTCTGTCAGTTTTCCTCAAGATCGGGTTTTATTGTTGTACCCGTCTGGCTTAGACTATATTACTGCTTTTTTTGGTTGTCTTTACGCTGGTGTAATTGCTATCCCTGCTTATCCTCCCAGACCAAATCGTTCTTTGAACCGCATTTATAATATTCTCCAAAATGCTGAGACTAATCTGGCTTTAACCAACACTGAAACTCTCGATAGTCTTAAACGTCAATTAGAACAGACAAGCGAGTTACAAAATTTACGCTGGATTACTACAGATACTCTAGAAACGAATTTAGAAGGAGATTGGCAAGAACCAGAGATCTCAGAATCTAGTATTGCCTTTTTACAATATACTTCTGGCTCGACAGCAGAACCCAAAGGAGTCAAAATTGCTTATCAAAATCTCTTACATAACCTCGAAGCAATTCATCGTTGCTTTCGACATTCTCCCGAAAGCAAGGGAGTGATTTGGCTACCTCCGTATCACGATATGGGTTTGATTGGTGGTATTCTCCAGCCTCTTTATGGTGACTTTCCCGTCACTTTAATGTCGCCGTTGATGTTTTTACAAAATCCTCTACGTTGGCTTTGGGCAATTTCCCGTCATCAAGCTACTACTAGTGGAGGCCCTAATTTTGCCTACGATCTGTGTGTGCGAAAGTTTAAACCAGAACAGTTAGGTGGATTAGATCTTAGCAGTTGGCAGGTGGCGTTTAACGGCGCAGAACCGATTAACCACGAGACGTTAACTCAATTTGCCGAAATTTTTGCTCCCTATGGATTTGATGCTTCTGCTTTTTATCCGTGTTATGGGATGGCTGAAGCCACTTTAATTATTTCAGGTGGCTCAAAAAATACCGCAGTAGTCACTAAAACAGTACAAGGAAAAGCTTTAGAACAAAATAAAATTATTCCTGCTGAAAATTGCGAGTCTCATACTCGTACTCTAGTTAGTTGTGGTCAAAGTTTAAGAGATCAAAAAATTGCGATCGCTAATCCTGAAACTTTAGTTAGTTGTCAGCCTGGAGAAGTGGGAGAAATTTGGGTATCTGGTACAAGTATTGCCCAAGGTTATTGGCAACAACCCCAGGTCACAGAAGCCACTTTTAATGCTTATCTCCAGAACACTAACGAAGGTCCTTTTTTGCGTACAGGCGACTTAGGTTTTCTCGATCAAGAAGAACTGTTTTTTACAGGTCGTCTCAAAGACATGATTGTGATCAAAGGACGTAACCACTATCCCCAAGATATCGAAAAAACTGTTGAAGATACTACTTCCTGGATTAGACCTAGCTGTGTGGCTAGTTTTTCTATAACCATTCAAGGAGAAGAGAAATTAGTCATCTTGGCAGAAGTTGAGCGTCGTTACTGGAGTAGCAATCGTACTAGTTCTAGTACTAAATCTAATGGTCATGGTGGTGAAGAAATTATTGATGTTAAAGATCTGACTCAATTAATTCGACGAGATATTTCTAAAAACCACGATCTACAAGTTCATACTACTTTGTTACTCAAACCTGGTAGTCTACCTAAAACCTCTAGCGGTAAAATTCAACGTCACGCCTGTCGAACTGAATTTCTTGCCAATAATTTAGAAGGCTTACCTGTATAGGTCGTATAGGTAATTTGATATGAACGCAAGCCTTTTATTTCAATGATAACCATTGTCTAGTCGCAATTCCCCACAACTGATTGCTGTCTTAGCTAGAGATCGCCTACTTTCAATCATCACTGCAAAATCTCAATAATTTTGTTGATTACTTCTTTTAGCTTTTCTGCCTTTAATTGACCTGCTTTATAAATAATTATTCCTGTGTCGGCAGTAAATAAGCGGTTGGGACGAATATTACTATTAAGATTTAGTCCACCACTGGCGAAGTCTACATTTGTGACTGCTATGGCATAATTATCTGATATGGCTTGACTGGTAATCTGACAAAGAATTAGATCGTCTCCAGCTAATTTGGAAACTACTAAAGCTGGACGACGTTTGGCTTGGCTTAAGTCGGAGAAAGGAAAGGGAACAATAACCACATCTCCCTTTATAAATGTTGCCATGCTTGATCTTCCTCTGGAGTTGACCAATCTTTAGCTAATGATGATTCACTAAGTAAAGTAGTTTCTAGTTTTTCTTGTTGATGTTTGTACTTGATGTACTGAATATAGTTCAATATTTCTGGTATCAGTGATTCGGGGATTTCGTCAATTTCAGTTAAGAGAGATTCTTTAGTGTTCATGACTTTGACTAGTTGAGCAAATTTTGCTGGTAAATTGAGTTGATATATTTTATATAACTATAAACTTAGTTCAAGTATAGCGATGCCAAAGGACAATGCTAATGCTTCGCAATCTTCCTCAATTTATATTAGAAAATTTTTTGTTTAGTTTAGCTGCTATGAAACATAGAATCTCTATTCTCATCAACTGCCCAATCTTCGTTTTGACCACCGATTATTAATTTATTAATCTGTACAAATTCTTTACTTAATTGGTTGAGGGAATTAATTAAAATATCGATCGCAATTAAATCACTAGTTCCTAAATCGAACCAACATCTACCCCACACACCTAAATATTCAATTTCTCCCATATTGTGCATCGGCGACATGAGAGCATTATCTAGATCTGCCGTATCATATTCCATGTAACTAATTTCTACTCCCGTATCCTGTACCTGTAGGTTTTCGGCATTAAAGCCACCTAACTTACCAAGATAAAACCAAGAATCAAGTAGTTCTTCGATGTATTGTTGCTCCATTCTAGACGGAACAGTTGGAAATTCTAACCAAATCCATAAATCAAAAGGATTAAATTCTCTAAATTGTACTTCCATAATTACTGATTACTTACTACTTTATCCTTCATTCCTCATCGTTCCTAATAGCTGCTCAATGTCTATTAAACTTCTTTTAACGTCTTTTCAAACTTGGTTACCTCATCAAATCTCAAATTCTTCTGATGATCTATTAAAAATTATGGAAAAACAGCAGGATAATTTTAATTATTTATGCTTTTTAAGAAAGTTACCTGTAAATACCCAACTTGCTACTCAAAAAGTTATAGAAACTATCAAAATAATCAATCCCCAAGGTATTATTTGTTGTGGAATGGCAGAATCAAGACAAATATTAACTATAGAATCTAATGCTGTATGTGAAGAAGATTGTATTGTTACCCAAATAAATCTTGATAGTCTGCTTGCCTCCCTAGTCCATACAGCAATTAGCCATAATGCTGGTAAATTTGTCTGTGAAGGTCTATATTACCAAGTTTTAAAATATACTCAAAATAATCATCCCAATATACCTTGTATTTTTGTCCATATTCCCATACTCCACAGAGATAATCTAGATAAAATTCAACAAGATTTTAATACTATTATTAATTTTATGCATTCTAATTGTAATTAAAATTATTGAAAAAAAATAGAGAAATTACTATTTAGTGTATGGATTCTCTCTGAGTACAAGACAAAAATTATAGGGAGTAAAGAAACTCATCATGTTTCAAATTTAACTCAGTGACCATCGAGCCTTAATGATCGAGACGGTAGCGAAAAATTTGTTAATTGCTGACTAGCTGATTACAATGCGATAAACTAAATGATTTTTTACTGCTAATACTTATGACTCAGACTATGACTTCAGCCATATTGTCAGTCGCCAATCTTAGAGTTGCTTATCCTCGCCAATCTCAGTCAGCAACTATTTGGGCGGTGGATGATGTTTCTTTTGCCCTCCAACCTGGGGAAAAAATGGGATTAGTGGGAGAGTCGGGTTGTGGTAAGTCTACTTTGGGACGAGCAATTATGCGTCTTTTACCAGCGGGTAGCCAGGTAGAAGGAAAAGCAATTTTTGAGGGGAAGTCAGTTTTTGAATTGAATAAAACAGAATTACGGCAGTTTCGAGGAGAAGTTGTTGCTTTAGTCTTTCAAGATCCGATGACACGTCTTGATCCTTTGATGACTATTGGCGATCATTGTTTAGAAACGATTAAAGCCCATCAACCCCAATTAACTAAATCCGCAGCTAAGGAATTAGCCCTAGAAACTTTAGCCACAGTTAAAATACCTGCCAACCGTTGGCGACAATATCCCCATGAATTTAGTGGCGGAATGCGACAACGAGTAGCGATCGCTCTAGCTTTATTGCTCAATCCTAAAGTTATTGTCGCCGATGAACCCACTACAAGTCTAGATGTCACGGTTTCCGCCGAGATTCTTAAGGAATTAACTCGTTTATGTAGTGAGAGAAACATGGCATTGTTGTTAATTTCTCACGATTTAGCGATGGTCGGTGAATATTGCGATCGCCTGGGGGTGATGTATGAGGGCAAAATGGTAGAAACAGGAGATGTTAAATCGATTTTGGAACATCCACAGCATGAATATACTAAATCTTTATTAGATGCAGCTTTACGCTTACAAGCCATAGAGGACAATCAAGCAGCAGAAATTATCAACCCCGCAGCACCAATTTTAGAAGTTAAAAATTTACAACAGCATTTTACTCTTGAGACAAATTTTATTCAGCAATTATTCACCAAAGATAAAGCTTCGGTAATTAAAGCCGTTGATGATCTTAGTTTTGAGTTATATCCAGGAGAAATTTTAGGACTAGTGGGAGAATCTGGCTGTGGTAAAAGCACTCTCTCGCGAACTATTTTGCAGTTGCTCAAACCTACTGGAGGCAGTGTAACCTTTTTAGGACAAGATTTAACTAGTCTTTCACCGCAAGCAATGCGCAGTCAACGGCGACAGCTACAAATGGTCTTTCAAGATCCCCACGCCTGTCTAAATCCCTTGATGACTGTGGGAGAGAGTATTGCCGATCCGCTTTTAATTCATAAACTAGCTACTTCTACCGAAGCCAAACAACAGGTAGCAACTATGTTAGAAAAAGTTGGTTTAACTCCTACGGCTGAATACTATCAACGCTACCCCCAAGAATTATCAGGAGGACAGCAACAACGAGTAGCGATCGCTCGTGCCTTAATTACGAAGCCGAAACTCATCATCTGTGATGAGCCTGTAAGTATGCTTGACGCTACCGTCCAAACACAAGTATTAGAATTAATGTTGGCTTTAAAAGCAGAATTTGACCTAACTTACCTGTTTATCACCCACGATCTCTGGGTAGCTAGATTCTTTTGCGATCGTATTGCCGTGATGAATGCAGGTAAAATTGTCGAAATTGACACCACCGAAAAAATCTTTACCCAAGCACAACATCCTTATACTCAGAAATTACTGGCTGCTGCACCTTTGTTAGTGAAAAGTTAACCAATATTAGATTAAAACCTTAATTCCATTGAGCAAAAATCTGTTTAATTTGGGTGATCGCTTCGTCGCCTGCTTGTTGTGGAGATATTTTGTCTACAATTATACGATTTAAAGCTTGACCCCAAACATTTTGCTCTAAAACCGAACTATAACGAGGATTTTGAGCCGAATAAAATAGTTTTGTTGAACCTTCGGTTAAAGTTTTAGTAGCTGTTGAGACGTGAGGATCTTGCGGATTAGTCCAAAAAGAATCTTTTTTTGCTGTGGTGATTACTGGTAAATATCTTCCTCCAGCACTTTTAAGATAATTATTAATAACTTCTGGTTGAATTAGATAGGCTAGAAAATCTTTGGCTATATTTTGATTTTTTGCTTTTGTTAAGATTACTACTTGTCTTACAGAAACAATGTGTCTCATTGGTCTACCATCGGGTTTTCGTGGAAATTCTATCGTACCTAAATTATTGAGATAAGCTTTTTTATTTTCTAGTAAAGCAGTAGCAATAGAAAGAGTAGGATTAGCTGTCATTAAGACATTATGGTTAAGAAAATTACGGTTGTTATCAGGATCTAACCAAGTTAACGCATTAGGTGGCACATAACCTAATTGATACAGTTGGGAATACCATTGCAGACACTTCGTAATACCTTGACGCACTTTAATATCATCGATGGCTAGCTTGTCTTGGGCATCAAGAATTTCTATATTATATGCTTCTAAAATTTGTTCAAATAAATAGTAAGTATCTGAAGCTTCTACCGAAAAAGGGATACCTAAAGCATAAATATTTTGTTGTTTTGGTTTCAGTTGGGTGGGTATTGCTTTCCAGAAGTCCCAAAATTCATTCCAATTACGGGGGATATCGCTAGGGTTTTTGCCTACTTCTTCTAGTAAGTCTCGCCAATAAAAAATATGAATAGTAGCTTGATGAAGTGGAACACTATAATAACTACGTTTTTGAGCAACGTTATTGTAAAGATAGGCTGCTTTCTTAGCAGTATTTGTATATAGCGATTCTATGGGTTTAATAACATCAGAAACATCTGCCAGTTTACCTTGCCAAGCTAATAATGGATATTCGGCACGGCTAGAAAATAGGATATCAGGAGGATTACCTGCTTCAATAGCCCTTTTAGTTCTTTGGGTTATCTCGTCTGGAGTATAAAAACTAATTTTTGCCTTGTTGCCACTTTTTTGCTGCCACTGGTTAACAATTTGTTGCAGAATCTCGTCTTCTTTGGCAATATATCCCTTATCCCACCAAATTTCTAAAACATTTTTTTCCCTTGATGAAGATGGTTGAGCAACCTGAGTATTTTGTAATTGGCTACCAGAATTACAAGCAAAAACTAACATGATGATAGCAATCGCCATAGCTAAATAACTTAATAGTTTTTTGGTCATAACTATCCGAACAACAAAAAATACTATTAAATAAAGACAGAAGTGAATAAGTACTTAACTGACTTACAACTGTAAACTCAGCTTAGTTGAAAATCGACAATTTTAATTTTTTTAGATCAATTTCGTTACTAAATCACGTCTAATTGCAATTAGACACTAAAAAACACCTCGTATCCAAATTAGGGAAAAACAAGGCGTATATTGAAAGCTAATAGGTAAAAGGTTTTAGCTTAGAAACTAAAAGTAGTACGAAGAGTTGCAATGACTAAATCATCATTATCTTCATTGTTATCTGGTTTATTGACATAAATTACCCCAGGCGTAATGCCGATGTTATCGTTGATTTGATACTGATAAAAAGCCTCAGCGTGTAGAGATTGTTCTGCATCGTCTTCAAATCCTTCAGCATCAATGGTAGAACTAGATACCCAAGGTTCCATCCCGACAATAATACCACCGAGGTTTCCTTCTTTACCTAAATCGGGAAAAGCTAAAGTTGCAGCCCAATTCCAGATATCCTGTATACCACGTTCAACTGTCTGTCCATCGGAGACAAAGCTAGACAAAGTAGTTACTTTACTTAAACCAGCCCAACCACCGATCACAATGCGATCGCTCAAGGCAAAGGAAAACTGAGCGTTATAGGAATCACTAACTGTAGGAACTCCATCTACAAAAACGCCTGGTTCAAGGGGTTCAACATCGTCTTCGGCTGCGGTTAAATCTTGAATATTGGCAAGATCGCTACCTACTCCTTTATCACTCTGATCGCGACCATGAACGTAAGTTAAGGCAAGATCTAGCTGTTCAAAGGGAGTAAATAGTACTTGTCCAATCGCACTATATGAACCGTCAAATAAACCATTATCTTCAGTCGGATCACTGGCTTCCCCTGCTAGATAACCAGCACTCAACTCGATTTTATCTCCAAGGCGATGAATAATCCCTAAACCAGCTTCTCCTGGGGGTAGATAGATGGGGCTACGTGTACCAAAAGCAGAAATTGCCCCCGAACCACCATCTCCATCTAAAATACTGACAGTATCAGCAATGTCATCAGCAGCTAGTCCTGCTGCACCGATTAACACATTAGTATTTTCGCCAATTGGGCGATCATAAAATAAAACCTCTAAACCCAATTGATTATCCGCAGGTTCGGCAAAAGCCAATTCTCCCTGAAAAGTGCCAGTTTCTTCGGCAAATTCGGGAAAATTGCCTGTAGAAAGACGAGTAAAAAGTAAGTCTTCTCCAGTGAAACTAGTCTCTAATTCCAAGCGGGTACGATGACCTAACACAGGTACTTGATCAATTTCATCTTCATCATCAGCTTCTTCAACTCCATCGTCGTTAGAACCAGCAACCACACTGGCAACACCAAAGATTGACTCACCCACCAGTTTAGTAGTAGTAGAAAACTGACTATCTTCTAAGACAGCAGTGCGAGCTTCTAATTCATCAACTCTACCCCCTAAAGTCGCTAATTCTGCCTCGAATTCTTGATTAAGACGATTGATTGTATCTAGGTCTTCTTGGCTAACAGCCTGGGAAGAAGCAATAAGACGCTCAATTTGATTTAAACAGGAGTTCAAGCCCGCAGCAAATTCGTAACGAGATAGGGGTTGATCGCCCCGATAAGTCTGATTGGGAAAACCTGCAATACAACCATAACGGTCTACTAGACTACGTAAAGCTTCATAAGCCCAATCTGTAGGCGAAACATCTCGCAGTTGATTGACATTGGTTACTTGACCCATGCTATTGCCTTGGCTTTCCTGTCCATACTGTTCTACTTGGTTAAGTAGTTCGTTTGGTTTTGTTTGTCCTTGGGCTGGATAAGCATATAAGCCTACAAGTAAAGCAGTAAAAATGATTGGGGCTGTTTTACCAAAAGAAATTTTAGTCATAATAATCCTCACACACAAATTAACATTATGATAATGATTCTAATTCTCGCTAGCAATCACTACCTAAAATATATTTACAACTGCGACCATTCTTCAGGGAGCATATTAGCCATAACTTCAAATCCACCATCGCCATTAGGTCTGACTATATAAGCCATACCTTGAGGATCGGGATAGATGCCTGTTGCTGCCTCAAAAAGGTCATCGTGACCCACAATAACGGTGTTAGTACCGCTTTCGGGCATAGCTGTTAACAAAGGAGTTACGTTAGCTTTCATTTCCTCCATTTGTTCAGGTGTATAGTCTTCAAACGGTAGAAAATTAAGCGCGGAATCTTTTTCGTATTGACCAAAGGCTAAACTAGCAGTCTGCCATGCACGACAATACTCGCTGCTGATCACTTCACCGACAGGTATATCAGCATCTGCAAAAGCATTACCGATACTTATTGCTTGTTGCCATCCTTCTTCACTAAGGGTTCGTTGAGTTGAGCAATCATTAACATCTGCTTTTACTTGGTCAGCATAGTCTTTTTCTGTTTGAGCGTGTCGGAAATAGATTACATAACCACCTTCTTGCAGTTCACTTAGTAGCTCTTCACTATCCATTTTGTCTTCAAAATCTGCATTGGCTTGTTCTCCAGGAGTCAATTCTTCTCCACCTTGAGCAACTAGGGAAGTATTAGCAGTTTTCAAGGAAGTAACTTCATACTCATTAGCATTGACTGTTACAGTATCCGATAAGCCTAATGTGGTAGTTAAACCAATTGCTAAAAATAAGGCTAAAGATTTCATTAAGTTCCTACCTTAAATTAAGAATACGTATTAATACTGAGATCTTTGAGCATACAGGTTAATGAAAGTCTTTGTCAACTAGCTTAAGATTTATTACTTAATTTTGGAGATTATTTAGGTAAGGAGATTAAAAAAATAATCCCTAAAAAATAAATTTTAAACATAGATCCCAGGTGGATGATTCATGACGAATAATTTTTATTTGTTTAATAAATTCACGAAAGTAAAAACGTCTTTCAGCTTCCGACAAATCTAACCAAAATTGTGGTAAAGATACAGCTAGAGCGATCGCAGGTAAATTATTGGGAGGTAATTGAGCAATTTTAGTTTCTAGCTGCGCGATCTCAGTCCGTAATTGATAGTTGCGCCAAGCAAAAGTTTTTTGATCTAAAATTTCTTGTTGTAGTAAAGTTGGTAACTGTTCAATAATAGACTGTTTTTGTTGAATTGCTTGTTGTATTTTGACTGCAATTGCTGCATCATTAGATGGATTTAATTGAGCAACCGCCAGAGGTAATTCTACGCAAATTTGTTTGATCGTTTGAGTTAAAACTTCTGAATAAGAAATTGCTTTACACTTAGGTTTTTGAGGACAATTATGACAACGTAAATAAAGATATTCAGTTGATTGTTGACGTTGAGTAACACTAGTAACATTAAGAGTTAATTGACATTGCTGACAAACAACTAAGCCTGCCAATGAACGAGGTGCGCTAGCAGTACGAGAAGGTAGACGACTATTACGACGTAGTAAACGATCTATTTGGGCTGCTTCTTCTCGATTAATAATTGGGGTATGAGTGTTAGAAATTAACTGTTGATTTTTATATTTTAAATCCCCACGATACACAGGATTAACTAACCAATTACGACCAGTAGTAGGAGATATTTTTTTACCATATCGCTTTTCTAAATATCTAACTGCACCACGCAACGAGCCAAATAATAAAAACCTTTCAAAAAAATCTTTAACCACAGGCGCAGTACTTTTATCCAGAATATATTTATCCTGTCCACGACGATATCCATAGGGAGCTTTGCCTGGAGGTGGGAGTATTTTTAAGCGATTACGAGCATGACCTAGTTGCAAACGTGAATGCTGTTTATTTACTTGTATTTCGTGAAATAATTTGCTTAAATTGTGATTAAGATGACTATTATCAGTTTGACCCCCAATCCCTGAACTGTAATCCTGTTCAGTAGTAATAATTACAATTCCTAAAGCCTCTAATTGTCTTAGGCGATCGCCAATTACCCTAACATTATCTCCCAACTCTTCTAAACGACGAATTAATAGATAATTTGGCTTTTCCTTTTGACAATCAGCAAGTAACCGCTCTAACTGCTGGTACTCACCAAAATCTTGATAAACTTGATCTATTTCCCATCCCCATATTTCTTGAGGGGGTGTGGATTCTAAAAGAGGATGACTGTAAATATAGGCAATAATTCTCATTATTTAATTATGTTTAGTGCCTAACGAACTTAAGAAAAATTTATTTTATTAGGTTGATCTTCAGTATCTATATCGACATAAATTTGAAGTAAAAATTAAATTTATTTGATTTCTACCATCTACTGCTAAATTTTATTTGGGACATAAATATTTAAGCTCATGGAGTTACATCAAAAGGCTTGGTTAGAAAAAAGAAGTTTTTTCTTATTACCAAATAAATTAAAACTTTATTTGAAAGATGCTGAGGGAGAATATGAAAATTATATCGCTTACGAAAGCCTGAAAAGTGAAGCTCAAATATATCGTCGTAAAAATTCTCAATTACTTTTTATAACGCTGGTAGCGGTTAGTTTTGCTGTTTGTATTTTGTTACAGAGTCTAATCACTCACCAGCGGCCTAAATATATTATTATTCCTATTATAGTCGCTGTGGTGTTTACAATTTTGTATCAAGTAAAGCAACAAAACTACATTGTTGTGGAAACCTTTGACCGTAAAAAGGTAATTTTCCTGAAAGATAAACCTAATCGCCAAGCTTTAGAAACTTTTTTAGCCCAGATGTGGTTAAAACGCAAGCAATATCTAAGAGATAAATACTTTTACATTAGTCCCAATCATAATTTACAACAACAAACAGAGCGACTGAGATGGTTGTTAGAGCAAAATGTAATTACCAAAGCCGAATACCAATTTGCCCAAGAAGACTGGATTATTGATAAAAGTTATCAAGCTAAATAATTCAAGAAATCATGAAGATAGGCAAATAAACTATGAAAGTGGCAATTATTGGATGTGGATATGTTGGGAGTGAAGTAGCTCGTCTGTGGAAGGCAGCAGGAGATGAAGTTACAGTAACGACAACTACTCCTGAGAAAAGAGAGCAATTACAGGCGATCGCTTCTGAAGTTTTTATCTTAACAGGAAATGATTTAGCTCAATTAAAACAATTAGTAGCCAATCAAGATCTAATTTTATTGAGCGTTGCACCCAGACAGCGTAACTCTGAAAATTATCGCCAAACTTACTTAGAAACAGCCGAGAATTTAATGACTGCGATTGGTACTACTTCAAAAGTAAAACAGTTAATTTATACTAGTAGCTACGGCATTATCAACAATACCAGTGGTGATCTGGTTGATGAGACGGTTGCAGTTAACCCTGTCAGTGAGACTAGTAAAATTATGTATCAGACTGAGCAGGTATTACAAAAAGCTTCCACAATAGAATTAAAAACCTGTATTTTTCGGCTATCAGGAATTTATGGCAAAAATAGAGAATTAATCAAAATATTTCAGAAACGACCAGGGACAACTCAACCAGGTACAGGCGAAAATTATACTAACTGGGTTCATTTAGATGATATTGTGGGAGCGATCGCTTTTGCACGTGAAAAGCAGTTACAGGGTATTTATAATTTGAATAGCGATCAAGTTTTAACAAGTAAAGAGTTTTTTGACAATCTATTTCAAGCTCATAATTTACCTTCGATCACCTGGGATAGTAGCCAGCCTTCGACTCGCTCCTTTAATTTGAAACTTGATAATCAAAAATTAAAAAATGCTGGGTTTAAATTCCAACATCCCCAGATTAAGTTTATCTGAGATTGCTACGGTAGTTAGTTAGTAATTAAAAATTAAAAATTAAAAACATTAATGGCAGCACGGGATATTTTTCATAACGTCGTCAAGCGATCGCTCCAGAAAGACGGATGGACGATTACCCACGATCCTTTAACAATTGACCTGGCAGATGGACAGTTACAAATAGATCTGGGTGCAGAGCGATTGATTATGGCTCAGAGAAACCAAGAGCAAATTGCGATTGAAATTAAAAGTTTTACTGCTCCTTCGGCAATATTTGAATTCCATACGGCATTGGGGCAATACCTGAACTATCGGGTTGTACTAAAATTAAAAGAACCAGAACGAGTTCTTTATTTAGCTGTATCTCTTGAAATCTACGACAGTTTTTTTTGTCGTCAATTGCCTCAATTAAGTCTTCAAGAGTACCAACTCAAGCTGATTGTTTTTGACCCTGAACAGGAGGAAATCTTGCGATGGATAAATTAGACCAGTATCGACAAATTATTCAGCACCTTTTAACGACTTATGCCCAAGTCCAACCGAGCTATGGTGAGATTATTCGGCAAACGATTTTTGATCGCGAACAAGACCGTTATCAGGTAATTAATAATGGTTGGGAAAAGCATCGACGGGTATATGGATGTTTGATTCAGATGGATATTATTGACGATAAAATTTGGATTCAGTATGATGGCACGGAAGTGGGAGTAGCAAATGAGTTGGTAGAAGCAGGTGTACCAAAGCAGGATATTGTGTTAGCTTATCAGTCTCCTTATTTGCGAAAGTTAACCGAATTTGCTGTGGGTTAAGCAATTCCTAAGTACAGGAACAATTAACAATCAACAAAAAGTATGTCTTTAAAACCAATTAATCTTTTGGCATTAGACTTCGATGGGGTAATTTGTGATGGTTTAATTGAGTATTTTGCCAGTACCAAAAAAGCTTATCAACAAATATGGCAGACAGCAGAAATTGACGATCGCTTGATCTCTAGTTTTTATCGACTACGCCCTGTAATTGAGACTGGTTGGGAAATGCCGATCTTGCTGCGGGCATTAGTATTAGGTATTACTGAAACAGAGATTTTAACTGATTGGCAGGCGATCGCTCAAAAGATTTTAAGCTCAGAAAAATTGGATAAATTAACTGTAGTACAAAAGCTAGATGGAGTAAGAGATAATTGGATTGAACAGGACTTAGACAGTTGGCTGGGGTTGCATCGTTTCTATCCTGGGATGATTGAGAGTCTGCAAAAGCTAGTTAATTTGCAGGTTGAATTGTATATTGTGACTACTAAAGAAGGCCGTTTTGTACAGCAATTATTACAACAACAGGGAATTAATTTATCTCCTAGCCACATTATCGGCAAAGAAAGTAAACGCCCTAAATATGAAACTTTAAGAATGTTGCGAGATCAATATCAAACCCCAGCAACAACAATTCACATCTTTTTTGTTGAGGATCGCCTACCAGCTTTACAACAGGTTATTCAACAACCTGATTTAGAGACTGTAAATCTATATCTGGCAGATTGGGGCTATAATTTGGAAAGCGATCGCCATTTAGCTTCAGCAGATCAACGCATACAATTATTATCTTTAACACAATTTGGGCAGGAATTTTTAGAGCAATTTCATGCTTAAAATCCAGAAAATAAATTCTCCGTCTAAGTATAGTGAATAAGCGATCGCATATAATAGATCGATTTAGCTGACGGGGAGACAACCAGGCTAGACTTTACTCTGTATACTTTTCATAGCTTTAAGACCTTGGAGATAAAATGGCAGTTTATTGAGAGCAGTTTTCATTAACTTTTCGACCCACTCCCAGCATATATCCATAGATAATATCCATGTCGTACCATATAATCCTGTCCAAAAATAACTGTCCTAAAGGATACCGCTTCGCATATGTCTTGGTCGATTTTTTCCTTCGATTTTGAGACGATTAATATACTCTTGATAGCCAGTATTTCTTATTTTTAATCCTACTAAACAACTGGCAGTATAGGCGCTCGCTATAAGCAAAATTAAATTAGTAAGACGTTGAGTATTAGCTTGGCTTCCTGTCTTTATTATATCCTCCACTTTTACAATCTCGGAACATAGCTTCGATTCCTCCACGGGAAGCAAATATTTTGATAATTTCCTTTTTATTATCTAAATTAGTAAGCAAATACCAGGGACTAGCTAATTGCTTATTATTATATTTTCTGCGCCAATAAACTACAACATTAAATCTACATTTTTGATTATTTTCTGTAACTAAAACACCATCGTATAAAACTTTATCTCCTGGTTTAATATCTAAAGAATCAAGAGATTGATATTTCTTATATCTAGATTTGATTTTAGTATTTTTCTTTAGTCTAAGAACAAAATCTATTTTCTTTTTAGTCAGCCAGAGAGCAAAGGCAAACTCAATCTGGGAATAATCAAGAATCTTTGTATCTTTTTCCTTCGGCTTTCACATTTTATAGGATAAGGAAAGCTCGATGCCAGTCTTTCAATCCTAACTTGCCGATGAGTCGGCAAGAGCCAAACTAGAATTTGTAATGTTAATAATTCTGAGTCTGGAAGATAAGTTTTGAGATAATCAATATAAAATAAAGGCAACATTTTTATTTTTCTAACTGTCTTCTGTTCAACTAGACAGTTATTTTTATTTATCTCAAGCCTCATAACCTAAATTAAGCTAAATAATTTAATAATCCTGCCGATTTCTCCGATGTAACCCTTGAATATTAAATCAATTACGTTAGTATTTTTATTGAGCTGCAACTTCTTCTAAATTCCTTTTCTCATATTGATTATAGAGATTGTCTCCCCGTCAGCTTGTCGGGAATAAAAATAGAGAATCAATAGCATTTTAACGATTAATTCGTAACTATTCTTCTACCTACTGTTGACTGGTTTACCTATGCTTCCACCAAAGGATTCCAGCAATAATTAAAGCTATCACAGGCATAATCCATAAAGCTATCCAGCTAATCATTGTTCCCTGCAACGAACTAAGATTGAGACGACGGTTAGCAGCTTCTTTAGGTCGAATTGAGAGAGTTTTTTGCTCTTCACCAATCAGCCAACTAACGGAATTAAGTAAAATATCGCCATTTAACTGTTGTTCAAACCAGCCATTAGTAGCAAAAGTAGAACTCCCAAAGACAACTATACGAGCAGGTTGAGGTTGAGAGCGATTTAGGGCGATCGCAATATTTAATGGCCCTGGTAAGTCTTGTTGGGGATTAAAACTTATTTCTTCGCTAGTCAAGTCACTTTCTGCCCAAGTTTGTTTATTGGTAATTGCCAAAGAAGTGCTGTCTATGCCTGTCTTTTCTTGAGTTTTTATTGGTCGAGATTCGGGAAAGAGGGAAATACCATTACGAAAACTAGCGGTAATGGGATGATCGCCGTAGTTATTAACTATTGCTACCCCTGGCCCAAAACCCATAATATTACCTGCACCTGAACTATCGACAATCAGACGATTATCTAGTTCTATTCCCCATGTTTGTAATAAGGTATTAATTCCCAAATCGGTACTAGGGGACAGTAGAAGTAAGAGATTACCACCAGCATCTAAATACTTTTGTAAACTAGTAACTTCAGCCGTTAAGAGCTTTCTAGTCGCCCCAGCAATAATAATTAGATTAGCATCGTCGGGAATTGTGCCACTGCTTGCCAGATTTAATTCTTGTATTTGATTGCCCTTATTTTTTAGATTAGTTACAGCTTGTGCTACACCACCTTCAACCATTTCTAAAGAAGCTTCCCCGTGTCCTTGAAGAAAATAAATATTAATCGGGCGATCGCGTTTTATTTTTTCAATACCGTTGGTTAATTGGATTTCAGTCAGAGGTTGTCCAACTGTAGTGTTACCGACATTAAGTTTTTGTTTTTTATCGCCATATTGTAAATATATTTCTCCTAAAGATTGCACCCCAAACTGCTGGGCAATGCCGATTTCTTGTTCTGGGTTAATAAATTTAAACTTAAATTGTTTGCTATAGCGACGATAATTTTGGAGTAATTGTTCTAGGTCAGGATTAATACTACGGTCAAATACTAATACTTCTAAAGGTTGTTTTAATTGAGTAACTATTGCCTGAGATTGTTCTGATAGAGTAAATAATTGATTTTCGGTAAAATCCCAACGTGTATTGTAGCGAATTCCTAAAATATTAATTAAAGTAATTGTTAATAAAACTAGAATTGTAGTGACCAAGGCACTAGCACTTTGTTTAGTTGTTCGTTTGTGCCAAAATTCATGTTTATTTCCCCATAACCAGAGACTTAGAATTAACAAAATACCACTAGAAATTAAAAGTACTATCGATACAGTTGACCATTTTTCAGTTATGCTGACTATTACTATTCCAGCCACAACTAAGGCAATACTGATAAATAATAATATAATTCTGGTCATAGTCGATTAGGAAAAAAGTAAAAAACTATTGGCGATTTGAACGCAATGAATGAATCGATTGAGCGGTTAAAAACACTCCCAAAAATATGTAGCTAAACAATAAAATAAGATCACTAATATTGATAATACCTTGAACTAAATTATTATAACTTTCCAGTAAAGAAATACTTTGTAAGCCTTCTCTCAATTCACCTTCTAAATTATTAGCAATCAAATCAAACATCCATAAGCATAAAATCACTCCAAAAGTCAAAATAGCTGCCAAAATAGTGCTAGTTGTCAAAGAAGAAATAAACATTCCGAAAGAAAGCAAGGCAGCAGCTAATAAAATCAAACCCAAATGAGCTAAAAGAGGCACAGTAGGAGGAATAGGTGGTTGAGCAGCACTAAAAGCGATCGCTTCACAGATTAACGACGGCAAAATCATAAAGATATATAAACATAAAACCGCTAGCAGTTTCCCTAACGCCACAACCCAATTAGTAATTGGTGAAGTTGCTAATAATTCTAAAGTTCCGCGTTTTCTTTCTTCAGCATAAAGTCCCATTGATAAGATCGGAATAATAAATAAGGATAAAGAACCCAAAATAGCTAAAAAAGAAGTTAGAAACTCAGTCGCAACATCAACTGCACCAATATTGACTCCCATTTGCTCACCCTGAGCTACTTGCTGAATAATTCCCTGTTCACCGAGTAATATTTCTACTAAAAATAAACCTGAAATAAACCAAAAAACTGCTGCCACCAGATAAGCTAAAGGCGAAGCAAAATAACTTTGTAATTCTTTTTGCAAGATCGCAATAATATTAGAAATTATCATGAAGCTGTCACCTATTTATCATTTAACAGAATGGTCAATGTTCAATGTTCAATGTTCAATGGTCAATGTTCAAAGGTTCTTCCGTAGTTAATTCTAAAAAGATATCTTCTAAACTAGGACGAGTACGACGTAACTCATATAAACTTAAGCCTTGATTAATAATTATGGCTGCCAGATCTTTTCCAGGTTCAGTATTAGGTTGACAAGCAATGTTGATTAAATAACGATCTGGATAATTCGGTAAAGAATTTTCCGCTTGTGTAACTTGCAGAACTCCCGAAACTTTTCGTAGTAAAGGTAAAATCAACTCTATTTTTCCTGCAACTTCAATTTCATAACCAGAATTGCTTTCTAACTGGGCTTGTAGATCGTTGGGAGTATTGGTAGTTATCACCTTACCGCGATTAATAATCGTAACGCGATCGCAAATCATACTAGCTTCAGGCAGAATATGGGTTGAGAGAATAATTGTATGTTCTCCTGCCAAACTTTTAATTAAATCCCGTACTTCAATAATTTGACGTGGATCTAGCCCTACCGTTGGTTCATCTAAAATAATCACAGGGGGTTCATGAACAATAGCCTGGGCAATACCAACTCGCTGCCGATAGCCTTTAGAAAGTTTACGAATAGCAATATTTTCTTGATCCACTAACTGACAACGCACCATGGCATTATAAACCTGATGACGGCGATCGCTCCTTTTAATGCCCTTGATTTTCGCCACAAAATTTAAAAAGCCTTTAACAGTCATATCTGGATATAAAGGGGGATTTTCAGGCAAATAACCAATACGACGACGTACTTGCATTGAATGACGATGAATATCATAACCAGCGATTTTAGCTGTCCCTGTAGTCGCAGGCAAATATCCTGCCAAAATTCTCATCGTCGTCGTTTTACCTGCACCATTAGGCCCTAAAAAACCAATTATCTCTCCAGCATTAACCGTAAAATGAACATCTTTAATGGCAACAGTCGAACCATAAGCCTTACTTAAATGTTCAACTTCAATTGTTGTTTGGGACATAGTTTCAGTTATCAGTTATCAGTTATCAGTTATCAGTCATCAGTGAACAATAGATTTTTCATTCTTCATCCTTCATCCCTTAGCCCTTAAAAAGTTTGATTAGTTTACGGGCAATGGCTAAATCGAGAATTAAACGAGCGATCGCAAAACAGATAATACTCTGCATCACTAAAATAATTAAGGATAATAGCGCAGCTAAATCGAAATTGTCTTCTATTAGAGCTAGTCCTCTAACTAAGCCAAAAGCCAAGACAGCACCGTCATTTAGATGGGAGTTGTGGTCATCTCGGATGATATAACGATAGGTCACTCCAAATAAAAATCCACTAACTGCACCGATAACCAATTGCAATAACCACTCTACATTGAAGGTTATGGTAGTTGAGCTATGTTCGATAACAAAAGTAATAATTGAATTTCGAGCTAAAATAACTAATAATTCTGCGATCGCGAATGCTCCAGCCCCAATTATTCCTGCCTTGACAGATTCTATTCTTTCCGTAACTAAACTAGGCATATCTTGTTAATAAACCCCACCACAAAAGACCAGTTAAGAAGTATGATAGGGTTTATAGTTGCCAAATTAAATACATATTTCAAAACAACAATACTGATATGGATATTTTGACATTAGGCTGGGTTACTATCCTAGCTTTATTCACTTGGTCGATTGCTATGGTTGTCTGGGGTCGCAACGGATTCTAAATTGTGGAAACTAACGAACTACTAAACACTCTATTTCTTGCTGCCATCGGCATTCTAGGGCTACTTAGTTTGGGGATTTTATATCTCTCCGTAGTTCAATGGCGCGATCGCCGTCGCCAAAGCCGTGATAAACGAGGTGGAGTTTAATTAAAAGCTATCAGTTATCAGCTATCAGCTTTTTGCGGTAACTAATGACTGATGGCTTATGACCGACTAATTAGAAACTTCTGCTATTTCGATAGTGCGATTGTCGATATCTTTGACTAAGAAATTTAAGGGGCGATCGCGTCTTATTTTGTATTTCAAACGTCTTGATTGGATGCGCATCAATAAAACTTCCAAACAATCGCGATCAAAACAGACATGACGCTGACGCTCTTTATGACCACCGCTAGCCCCTGCAATGACATGAAGTTGGGTATTTTTCTTCAGTTGATACCACAGCCCTTCTGTGCCACCTAAAGCTGTATTGGCAGGACTTGTTGACATATAAAGAGGATCGAGTCCTCCAGCCCCCATTGCCTGTTCGTAATTATAGTAATAGTGTAGGGGAATATCCGCTGCTGGGAGATCTAGTAATCCCTCATAAAACTGTTGGGCATTACGTAAATCTGACACCATAACTGTGTATACTTTTGGCGCACTTTTGAGGAACATCCACATTGCCCCTGCATAGGCAACCAAGAGCATGACCATAATACCTTGAGTAGAAAATAAACTATCCAAAGCAATTGGCGGTAAAAATGCTCCCAAATAATTTGTCATCAACATACCTGAGCAAATATGATTAACTACCATTTTTAACTAAAGATTTTTAAAAAATTTAATTATATCTGAGCTTAGTATAACTGTTGAAAAAAGCTTTGAACGATAATTAATTACTAATTGATGTAATTGATGTATCTATTGCGTCAAGCCATGTTGGAGAGCAAAACGGACTAATTCAGTACGACTATTTGTGCCTGTTTTGCCAAACAAACGACTAACGTATTTTTCTACATTTCTCACACTTGTATTCAATTCGCGAGCAATTTCCTTATTCATCAAACCCTGGGCAACTAAATCTAAAACACTTTGTTCTCTAGGGGTTAAATCAATTTTGATGGGAGAAGGAGTTACGGTAATTCCGGCATTAGTGCTTAATTTATCATCCAATTTAGCTTTGATCTCTACCAACTCTTTGGCAATTTTTTCTAGATCTGTGCTGCTGTCATTGTTACTAGAAGCAGATTTATTTTTAGATAATAAATTCCTGACGATCGCTTCTAATTCTTCAGGATCGAAGGGTTTAGCAAGATAAGCATCACAACCAGCTTCATAACCCTTAATGCGATCGCTGGTCATCCCTCTGGCAGTTAAAAAAACTACAGGAATAGAACGATAGCGCGGATCTTCTCGCAATTTTTGTAAAAATTCATAGCCATTTACCTGAGGCATCATAATATCAGAAATAATTAAATCAGGTACTTGGACTTCGATTGTCTGCCAAGCTTCTTCGGCATTACTGGCTGCGGTAACAGTCCAGCCTTCATTATCTTCTAAGTATGCTTGCACAGACTGTCTGATACCAGGCTCATCGTCCACTAGTAATAGTTGTTGTGTTTCGGACATAGGGTTTTGAAATTACGCTTGTTAGCCATACAGACTATTCACTATATACATAATAAGACTTATAAGCCAATTTACGTTCAATAACCTGAAAACTCTGTCATCTCTAATAAAAAAATTGTTGAGGTACTAATAACCTGATAACCTTATGAATGCTTTGCTAATTAATAATCAACGTTAACTGCTCGATGTTAACAGACATGGTAACTACTACTTGGACAAGACGGCACATACTTTCCCTGATTGATTTTACAGTTGCGGAATATGAAAAAGTATTACAGACGGCTGCTGGTTTTCAGAAAGTGCTAGCAGGTAGAACGAAAAAAGTTCCTGCACTTCAGGGTAGAGTTGTCGCCAATATGTTTTTTGAATCCTCTACCCGTACCCGTAGTAGTTTTGAATTGGCAGCTAAAAGGCTATCGGCAGATATTTTAAATTTTGCGCCTGGGACTTCTTCTCTGACTAAAGGCGAAACTATTTTAGATACAGCCAAAACCTATTTAGCTATGGGGGCAGACATTATGGTCATTCGCCACCAAGAGGCAGGAGTTCCACAAGCGATCGCCATGGAAATGGATCGACTTAATTCGGGAGTGACTATTCTAAATGCAGGAGATGGATTACATCAACATCCTTCCCAAGCACTCTTAGATTTATTTACGATTACTTCTGTCTTAGATCAAAATAATCCCCGTTTGGAACTGCTCAAAGGCAAAAAAATAGCTATTGTGGGTGATATTCTTCATTCTCGCGTCGCTCGTTCCAATATTTATAGTTTGACCGCAGCAGGGGCAGAAGTTCATTTGGCAGCCCCACCAACCCTTTTACCTAAAGAGTTTTTAGGCATGATTCCTCAACAACATCAAGGGAAATTATATCTTCATTGGGAATTAAAACCTGCTTTGGAAAATGCCGACTTTGTGATGACGTTACGACTACAAAAAGAACGCATGACTGCCAATTTTATTCCCAGTTTACGAGAATACCATCAATTATTTGGCATTACTCGCGATCGCCTGCAACTGTGCCAATCTAACGTCAAAGTACTCCATCCAGGCCCTACTAATCGGGGTGTCGAAATTACTTCTGATTTAATGGACGATCCTAATTTAAGTTTGATTCCACAACAGGTCACTAACGGTGTGGCAATTAGGATGGCATTATTATATTTAATAGGCATCAGCGATCCGAACTAAATACTTGATTTAGGTCAGACTAGTTACTCATTACTCGTCACTTCTTGCCACCTAACAAAATTACGCTTCACCCAATCCATACCGACTTCATTATTTAACTTAATCTTTTGTGGTGCATCAGCATAAATCTTACTCAAAATACCTGCATCTTGTTCGACAACAACTTTACTTAAACCTAGAAACTGATTTTTTAACAATCTAGCTAAGGGGTTACTTGCTTCGCCAAATAACAAGATATAAGTTCGGGTTTTAGTTAATGATTCGGGGACAAATAGATGACATTGAGCAATTTTCCCGAAAGGGCTACTACCATGAAAAATAACTAGAGAAGGAAAGTAATTTTCTAAATGAGCTTGAATAACATCAGGAAGTAAAAACTGGTTGGGTTGCTTGAGTTTTTGCCAAAAAGTTTTGGGTGCAGTAGGAGTATTGAAAAAAGCTTCGGAATGATAGCCATTGTCGATAAACTTCTCAAACTGAACTTCGGTAATCTCAAATAAATCTCGATGTGTGCCATTTTGATGATTGTAATCGTGCATGATTAATAACATCGATCGCAAGTCTGTTTCCACACTAGTATCTGCTGTATAACCAATAAACTCATATTTTTGGGCAATTTTGGCTAAAATATCAGGAATCGGAATTTTAGGTTCATAATCACCGTAAGACCAAATAAAATCGTCTTGAATAATTAGTTCTAAAGGTTTTAACTGAGACAAGGTTTGTTGATCTGTTGCTGGTAAAATAGTGCAACCATCCCCATCAAATTCTAGAGCATGAAACGGACAAACTACCCTACTTGTACCGTCAGCTTTAGCTTCGCACCATCCTTCAGATAACATTGCTCCCATATGAGGGCAGATATTCGGTAAAGCGTTGATTTCACCCGTTTTATCTCGCCACATCACATAATCTTTGCCATAAAGGGAGATTTTCTGGGGTTTATTTACTTGTAGCATTGATTTATGCGCCAATAGCCAAGGCGCACCTTCTAACATCGACATGATTAAATTTCCTCTATTGATGATTTAGGACAAACGATTCCACTGCGACAAGTAAAAATACAATGTCGCCAATTAGCTAAATAAATTAAGTTGTAAATCTAATGCTTAATGGCTTTGACTCTCATTTTTACGCCACCAGCAGGGGTAAAAGTGAAACCACGACGCGCTGATTGTAAAGGGCGATTGTCTAATAGTTCTAATTCTGCATGAGACAAAATAGTAGCTAAGACCAATTTCATTTCAAACAAAGCAAAAGCATAACCCAAACAGCGACGATTTCCGCCACCAAAGGGTAAAAACTCGTAGGGAGAAAATTGTCTGGCTAAAAATCTTTCTGGCTTGAATTTTTGAGGTTCGGGATAAATGTCTGACCGTTGATGAGTTAAATATATAGAAGGAAGGAGTAATGTTCCAGGTTCAAACTGGTATCCCATCAGTTCAAAAGGTGCTTTGAGTTGACGACCGACAAAAACCACCACGGGATTCAATCTTAGGGTTTCCGATACTACTGCATCGAGATAGGGAAGCTTAATAATATCGGTAAACTGGGCATTTTCGGCAAGAGAGCTTAATTCTGTTTGGCATTTCTGACCGACTTCGGGAAGTCGATGCAGCCAATAAAAAGACCAAGCTAAAGAACTGGCTGTGGTTTCGTGTCCTGCAAACAACATAGTCATCAATTCATCTTGTATTTCCCCATCATTCATTGCTTGATCATCTTCGTATCGTGCTTCTAAGAGTAAACTCAGAATATCTTCCCCCAAAGTATCAGGATTATTTCTACGACGGTCGCATTCTGCTTGTAAAATGTCTCGAATCTGGCGTTGTTGGCGCAAAAATTTACTCCAAGGGGTCAAAGCACCTAAGTCTTTTTGTAACGCAGGGAAAAAGAGAAAAAAGGAATTTAACGGCGAGTTAAATATTGCCAACCAATCAACTAAAATTTCTTTGAGAAGATCGTATCTTTTTCCTTCATTTAAACCCACATTCGGCAGCCCCACAGATGAAATATAAAAAAAACATAGATTC
>CAYMWC010000046.1:0-27852 GCA_964393695.1 uncultured Pleurocapsa sp.
TAGAAACTTGACTTATTAGAGCAATATTTAGTATTTTTGTTCTAAATATCTCATCAAAAAATATAATTATTAGGGCAACAGTTATAATTTGTCAGTACTTTAAAACATTAGTACTAATAAAAATGAACGATCAAAATCAATTATGGATTGGCGATCGCTTCAAACCCAAAGTTTTCCATCTACTGATTATGATGTTACCGCCACAGATTTTGAGACTTCTGCTTGGTTAGTTTATCCTTCACGTACTTATATTCCTCTCAAAGTTAATGTTTTTATTGAGTTTCTAAAAGAACGTCTAGAATCAGTCAAAAGTATAAAGTAATATGAAAACTTAAATATTTGCTACAGATGCTTAATACTTAAAATAAGTAGTAATTAATGACTAATAACTAATTTGTATCATTCTTTTTTGTATTTAATATATTTTGCGAACAGGATTGAATATGAATCTTTTATCAAATCTGCAATTGATGAGTCAATACAATCAATGGATGAATCAGAAAGTTTATCAAGTAGCCAAACAATTGAGCGATGAAAAAATTAAGCAAGATCAAGGAGCGTTTTTTGGCTCGATTTTAGCAACTCTCAATCATATTTATGTAGCAGATATTATCTGGCTCAGACGCTTTGCTCAACATTCTAGAGAATATCAAACTTTAAATTCTTTACCCGAATTGCACAGCTATACTGTTTTGAATCAAATGGTAGCAGAGTATTTGGAAACTTGGTATAAATTAAGGCAGGATTTGGATATTTTAATTATTAATTGGTGTCAAGAAATTACAGAAATAGATTTAGCTAATAATCTTGCTTATACTGATACAAAAGGGCATCCTTATAAGAAAAATTTTGGACAATTAATACAACATTTTTTCAATCATCAGACTCATCACAGAGGTCAAATTTCAACTCTGTTGAATCAACAAGGAATTGATTTAGGAGTTACAGATTTACTCCAGATTATTCCCAATCAGTTATCTTGAAAGTCTTAAGATTAGAAACTTTTGACTTGTAATTCCCCTAAATCTAAGGGAGATTCCCAGCGCATAATTGATAGTTGAGTACGATTAGGTTGCTTGAATTTATATTCAAACAAGACTGCTATAGCTTCTTGATTCTAAAATTTATGTTAGGATTTTATGATATTTGAAAATCAAAAAATAGGATTTAGCGTAATATTTCATAGTAAGATAATCTGGTTATAACTATATGAAATTAGCTGCGAGATAATATCGTAATCTAGTGTTGGTGATTAAGTACGGATTTTCCAAAGTATAAGTATGGCATCGGAAGCAAAGATAGAATTTGATAGTGAACGTGCTAATCAATATAATCTTGATATTCGCAAGGCGATTCCAGGTTATGAAGCTTTGCACAGTATGGCACTAAGTCTATTACAGGTTAATTTAAATTCACCAGCCAAGTTGCTAGTAGTCGGTTCAGGAACAGGAATGGAATTAATAAACTATTCCCAAAAAAATCCTGGATGGTTTCTCACGGGGGTTGAGCCGTCTCCAGAAATGATGACTATTGCTAAACAAGAACTTGCTAACCAAAGACTGAGCAGCCAGGTAAATCTACATACAGGCTATCTAGATACTCTGCCAGAAAGAGAACCAATGGACGCTGCTACACTGATGTTAGTAATGCACTTTGTTCCTGATGACGGTTCTAAGTTGAAGCTACTAAAAAATATAGCTCAACGCTTAAAACCAGGCGCAGAATTTGTTCTTGCCGATCTTCATGGAGATAAGTCTTTACCTTACTTTGCCAAATTTACACAAGCTTGGAAAACTTTTTATTTTAGTCAGTTGGATAAAGAATCTAAAATAAAAGCAGAACAAGATTTTCAAACTTCTATCGATAACTCAATCTATTTTATACCCGAAGCGAGAATAATCGAATTATTATCCACCGCTGGGTTTAGTCAAATCGCCAAATTTTATAACGCTTTTTTATTTGGTGCTTGGAGTGCTAAATTTATTGGTGGCTGATGTTATACCATTTTATACTTCTACCTACTCTCACAAAAAACTACTATGGCTGAACCAATTCGCATTTTAATGTGCGCTCCCGATCATTATGACGTAGATTATGTAATCAATCCCTGGATGGAGGGGAATATTCATAAATCCTCTCGCGATCGCGCTGTAGAACAGTGGTCAAAAC
This sequence comes from uncultured Pleurocapsa sp., assembly GCA_964393695.1. Taxonomy (GTDB): domain Bacteria; phylum Cyanobacteriota; class Cyanobacteriia; order Cyanobacteriales; family Xenococcaceae; genus Waterburya. The sequence continues at coordinate 2,170 of CAYMWC010000046.1, forward strand.
TTAATTTTGTCCTTAATGATTTAGCCCAGGTAGATTTAGTTCAGGGAAAACCAGGCGTACCTGATATGGTCTTTACTGCCAACGCTGGTTTAGTATTGGGAGACAATGTGGTTCTCAGTCGCTTTTATCATCCCGAACGTCAAGGAGAAGAACCTTACTTTAAACAATGGTTTGAGGATAATGGCTTTCAGGTTTTTGAATTACCCAAAGATTTACCCTTTGAGGGTGCAGGAGATGCCCTATTAGACCGTGAAGGACGCTGGTTATGGGCAGGTTATGGGTTTCGTTCCGAATTAGATTCTCATCCTTTTATCGCCAAATGGTTGGATATTGAAGTTTTATCCCTACGTTTAATCAACGATCGCTTTTACCATTTAGATACTTGTTTTTGTCCACTGGCAGGGGGCTATTTACTCTATTATCCCGCAGCCTTTGATTCCTACTCTAACCACGTTATTGAAAAACGTGTTCCCCCAGAGAAAAGAATTGCGATCGCCGAAACAGATGCGATTAACTTTGCCTGTAATGCCGTAAACGTTGAACAGTCGGTAGTGATGAACAAGGCAAGTGACATTTTAAAGCTGCGTTTAGGTGATGTAGGTTTTACTGTTATTGAAACCCCTTTAACAGAATTTCTCAAAGCAGGTGGGGCAGCTAAATGTTTAACTCTGAGAATTAATGAGCCAGTCTTGCCAGAGGTTCACGGTAGTACTCCTGTCGAAAGCCGTGTGATTAATCTGGAAGGACACTTGTTGGATGCAGGGATTATGAACCGCGCCCTAGATTTAGTAGTAGAGAATGGGGGAAGTTTTAAAGTTCTCAATTTTCAATTGGGTTTAGAAAGACAGAGTACCTCGGCTGCGAATGTACGTATTTCTGCCCCTGACCATGAAGTAATGGAAAAAATCATGAGTCAGCTAATTGAGATGGGTGCAGTAGCTTCGCCTGAAAGTGTCGAAAATGCCCAAACTGAAATTTGCGATCTGGCTGGGGTTGCTCCTGATGATTTTTATGTCACTAATATTTATCCGACCGAAGTTCTGATTAACAACAAGTGGATTAAAGTCCAAAAACAACGGATGGATGGGGCAATTGTGATTAGCGATCGCTCTGAAGGCATAACTGCTCAATGTAAAATTTTACGGGATTTAGCCCAAGGCGATCGCGTGGTTGTGGGAGTAGACGGTATTCGCACAGTCAGGAAAAAAACTAATCGCGACTCCAAAGCCAAAGAGGAATTTAGCTTTATGGGAGCAGGGGTATCGAGTGAAAGAAGAGTTGAGCTAGTAGTAGAGCAAATTGCCTGGGAACTCCGTCAAATTCGCGATCGCGGTGGCAAAGTAGTAGTTACCGCAGGACCAGTCGTAATTCATACAGGCGGTGCAAAGCATCTTTCTGCTCTGATTCGTGATGGTTACGTTCAAGGTTTGCTAGGGGGAAATGCGATCGCCGTTCACGATATCGAACAAGCACTGATGGGGACTTCTTTAGGTGTAGATATGCAGAAAGGTACACCTGTGACGGGTGGACATCGCCACCATCTCAAAGTGATTAATACGGTATGTCGTTACGGTAGTATTGCTCAAGCGGTAAAACAGGGAATAATTACCCAAGGGATTATGTATGAATGTGTTAAAAATAATATCCCCTTCGCTCTGGCTGGTTCAATTCGCGACGATGGTCCTCTACCCGACACCCAAATGGATTTAATTAAGGCACAGGCAGAATATGCTCAACTTTTGCAAGGAACAGACATGATCCTGATGTTATCTACCATGCTCCATTCTATTGGTGTAGGGAACATGACTCCTGCGGGGGTAAAAATGGTTTGTGTTGATATTAATCCTGCTGTCGTGACTAAGTTAAGCGATCGCGGTTCAGTAGAATCAGTTGGGATAGTAACTGATGTTGGTTTGTTCCTGAGTTTGCTAGTTAATCAATTAGAAAAATTAACCAGTCCATATCAAACTATCTCAAAAATTAAGTAGAGGCAGCAGAGAGAATAGAAACGATGAATTATGAACGATGAGCGATGAACGATTAATCAGTAACCAGTGATCAGTTAGCAGTATCGATAAAAAGCTTATAGCTTAATTCTTGTAGCTTATAGTGAGACACTTACGGTGCGGAGGTGTCTGACCTTGAGTAAAGTGTTGTATGCCTACGGCACACTCAGTGAATGGGTAGCATCTCCGTAGGAGTACCCAAAGGGCTAATCGTGTAGCGATTTTAAGTTATGGTTTAAACAGCGTTCATCTTGCTCACGGTCGTCTCTATTGTGCGATCGCTATTCATGGAAAAAGTAAAATCCTGCGGTATAATCTGCTTCACTCGCACCCAACAACCATCATTTTTATTAATGAAGCGATCGCATCGTTATGATTTGCCTAAAGGTCACATCGAACCAGGAGAAACAGAATTACAGTGTGCTTTAAGAGAATTATTTGAAGAAACAGGAATTACTAAACAGCAAGTGTGTTTAGAATTAGATTTTCGCTTCAAAACTACTTATTATCCTCGATATAGAAGTTTTAATGGTAACAAAGTCGAGAAATCTTTAGTTATTTTTTTTGCTTGGGTAAGCGAAGAATTAGAAATTGTGATGACGGAACATAGTGCTTCAGAATGGATAAAATGGAATCCCCCCCACTATTTTCACAATCGCATTATTGATGAATTGTTATCAGCAGTCGAGCGACAATTAATTATTTGATAATTGTTAATTGACTCTTCTGGTCATAGCAAATAACCATATCTACTAACTACTAACAACTATAGGGAAATTAATTGCAATGACTATAACTTTTAACTTTTAACTTTTGATGTTATACCTTTGTGGTATTTTTGAATTTTAGTGCAGAGGCTTTGTAATTGAGTAAGTTTAGCAGCGACTTGTTCTGTCGTTAGCATGGTTTCTGCTTGGCTAAAGCCAGATTCTAGACTATCGGCTATACCAAAACGCCAAAGATAAAAACCACCGTTTAAAATCGCAGCAGGAAAGAGCTGACTATTTTTACCTTGGATCACCTCTTTGATTAAGGTAATTGCTTGCATATCTGATTCTAAGGCTATATCAGAGCCATTTAATCCATAGTCCGAAGGGTCAAGCAAGAGACGTTCAAAACCAACTTCATCTACTGATTTACTCAAAGCGATAATGCCTGTACGATTACGGGAAAGATCGCAACTACCTTCTAAACCCTTAACTAAAGTAAAATCTTTTGTACCTCGAATTTGAAAAGTTTCTCGAAAACGTGATTCTGTTGGGGGATGGACAAATCCTGCAACTAAGCTGGCATCTCCTGCTACGGGACACCAAGCTAATTCTGCCGTCGCGAAGGGTGGACGTTTACCAATTTGATCGCGGAAGGTTACAAAATTATTAGCTTCGGGGAAATGTTGCGGTAGATAAACAAAACCAATGTTGCTTTGATTGTAGATATTTTGAGTTTGAGTTAAATTAAATCCTCGAAAATTTACACCTAGCTGCTGCCAAATCTCAACTAAAGGAATACCATACTTAGTCGGCATCAGATCGCCACCATGCATTACGACTGGGATGTCAGCAGCAGCCAACATTAAAGCGGTAATAATTGTGACTGGAACAGTACGCGATCGCCCGTCATAAGGATTACCAAAAACTACTGGTTTATGGGCGTGATCGGGATTGATTGCCAGTTTTGACCCTAATTGCTCAAAGGCATCGAGAATTCCCGCTAATTCCTCTGGAGTTGGACGCTTGATTCGATGAGCAATCATAAACGCGCCAATTTGAGCAGGAGTTGCCTCTTGCAACAACATCATTTTCGTAGCAGTTGCAGTTTCAGTGCGAGTAAGATCTTTGCTAGTGTGAGTGCCACTACCAACTCTTTTTAATAATTCCCGAAACTCATCGCTCATAATTTTTTTCAGTTATCCACTCTCAACCCATCAATTAATAGTTGGCAGACCACCAGTGTTAACAGGCTGAGTATTTTTTTTGCTTAATTAATTGTGCAGTAGGTAAGCTAGCTAATTCTGCCATATTTTTAACCAATTGATAGAAATGAGCAATAGGTGGAATCATCAGGCGATCGCGTGTTGTCACCATCACTACTTGCCTAGTTAAAACGCTTTCTAGTTCTTTTTGCTCACTTATTCCTTCCACAAAATCTGCTGACGAAATAGGACGGACTGCTAAGGTCGGATCGTCATAACAATCAATTAACGCTTTATGCGGTAATAGAGCAATCATTTCTCCTTGTCGAATTACGCCTCGAAAGGCATCTAGAGTATTTAGTTCCATAGCAGTTTTGATTTGCACATTTTGCTCTCGAAACCAGTCTTGAACTAATCTTTGCATCCCATAGCCATCCTTAAAGACTATCTGGGGGTATTTAACTAACTCTAGAGGCGAAATCTGTCTGAGACTACTCAGAGGATGGTTGACTGCCATTAAGACATCAATTTGTTCTTCATAGAGTACAGTTAATTCAATTTCTGCTGAGGAAGTTAAAAAACGATTGTTCATGACGATCGCTAGATCAATTAAACCATCTCGCAAGACTTTTAAAGCGCGATCGCTACCCAAAGCTGTAACCCTTAGTTGTATTTCAGGATAATCTAAACAAAATTGTTGCAAAATTGGTGGCAGATAATGGGCGCAAACTGAATGAATAGCTGCGATACACAATTCTGGTTGTTTACCAGCAATTAAATCTGTAAATTCTCTACTAGCTTTATCCCATTCCTGACAAATTTTTTGAGCGCGAGGTAGGAGTTTTTCTCCGCCTACAGTCAATTTCGCTTGGCTACTACGATGAAATAGGGGTAAACCTAAATCTTGTTCCAAAGATTGTATTTGACGACTAATCGTTGACTGGGTAACTCCACATTTTTTGGCTGCTTGTCCAAAATTTCCTGTCTCTGTAATAGCTATAAAAGCTTGTAGTTGTTCAATTCGCATACTTTCCCTAAACGTCAGCAGCCAAGTATATTGCTGTCCTAATTATCTGTTGACCATAGCTGATTTGAAGGATAATTTTTGGTATAAATTACGACATTACTTGATGATTAATTATGATTAAAGCATTAAAAAATATCAGCCAGAAACAATACCAAAAGACTTTCAATTGTCATCAGGAAGTTCAAACTCTGGACACCCCTGCCAATTCAGAATTTCTTCGCTCCAGTTTTCACTTTGTCTTTCTTTGATTAACAGGGAGACTGCTTCTGCTATGAGACTATTTCGGGATACTTGTTCTTTTTTAGCGATCGCCTCAAGTTTACAAATCAATTCATAGTTAAGATAAACGCTAAAGTTCATTTTTTTAGTTTAAATTATTTTATTATGTTACAACATAATATATTCAAAGCATTTCCACTGCTTTATCCCGAACTCTGGTTTGATTAGCTTGTCCATAAAGAATATATGCTGCTTGGGTATGAACAATTGGTAAATCTAGATGATGTGAGTCATCAGTCAAGAAATAATTAGATTGATACTTAGTCATTAATTCTTGTACTTGAGCAGTATTAAGGTTAGAAAAACCTTCACTAATCGCTTTAACAGTCTTTCTTTGATCTAGCTTCTCATCGCCGAAATAAATTTTGGCTACAGCACCACCACTAAGATCATTTAAACGTTCATAATATTCCATGATCCCGTCTTTAGTTTGAGGAAAGAGTTTCAGCTTGACAATAGTAGCTCTCTCAGTCATCCAAGTAAAATTAGCCAATTTCCAAGGGTGGGAAATAATTATGGCATCTTGAGCAGTATGATCGCGAATCCAATCGCTCATTAACTTCCATTGAGAGTCAACATCTTGCTGTTCTGAAGGGAATGTGGGAACGGCGTTAGCGAAGCTCAACGAAGTTGTCGCCTGTTGGGTAAAAAACGCTACCTGAACAAATAACATACAACTTAAACAAGCTAACAACCAAAGACGCAACTTGGATTTCTGAAGAGAAAATTTGGTTTCCAAATAACAGGCGAATAGCAAACTGGTAGTTAAGGGTAACATCATGTCCCCGAAGCGAAAGGGATAGTATTGCAACCATGTTCCCTGATGATCAACAAAAGCGATCGCCACTCCAGCTACAAAAGGTATTAAACTGATCAAAGTAAATTCTGCTAGTTCAAAACGCGCCTGATCTTCTGTTTGCCAGCCTTTTACATCAGCATTTTTTTTCAAAGATACCAAGCATAACGTCAAGATAACCAGATAAATAATTAATCTTAGCCATAAAAGTGGATGCCAGGCAAAGGGATTTAAATGATGAGGAAGACGGAGAAAAACATAAATAAAAGCAGGAGATATTTCTCCTGATGGCGGAGAACTAAGTAACTGTTGTAAACTCCCTGGAATCGCTCCAGCACTAGCAATTAAATAAATTATTAGTAATAACCATCCCTGCTTACCTAGTTTTAATAAACGCTTTCGAGGACGCAAACAAAACCAGCCTAATGTTGTAATCAAAGCCCAACCGCCAACTAAAACATGAAAAGAGGTTGCCAAACCCAATAGCAAGGTCATTAATACGTAATTTCTTTGTAACATTAGGGGAATAGCCAGCAAAATTAGTCCATAAGCAACAGCTTTCGCTTCGAGTCCGCCCACAAACCATTCCCCAGCGATCGCGCCCTGGAGATATCCTTGATAAGTAACTGCGATCGTTGCTAATAAAAGATAAGACAAGCTTAAACCTAGTTTTTGTCCTAACAGCACTATCCCCCAGGCTACCAGAGTGTAACAAATTAAACGACCAATAAGCGACGTGGGTAAAAAACCTAAGTGAACTATTAACCAGCCAAAAATCACCTGAAACAAATATCTGTAGTTAGTTTCTAAGTTAAGATACCAGTCATTAGGTATCCAATCAGGATCGGCAAATTGCTTGGCTAATGGCAGCACGTCTACTTCATTCCAGACTAGACCACTCATATTACTGTCTAATAATAATCTCAGACAGAGAAAAATTAATACTATTGCCGTCTGCAATGCAATTTTAAAAAAATTAGACGAAATACGCACCATTTTTTAAGTTAACTCCTCATCACTATCTGAGAGTTTAATCTGAGAGGCTAAGAAACTCAATTGTTTAAGAAAATATTTATAGAACTGAAAACTGCTGTAAGATTGTCCAAAAAATTAACTATAAGTGAGTTTATTCATAGCCTGAGCTTAAACTTAATTTTATCTACGTTCTTTATTTTTGTATTCATAGTATCGAAAATAGCGATCGCAGATGAAAATTGCCATTATCACATCTTGTTTTCTGCCGATTATTGACGGCGTAACAGTTAGTGGATTTCAAAGATTAAAAAGATTGAGTAAATGGGGACACGAAGTTATTTTATTCTGTCCCGATTACAGTAGTTTAGAAGCAGATTATCCCAACTGGCAAGATTATACAGGTGATATTTTACCTGGAGTTAAAGTTATTAATTTGGCTAGCAATTCTTTTGTGGGTTTGGATTATGAACCTAACGTTAATAAAAATTCTTATCAAACAGTTTTAAAAAAATTAGCCGAATTCCAACCAGATATTATTCATGTTGATGAACCAGAAAGGCTTTATGTCGGGTTTTGGCGACTTGCAGGAGTCAATTATGCGAAGAAAGTAGGTATTCCCTGTGTGAGTTTTTTCCGTACCAATTTTTTAGATTATTTAGGTGATTATTTTCCTCTACCTCAACCAATTCTGGCTTTAATTAAATTTTTACTCAAACAATTAATTGTCTGGGTTTATAACTCTTATGATTTAACTTTAGTTGCTAGCAAAATTACCTACCCTAAAGTTCTTGACTTAGGAATTAAAAATGCGCGCTATGGTAATTTGGTAAGCTTTGATGCTGAAAGTTTTCAAGATAATTTGCGTCAGACAGATTTCTTTCAGTCCCAGTATGGATTATTCCAAGTAGATCAACTCGTTAAAGTTGTTTTTCTCGGACGTTTATATCCTGATAAAGGTTGGGATTTTACTTTAGATGCTTTTAAAACTGTATCTCAGCAAATAGACTTAACAAAAGTAGCAATTATCGTGGCGGGAGATGGGCCGATGCGAGAGGAAATAGCTGATAAATTAAAAACACTAGCACCACATGTTTATTTGCTAGGTAGAATATCGCCAGAAAATGTTCCAGCTCTACTCATGAATTGTGATCTGCACGTAACTACATCGGCAAAAGAAACCAGAGGCTTAACTATTTTAGAAGCCTTTGCAGCAGGTATTCCAGTAATTGCACCTTGCTCTGGGGGAGTAGTAGAAAATATCGACGATGGTAATAATGGTTTTCTTTATTCTCCAGGCGATCGCTATAATTTTACTAATAAACTCAAGCTCTTGGTCGAAAATTCGGCTTTGAGACAGCAAATGGGAAAACGTGCCAAAATTTCTGTCCAAACATATAGTTGGGATCGAAGTATCCAGAATTTAGTTAATATTTGGCAAGAAGAGATTGATAAACAATCGATGATTAATGAGCAGCAGTTCATAATCAACCCTGAATATAATTGAAGCTTAATATAAATTAGCTTACTTCTTACTTCTTTTTAGTATCAGTTATGCGCCAACTGAGTTTAAGATTAAACCAAAAATTCCAGAAAGTAACAGTAGCGATCGCGATAATATTGGCAAGATATTCATTCATATTCAGAAAATTATAGAGAACATTAAGTACTAAAATATTTAATACAAGACCTGAAAGACAAATCACATTAAACTTCAGAAATCTTCTAAATGTTTTAATCCTGCCTTTTTGATGAGCAGAAATATCTCGAAAAGTCCAGCGATCGTTCCAAAAGAAGTTATTAATTATTGCTACTTCGGCTGCCAAAATTGCGCTGCGAGTTAATCCCAAACCAACATATTCTCTTAGTAAATACAGAATAAACATATTCACAAACACACCACTAAAACCTGAGATCCCAAAGCGAATAAAACGTTTAATTTGCCATAAATCTAAGCGTAAACGGATTAAATGCTGGATATATTCTAAGTATTGCCGCAACGTAACTTTACTGCTTCCCGTTTTTCTCTCTTTAAAGATATAACCAACTTCCCCGATCCAGCGAATTTTGCCTCTAGCTAAAATTTCCAGTAAAATCTTATAGCCTGACGGTTGAAGAGGTTGATCGATTAAAACTTCACGACGCACCATAAAATAACCACTCATCGGATCACTAAGACGACTGATTACTTCTGGAAGAATGAGCAAACCTAGTATCTGCGCACCACGAGAGAGAAAACGACGAAGAATATTCCACTCACTAACTCCTCCAGACTCGACATTGCGACTAGCAACAGCTAAGTCAGCACCTTTTTCCATCTCCTGCCACAGTTTTATTAACGTCTGGGGAGGATGTTGTAAATCAGCATCAATTACTCCTAAGATTTCGCCTCTTGCTACTTGCCACCCTCGAATTACCGCTGTAGCTAGCCCTTTTTCTGAATCTCGGCGTATTACTTTTAATTGGGTATATTGAGCAGTTAATTCTAAGGCTAATTTCCAGGTTTGGTCTGGGCTATTGTCGTCAACAACTATCAATTCATATTCTTTTGGCATAATCTTATCTAAAAGTTGAACCAAAATTGGAATTAATTGTTGAATATTTTTTTCCTCGTTGTAGGAAGGAATAACCAGAGAAAATTTAAGTGATTTAATGACTAATTTTCTACTCACTGGTAAGCTGGGAATTTTTAACAAACCAGTAGATTGGGGAATCAGATTTTGATGGGTTGTATTTCGCATTAGAGCAAAGGTATTATTTTTTGCTCTGCTGAAAAGATATTATCTCTGTTTTCATTTAATTTTGACTCCACACAAATAAATGTTTATTCATGTGGCACTTTATCAATTGAAAAAAAACAATATTTTATAGTTAGATTAAGATAACGTTATGGATACTTTTTTTAAATAGTCAAACAAGTTTAAATACTAGTTTAAATATATTTTTTCTTCCAGTTTATAAATCAGCTTAATAACCATAATCAAATCTTAATCACTAATTTAACTTTAATTTACTTATACCTGAGATTTTAATTATTGATAGTCTCTATATTGTTAGATACTTCTAGTTACTAGACAATTGTATTTTTGTCTTATCGATATTTTCGTGATGGGTAAAATTAAGGCAAAAATAAAATAATTTCTCAGCAGCAAAATAGAATGAGCAATGCTTATTTTTCTATCTAGCTGTTGCTTTTTTTGCGTATATCCCTACAACCATGTTTATTCCCTGATTTGATGGCACGACAATAAGCATGATTCTGAGAAATAGTCTTATTCTGTCTTGAGGATGAAGCCAGATTAGTTAAATTGTTGAAATATAACTTATTAGCGTTTCTCAAAATAAGATTGAGTATCAATCAACAATTAACAATTATTATGGAACAAATCAACTCAGAAAACATTGCTGAACATCAGTTTACTAGCGAAGAAATTATCAATAGTCCTTTAGTTATCAAAAAATTACAACAGCATTCTTTAAAAGAAGTTTTAGCTCAGTACAGCAATGTTACTTTAGCTGAGCAAACAAATTTAATTGAACGTGCTGCTGAAGCTATTGGCTTAATGTCTAATATTCAGGTAGAAAAAACCGTAACTATTAATCGTCCTGCTAGTGAACTGTACAACTATTGGCGGAATTTCACCAACTTACCTAATTTTATGAAACATCTAAAATCGGTAACAAATTTAGATCAAACAGGTCAAAGATCACACTGGGTAGCTAATGCACCGTTGAACTTGAATGTCGAATGGGATGCTCAAATCGTCAAAGACGAACCAGAACATCTAATTGCTTGGAGTGCTTTAGAAAATGCTGACATCGATAACTCTGGTTTTGTCCGTTTTCAACCAGCTACCGCTAATCGTGGTACAGAAGTCAAAGTGGTATTAGAATATCAGCCTCCAGGAGGAGTACTAACTAATATAATTGCTAAACTTTTTGGCGAATCACCTCAAGAACAAATTGGTGACGAACTAAATCGTTTTAAACAATTAATGGAAACAGGGGAAATTGCTACTACTAAAGGTCAACCAAAAGGTTCTTAAAAAGTCAAAAGTCAAAAGTAGGAAATAAAAATACAAACCGAAGCGAATTTACACCAGGCGTATCTAATGACCTATGCCGTTTGAGTGATGAATAAATAAGCAAAAACTGTCAAAAATAGAGTGGAGTTGAATAGAGCAAAATTATGAATACATACAAACGTTCAATAGGTGTATTTTACAGTCAAGATGAAGCAGAAGCAGCATTACGCGCTCTCAAAAAAAATAATTTTGACATGAACCGAGTTAATGTTGTTGCTAAAAATGCTGATCAAGTTACTGACGCAACTGGTGTAGATGTAGGCTATAACGAAGGCAATAACGCAGCTGAAGGTGCTGGTGCTGGTGCAACATCTGGGGCAGTCTTAGGTGGTATTGGTGGTTTGTTAATAGGATTAGGTACTTTAGCAATTCCTGGTGTTGGCCCAATTATAGTCGCTGGGGAAGCAGCCACTACGATCGCTACTACTTTAGCTGGTGCAGGTATTGGTGCAGCAGCAGGCGGTATTGTCGGTGGTTTAATTGGTTTAGGTATTCCTGAGGAAAAAGCCAAAATCTATAGCGATCGCGTTTCAAGTGGTAGTTATTTAGTGATGGTAAACGGCTCTGATGACGATATCAACCGTGCAGAAGAGATTTTACATCACAACGGTATTGAGGAATATGGTGTCTATGACGCTCCCGATATTGATGATGATATTTATCATCGGACATCGAGTATTAATCGTGTAGATCCTGGCGAACGCGTAAATACTATGGGCGATACTAGTATGAGCGATCTCGATGAAGTTTACCCAGTTGAATCTAGAACTAGTATGAGTGATAACCCTTCGGGTACGCTTCGCGATCGAGATCTAGCAATGAATGATCGCGATGAAGTTTACCCAGTTGAATCTGGAACTAGTATGAGTGAGCGGGACTTAGAAACTAGACAGAGAAATGATCGCAGCACTACTTCTAATGATGCTGACGTGATTATTATTGATAACCGAGATGAAACTAGATAAACCTTTACTCTTAATCTAGTTAAGTTGCGTCTCAATTCATTTATTTTAAAATCATGAAAGCTGTATGTTGGCACAATAGACACGATGTTAGAGTCGAAACCGTACCAGATCCAAAAATCCTCAATCCTCGTGATGCCATTATCAAAATAACTTCTACTGCTATCTGTGGGTCAGATTTGCATCTTTATGAAGGCAATATTCCGACAATGGAGTCAGGAGATATTCTTGGTCATGAATTTATGGGAGAAGTAGTAGAGGTAGGGAACGAGGTTAAAAACCTGCAAGCAGGCGATCGCGTAGTTGTTCCCTTTACCATTTCTTGTGGTAGTTGTTTTTTCTGTCAAAAAGATTTATGGTCATTGTGCGATAACTCCAATCCTAATAGCTGGATGGCAGAAAAATTATACGGACATTCTCCTGCTGGTCTTTTTGGCTATTCTCATCTCTTGGGCGGTTATGCAGGAGGACAAGCAGAATATGCTCGTGTTCCTTTTGCTGATGTTGGGCCATTTAAAATACCTGATGGGCTATCAGACGATCAAGTTTTGTTTTTAACTGATATCTTTCCCACTGGTTATATGGCAGCTGAAAATGCTGATATCGAACCTGGAGATACAGTAGCAGTTTGGGGTTGTGGCCCTGTTGGTCAGTTTGCCATTCAAAGTGCTTATATGCTGGGTGCAGCGAAAGTAATTGCCATTGATCGCTTTCCTGCAAGATTAAATATGGCAAAGGAACAAGGAAAAGCCGAAGTCATTAATTACGAAGAAATAGATCCAGGAGAAGCTCTAAAAGAAATGACGGGAGGTAGAGGACCTGATCGCTGTATTGACGCAGTAGGTATGGAAGCACATGGTACAGATGCAATGGCAGCCTACGATCAAGTAAAACAAGGCATCAAACTAGAAACAGGCAGACCAACAGCCTTGAGACAGGCAATTGTCGCTTGTCGTAAAGGCGGAACAGTTTCTATTCCTGGAGTATATGGAGGCTTTGTCGATAAAGTTCCTTTAGGAGCAGTTGTCAATAAAGGACTAACCTTGCGCTCAGGACAAACTCACGTTCACAAGTATCTTCAACCATTACTTGCTCGCATTCAACAAGGTGAAATTGATCCTTCTTTTGTTATTTCTCATCACATGAGTATTGAAGATGCTCCCAAAGCCTACAAAATCTTCCGTAATAAAGAAGATAACTGTACCAAAGTAGTTCTTAAACCTTAGAAGGGATTGGGGATTAGCGATTAGGGACTGGTGAGTGGGAATAATTCTTTTCTAATAAATCATCCCGAAAAATATGTTAAAAGCCTGAGTGTGTATCTACTTGTTAGACGAAACATTAATCAAAAAAATGTGAAAAACTTAAAACACAAGTTTAAACAAAAGTGAAAATTGATTAAAGGAGGGTTGAAATGGGAATTAATGATATGTTTAAAGGAATTCGACGTGATATAGGTCGGAAAATTGGTGGCGATCGCGATTATGAAGAAAGCCGTTATCGTGAGCGTGATGATGATGATGACGAAGAACGTGATTACCGTAGTCGTGACAATGACGATGAGCGTGATTACCGCGAGCGCGATTATGAAGAAAGTCGTTACCGTAAGCGTGATGATGATGATGACGAAGAACGTGATTACCGCGAGCGCGATTATGAAGAAAGTCGTTATCGCGAGCGGAATGATGATGAACGTGATTACCGTAAGCGAGATGATGACGACGATGAGCGTGATTATGAAGAACGCCGTTATCGCAATGAATATGATGACGATGACTAAAGAAGGTTTTTAGTCTATAGCTTTTCTCAAATTGATGAAGTATATCTCAATTAACAATCAACGAATTGTGACAAGTTAAGAGACTACGCTGTTTGTCAATTAGTTTTGAGGGGTATTTCATTTTCAAAATCCAGAGAATCTATTCTCTGTCTAAATATATTGAATATTAAGTCTTCAATTATTTTGAAGAACTGGTCTTACTAAATAGCTAAGAAGCTCAAAGCTTTTGATTGATGTTTAATTTTCGGCATAAATATATCTAGTTTTTTACCAGATTGATATACCTAAATCTGCAATTGTAAATATTTCGAGAAACTTATCACAATCTAGTTTTAATTGAACTGTATGTTAACGAGAAATTTACATATAGTTTGTTAAGCTGTCTCTACTTGCGATAGGTATAAGAAATCTTAAATAATGCAGACTATCAAGCCAGTATCAGTTTCTAAAAGAGCTAGGTATACGATCCGAAAACCTGCTAGAAACCCTTATATACGTATCCCAACCGCAATAATTTTGGCGTTCTGCGGTTTTTTTTGTGCGATCGCTATTTCTTGGCTTTCGGGAAATAGTCACGTTACAGAAATATTCGTTCAGTTACATTTAGTTCAAGAAAATCCTCCAGCTTGGTTACAACTTCCCCAGGTAGACAATAAATATTATCTGTTTTTACCAACAATTCTTCTATTTATTTTTGGGCAGATTGTCATCAAGTTTTCCCCACAACCTAACACCTGGTCAAGGCGTATAGTAGCAGCTATTTTGTTTGCATTGTTTATTCGTTATTTCTTATGGCGATCGCTAACTACTCTCAACTTAGCTAATCCTGTAGATGGCATTTTTAGCATCTTGCTATTTGCTATGGAATTATTAGCAATGATTGGAGGAGCGTTACAGCTACTATTATTATTGACTGTCAAAAACCGCGACAAAGAAGCTAATAAATATGCTTTAGCTGCCAAAGAAAATCGCTACACTCCCACCGTTGATATCCTTATACCTACCTATAACGAGCCTGATTTTATTCTTAAAAGAACAATTATTGGTTGTCAGGCAATAAATTACGAACATAAAAAAATTTATGTTTTAGACGATACTAGAAGACAAAGTATTAAACAGTTAACCGAAGAATTAGGTTGTCATTACCTTACCAGACCTGATAATCTTCATGCTAAAGCTGGTAATTTGAACAACGCGCTCAGACAAACTCACGGAGAATTAGTAGTAGTTTTTGATGCTGATTTTGTCCCTACAACTAATTTTTTAGAGCGTACTATTGGTTTTTTTCAGAAAGAAAAAATAGCTTTGGTACAAACTCCTCAAAGCTTTTACAACTGTGATCCCATTGCTCATAATTTGGGATTACAAAATGTTTTAACTGCCGAAGAAGAAGTGTTCTACCGTCATCTACAGCCACTTAAAGATGGTGCAGGTAGTGTAGTTTGTGCAGGTACATCTTTTGTTGCTCGGCGCAAAGCTTTGGAGTCAATTAATTATTTTGTGACTGAATCATTATGTGAAGATTATTTCACAGGTATTAGACTGGCTGCTCAAGGCTACGAATTAGTTTATTTAGATGAGAAATTAAGTGCTGGTTTAGCAGCCGAAAGTATTGGCGCACATATCGAACAGCGATTACGTTGGGCAAGAGGAACTTTACAAGCATTATTTATTAAATCTAATCCGCTCACGATTCCAGGTTTAAACCTGTGGCAAAGATTAGGGCATTTAGACGGTTTATTGCATTGGTTCACCTGTATCCCTCGGTTTTTCTTCTTGATATTCCCTCTAGTCTGCATTTTTGGTCAATTCACTCCCTTAGTCAGTACTTTGTCTGAGTTAGTATATATGTTTCTGCCTTATTACGCGATGCAGATTGCTATGTTTGCTTGGATCAATAAGCGATCGCGTTCGATTTTACTTTCTGATGTTTACTCTTTAGTTCAGACTATTCCTGTTTTTATTACCGTCGTCAAGGTGATGTTCAGTCCCTTTGGTAGAGGCTTTGAAGTTACTCCCAAAGGAGTTTCCAGAGATAAGTTAAACTATAATTGGTCACTAGCTTTACCCATGACAATTCTATTCGGAGCGACTCTCACTAGTTTTAGCTTCAGTTTGCTTAATCCTCCTGATGCTAGTTTTAATCTCGGTTTATATTGGAGTGGCTACAATTTACTTACTATAACTGTGGCAATGATTACCTTATTAGACTTACCTAAACCTAGTTTTTATGAGTGGTTTAAAGTCCAAAAAGAAGTCAATATCTACAGCGAACAAAACAGTTATCAAGGTGTTACCCAAAAGATATCGGAAGAAGGTATAGAAATCCTGCTTGAGCAGCCAGTTAACCTAGCTACAGAAGTAACAGTCGAAATTTTACCTCAATTGTTGATCTTATCAGGGAAAATAACTCGTACTTATATTCAAGATAATGCTTTGAGAGCAATTGTTAAATTCCCAAATCTGAGTATTGAACAACATCGAGAATTGGTTGAGATGTTATATTGTCGTCCTGGTCAATGGCGGAGAAGATATACCCCTAATGAATTACAGTCGATATTAATTCTCTTTAAATTGCTATTAAGACCTTTGATCTTTCTGAATAGGAAAAAAGTAAGTCAATTAAAATTACAGTACTAAATTCGTCAGGAATCCTCAGGAAACAGGAATCAGAGGTCATTTCATTTATCATTGAACATTAAACATTTATCAACAATGTTTAATGTTTAATGTTCAATGATTTGCTACTTGTTACTCGTTACTTTTTACGGCATTGGTAAGTAGAGGTATGATTTTTAATTTGGCTGCAAGCTAGTTAAATCAAAAGAGCTTTTGCGTAGCTGCCGTAAGGCATAAAGCTAATAGCTACGAACCGAAACACTTTGTAAGTCATACATTCAATTACCAACGCCCTTTTTACTTGTTACTAAATAGTCGCTTGACTATCTGCTCTGTTCCAAATTTCAATGTTTAGCTGTGTAAGATAATTTAAAGCTTGCTCAATTTGTTGCCGATAACCTTGAAGTTCTAAATCGAAGCAACCACCTCCTAATCCATCTTTGCCTAATATTGCTGATATTAAATTTACTCGCAGTTTGTAATCTAAGACCAAAGTAAAAATAATTGGGTCTTTGTGATACTTTTGGGGGATGTTAAATTGAATTCTAGTTTTTACACGTTCATCTGCTTGGGAGTTAGATAATTGTTTTTGTTTGACCTCAATCATAAGTTATTTTGTTTGATAGACTTATTTTTTTTGATTCACAATTAAATTATAATTCATGTAAATTTTAATTGCAAATGTTTTAAAAACTATTTTGAATTTAAATTCCGATCTCAACTACTTAATTAATTTTGCACGACTACTTAGTTATAGCCGTACAAAATTAGCTTAGGACAATTAGGGTGATCGGCTCGAAGGTAGTAGGTAGAAGGTAGTAGGTAGTAGGTAGTAGTAAAAAAACGTCCTAACATTCTCTAGTATTGCTAGATCGCATCTTGGAGCCATTGTAGATGTTGGGGAAGTAAGTTAGCTAAGTCGTAACGATCGCAAATAGTTTCTCTGGCGCGGATACGAATGGCTGCCATTTTTTCAGGTTGCTCTAAGGCTTCGATAACGCGATCGCTAATTTGTGGCGGTGAGAAAAAATCAACTAATAACCCATTGACTCCATCCTCAATTACCTCGGTTACAGGAGCAGTATTAGAAGCGACAATTAAACACCCAGTAGCTAAAGCTTCTAACATTGACCAAGACAAAACAAAAGGACGGGTCAAATAGATATGCACAGAAGAAGCCTGTAACACTTGAAGATATTCATCATAAGGTAGTAAATTAGTAAAGTGTACCCGACTGAGATCTAAAGGAAACTTTTCTAACATCGCCTCTTTGTAGGTTTTACCGTCAGGCAGACCTTTGCCGTAAGCAACCCGATTCTGACCGACAATTACAAAATGACACTTAGGGCGTTGGTGTTGCAAAATCTGAATTGTTTCGATTAATTGGGGAAACCCACGATAAGGCTCCATTCCTCTAGCGACATAAGTTACAATCTCTGGGACTTCAGTTAAATTAAGATTTAGTCGAGGTAAAAATAACTTAGCATTGGGTAAAGGTCGGAAATAACTAGTATCAACTCCATCGTGGTGGACTTTAATTTTACTGTGGAATTCCTGGGGAAATTGCGATCGCTGCCAAGAAGTTGGAGATAAACCGCGATCGCAACTCGCCAAATCGATTAAAATTGGGGCATTTTTAATCCGAATTCGCGCCTCATCATCGGCATTAATTGGATCAGTCGGATCAAAGCTAGCATCTGAACCATAAGCACGATAAAACCACTCAAAATAACAAAGTAAGACCGCTTTAGGAAAAATATCTTTCATAAATAAAGTAGGGCCCCATCCAGAATGACCATAAACTAAATCGGGATAAAAACCTTGATCTTTTAATTGCTGTGCCACTCGATAGACACCTTGAGCTTCTAAAACGGCATTTTCTAAAGGTCGAACATAATGATGAGTTTCAGGACGAGCCGTGCGAGATTTTTCATAAATAACTTTATTTACACCTGCTATCTGACCTTCACGACGATTTGTGGCATAAACGACTGTATTGTGAGGCTGTTGTCCTAAAACAGTAGCTAAATGACGAAATTGAGCAGGAAAATTAGGATGTAAAAATAAAATCTTCATTACTCGCGAAAATAACCAGCTAATTAATGCCCTAATCTTAGCTTCTGTCTAAAAACTGTAGCAATCTGTAGCAATAATTGGTAAGTTGATAACATATCCCTAAGTGAGATTCATTATGACTTCCTGGCGCGATCGCATTTCTCAATTTAGTGGCAAAACCCGCTTTGTAGTTTCTCGCATTTTTATTCATTTGGCAGGAGACGAAATTGCCCCCATGTTGGGAGTACTTAATCGTGTGGCGCGAGAAGCAATTGATGCGGAGGGAGATATTGAGATCTTGGGAGAAGGATTGGTTTCTGTCTGTCAAAACCTCTTACAGATGAGTGCTTACTGGCAGTCTGCTGGTAATGAAGGAGATGTATTTTGGGATGAAGGAGAAGCAGGAGACTATGTAAACGAATTATTTACTGATTCGGCACAAAGATATCTCAGTGAAATTGATACTACCCAAGATTTGAATGATGATGAGCCTTTATCTTTACCTGTTACTCGTAATTTGGTAATTATCTTAACTGTCGCTTTTGAAGGAGAATCTCCAGATCTAGAGAACAATTTGGCAGACATCGAAGCCTTAGAATACGGACTCAAAGCCTTGATTAACCTTCATTATCAAGAAAATTTACGAGCAATTCAAATTCATTTTTCCCCTGCCAAACTGGGAGATGAACTCAACGGTGAGCAATTATTACTCAATTTCCCTGAACTAATTCCTTTATAAAGAGGTTAATTATCAATTATCAATTGTCAATTATCCATTATTAAACCAGTTGTGTGATTAGCAAAACACAGTATAATGGTAAATTGTGTCTAATTATTAATAGTCCATGCCTAAGCTAAAAACCAAAAAATCAGCTGCCAAGCGTTTTCGCATCACTGGCAGTGGTAAAAAAATTATGCGTCGCAAGGCTTTCAAAAACCACTTGTTAGAACGCAAAAGCAAAGAGCGCACTCGCCGTCGTCTATCTAGTATGGCTGTAGTTCATGAGACTGATGAAAAAGCAGTACGCATCATGATGCCCTATAGCTAATTTTAGACTTCATTGTGTCTGATAACTAAAAATCATTACTAAATTTAGTTGCTAACCGCTATAAATCAAAATTTCTAAACAATTATGAGTAGAGTCAAACGGGGTAATGTTGCCCGCAAACGTCGTAAAAAAGTATTGAAGCTTGCTAAAGGCTTCCGTGGTTCTCATTCTAAGCTATTCCGTACCGCTAACCAACAGGTAATGAAGGCGTTGCGTAATGCCTATCGCGATCGCCGTAAACGCAAACGTGATTTTCGTCGTCTTTGGATTACTCGCATCAATGCAGCAGCTAGAATGCACGATATGAGCTATAGTAAGCTAACTCACCAGCTAAAGAAAGCAGAAATCGGTTTAAATCGCAAAATGCTAGCACAGCTAGCGATGGTCGATCCTCAAGCCTTTGAAAAGGTGGTTGAAGTTGCTAAAACAGCAAATTAAATCTCAAATAGCTTAATATTGAATTAAATGGCTATAAGTCGTAGAAGACTCGGTTTTGTTTATGCAGCCGAGTTTTACGCTTTTTATAAGTTTTTCAAATCTTGAAGTTGTTATGAAAATTACCCCAGGCGCGATGCCTACGGCAAGCGAAGCTATCGCGGTTTTTCCTGGTACTTGGGAACAATATAAGCATCTAGCTGAAGAATTGGGCGATCGCTCCGCCACCAAAATTAAATTCAATTCTCAACAAATCAGCTTAATGAATCCACTTCCAGAGCATGGTAGGAAAGCTAATCTTTTGGCTGACATTGCCAAGATTTTGTTGATTAAGCAAGGAAAAAAGTTTGAAGCTTTTACACCCATCACTTTAGAATTACCTGACTACAGCGGAATTGAACCTGATTATTGTTTTTACATTGACAATCTTCCACGCTTAGAAAATCTAGATCGCATTGACAAAGCTATCAACAAGGGGCTAGTAAAATTTTTCTCCAGCAAGATATTGCTCTTCTGAGTAATAATTTTGAAACTAGCAGTGATGTGATCGCAAGCTTGTTAAATGATTGATTAACAATGATAATTTCTCATCAATATAAACGCATAGCTATTATTGGTTGTTGTGGCGCAGGTAAGTCTACTTTAGCCAAAATTTTAGGGGAAAAACTTAATTTACCAGTAATTCACCTAGATGCCTATTATTGGCAACCAGGACGGCAGGAGACTAAACAAAATGAATGGTTAGCAAGACAACAAGAATTGATAAAAAGCGATCGCTGGATTATCGATGGTAATTATGGCAGTACGATGGATATCCGTTTAGCAAGGGCAAATACGATTATTTGGCTTGATTTTAATCGTTATGTGTGTCTGCGGAGGGTACTAAAAAGATATTTGCAGTATGCTGGTAATCCAAGACCAGATATGGCTCAGGGATGTCCAGAAAGATTTAATTGGGAATTTTTAGAATATGTTTGGAATTTTCCTCAGATACATCGCCTCAGAATCTTAGAACGACTGGCAAAATGCCAGGATAATAAACAAATTATTATTCTGCAAAAACCTCATCAGGTGTTAAATTTGCTTCAGCAAATCACTCTCTCAAAGTAATGAAAATATTAGTAAGGTGGGCATTGCCCAACCTACATTGGGCAGCTATGGGTAAGTTTTGGAAACAAAAGCTTTTAAAATTAGTTACAATATCTTCGACTAGTTTAGCGATCGCTTTGCTTGCCCTTTTTCCAGCTACTTGGCAGCGTGATCTCGATTGTTTTTTCTAAGCTTGTACGCATTAAAATTGTGTATGATGACCTTAGACAATAAACCATTAAACTCTCTCCCCGTCACCCCGTCACCCCGTCACCCCGTCAATCTCAAGCAACAAATTAAATACCTGACAGCTTATGACTTCTTTCTTTAATGTCTATTTAGATCATGGCATCGTCACAAAAGGCGATATAAGGACAGATAGCACATTTTTCCATAGTAGGAGTAGCAATATATTTACCTGCATGGATTTGTTGAGCAATAAGATTAATTTCTGGAGCGATCGCCTTTAAATCGTTGTGATTGAAACTATAGATGTAGTCATGACGTAAGTAAGCGATATAAGCATGGGGATGTTGTAGTGCTTGGGCGTATACCCAAAGTTGAAAGCGGTGATCTTCGGGTTGGATCTGGCGATCGCTTTTGTAATCTAGTATCCAGTTGTCGCCAACTAAATCGATGACGCCATTAAAAGTAATTTTGTCTATTTTCAGGCTAATCTGTTGTTCTTTGGCGAGGGCGGTGTGGCGGAAGTGTTGATATATGGGCAATTGAAAGAATTTTTGAGCTAGAGCGATCGCTTCAGTAAAAACTTCTTGTTCCCAATCTTGCTCAGCAAAGGGCAGTAAATTTTGAGTCTGGGTAATATTGTGTTCTAAAGCTTTATGTACCAATGTACCAAGCTGCATCCCATAAGCCAATCCTGTTCCTAAACCTGGATGTCCGTCAATCAGACGTAGTTTAAATCTTTGGGGACAACGAGCGTAGTCGGTTAAGGCGGTAACAGGAAGTTCTGATAGTCCTGAACCAATAGTATTAATTAATAATGGTGGTAGATTGTCGGGAATGGTAGGGGTTTGTGGTATCGGAGGCAAAGCTTTGTCATCAGTATAGGGAATAGTAATAGTGGGGATTTCGGCAGCCGTTAAGCCTCGTTGTAAAAGGTTCAATTCGCCTTTATAGGGTTCAGCAGCACTTAAAATGAGATAATCTTTGGCTCTAGTTAAAGCGACGTATAGGACTCTAACAGCTTCTTCTCTGGCTTTTTGTTCCTGTTCGTATTCCAGCCAGCTATACAAGACTGGTTTTGTATCTTTGGTTTTAATAGCCACACCTAATTGAGCATCAAAACGTACCACAGGGGAAGATTCAGGACGTTTTTTACTTAAATCCGCAACTATAACTAAAGACCACTCTAACCCTTTAGAGGCGAAGATCGTCATTAAGGAAACCGCATTGGTTACTGTCAGTACAGGACGAGGTACAGCCACTTCTTGCTCGTATAAACGTTTGAGACGGCGCACTACCCCAAATAAATCGTAAGTTCCCTGCTCTAAATTCTTAACTAACTGTTGAAACCCTTTCCAGTCAGCTAATCTGCGTTCTGCACCAGCTAAGTTGCTAATTACTGCTGTATAACCTGTCAAGCGATCGCCAATTTGCAGCAGACGAGATGGTAATTCTGATTGACGCTGTTTTAATAGCTGTTGTAAGACTTTTACAGGGTGTTGCAGTTCAGTTAATTGGGTTTTTGATAATACATCCCACCAACTACTATCTTCTTTAGTCTCATTAAATTGCGAGCGGAATTGATATAATAGGCGATCGCTGATCGCAAAAAAGGGACTTCTTAGCACTGCCACTAAAGCCAGATCATCCCTAGTATTCGCTAAAAAACGTAAAAGTGCGCTAGCATCTTTGGCTTCTCTGGTAGCTAATAAATTTCCTCCTCCAGCAGGTGCGACGGGAATTCCCAAGGCAGCTAAAGCTTGTCCGTAGACTTCCAAGGGTTGCCAAGTACGAGTTAAGATGGCAATGTCTTTTGGTTCTAAAGGGCGAGTTTGTCGAGTTTGCTTATCAAATACAGGAGTTTTTTTGTCGAGCATTTGCTTGATTTTTTCGGCTAAACAAAATGCCTCAACTCTTTGACGTTCCGATTTATTAGGCTTCGAGGGTTTAGCTTCTCCTTCTGGTTGAAACGGATCGCCAATAATTAATACTTGCAAATAATTGAAAGTACGATCTTCTTCTCTCTTAGTTGCTATTTCTTGACCTCTGACCTCTGACCTCTGTACGGGCGTTTCGCGTTCGCGTAGCGTCTCCGCAGGAGATAACGCCCCTACTCTGACTTCTGCCTTCTGACTTCTGACCTCTGACCTCTGACCTCTGACTTCACCTGAAGCGACTTGACGAGCAGCAGCTAAATTCTGATGATTTTCTGCCAATAAAGGGGCAAAGATTTGATTTAAACGGCTAATTAAAGCCTGATGGGTGCGAAAGCTAGTACTAAGGATAACTTCCTTACCGTTGTTAGCTAAAATGCGATCGCGAAACTGTTGAAAGACACGAATATCCGCCCGTCGAAAACCATAAATTGACTGTTTGATATCACCAACAATAGTTAATTCTGCTTTGTCTGTTAAGGTATGCAGTAACTCCGCCTGGGTAGGGTTGGTATCCTGAAATTCATCAACTAAAAATACCTGCCATCGCTGCTGATAATAGTTTTGGACTTGAGTTTGAGTTAAAGCTTGTAAAGCATATATTTCTAGATCGCTAAAAGTTAGAACTTTTCTTTGTAACTTAAGACGACTTAAATAGTCTGTTACTTCTTGATAAGCCTCGGTTACAGCAGGTAGTAAGGATTTTAATTGTTCATCCGCCTCAGTTAATTCCAGACTCAGTAACCCTTGCGCGACAACTCTTCGCACCGACTCACGCAGAACTCTTAAAGCCTCTCTAACTACTTTGAGTCCATCATCCTGCCAATTATTTTTACTACCGACTCGTAGGTTAACTGACTCGATAGTGGCGATTGGCTGCGCCAGCGCGGAGCGCATCGCCTGATCTATATTTTCTGCTTCCTCCAGATCTGCCATCGCTTCCATTACCGACTGACGAATTAACTCTAATTTATCCCCTGCTTGCCCCTGATGCTGTTGTAAAACTGACCAAGTAGACTGCCAAACTGAATCGTTAACAATAATTTTTACCGCCTGAGTACGAGCATCATTAATTAACCTTGACCAGTCTTGAATTCCCTGACTTAGTGCCTGCTTGGCTGTATAGGGATCGTCTAATAATTTGTTTAAAACTGACTGCAATAAAGAATAGGGAATTGCTTGCCATACTTGGGGTGATAATTGAGTTAATGCTGACTGTAAAGCCTCCCCTAACCATATCTGCCCTTCCAAATCGTCTAAAATCTGAAAATCCGCAGGCAGATTAAGTAACTGAAAGTGTTCCTGGCAAATACGCCCTGCTAAAGCATGAATCGTACTAATTTGCGCAGCTTCCAACTCAGCCAAAAGATCTAGACGTTGAGGCAATTGTTGACTAACTAAAGCTCGAATTCGCGATCGCAATTCTTTTGCTGCCTTTTCCGTAAAGGTGACTGCAACTATCTCTAACGGGGATAAATTTCTTTCCCCCAGGTAATAGAGATATCTTTGTGCCAACATATGGGTTTTGCCTGTACCGGCCCCAGCAGTAATTACCACACTACAGGGAGCATAAGCTGCTGCTTGTTGTTCGGGAGTTAAATGATTATTTCTCTTCATGTTTGCATTCAAAAAATGTAATTAATCATGTATTCGTTACTTCAATAGGTTCGGACAATTTTTAGAAAAAAACGACAAAAAAAGCCATCCATTTCTATAAGGTAAAAGGGTGGAACAGATTCAAAAGATTTATTGCCTAGTGTGATCGCGCCATTGAGCGATCGCTAGAGAGTAAAGCAATAAACTAGTAGCTACAATATAGTACTAGTACATATTTTATGTTGTCTAAACCTTCTGTCATGCCAATTAAGTAGGTAGGCATAATTAATTTAAAGACTGATGTGAGGTAGTGGAGTAGTGGAGATAGGGGAGAAAGATAAGAATCCGTTATTTTATATTTAATTCCACCCAGCTACTTAGTAGTGAAGCACTCAAACGAGACTTAGATCGACTAACTAACGAGCAACTTCAGCAAGTAGCTGATTTTATCGATTTTCTAAAATTTCGCAATCAACGTCGTCACAAAATTGTTATTTATCCTAGTCAACTTGAGTCTCTCGCAACGGAATTTGGTGAAGAAGATCGTGCTTTGGCTGAAACTGGGATGAGTGATTATGCAGCAATGCTTAAGCGCGAAGATGAATCTTTCTAGTTAATAACCCTGATAAGGTAGTTATACAGAAATTGTCAGTGTAATAGATAGATTCGGGATGTTATACTGACAATTTACATTTAAATGTTCCAAATCGGGTAGTTATGCGGAACAATTCTGTATAATAAATAGTTAGCTGGCTCCCTAGACATTCCTTGCACCCATGGAAGCTGACACTGTTAGCACGGGAGGCTCCGATCGCATGATCGGCTCGCTGTTGTTTCGCCCCTCTACCCCTCACAAGGGTAGGTTTTTTACATTAACTCTATAATGGTGTGAGACAAGGTA
>CAYMWC010000047.1:0-27776 GCA_964393695.1 uncultured Pleurocapsa sp.
ACTAGGCTCTAGGCTTTTGACTTCTTTTCCACAAAGTGTAATTAATTCGGCTTAGGTACTTAAAGGTTGTCTAAGAAGTTAGATTAAGCCACTTCAAAGCCTCCAAGATCAATGAATTTTGGGGGCTTAAATCAAGTTCGGTTAAATACTTAAATTAAAAGTGAGGTGAAGTAATAGGTAATAGGTAATAAGTTCTCAAAACTAGATAAATTAGACAAGTGAAGGCTAATGGCAAAATTTTATTCTCAATTAACCGAAGAACTACAAACTTTTATTAGCGCGCAACAAATCTTTTTTACTGCTACTGCACCCATAAAAGGAAGAATTAATTTATCACCTAAAGGCATCGATACTTTTCGCTGTATTAATCCCGTCACCGTAGGTTATTTGGATTTAACTGGAAGTGGGAACGAAACTTCGGCACATCTTCAAGAAAACGGACGCATGACAATTATGTTTTGCGGCTTTACTGAAAAACCCCTAATTCTACGTCTTTACGGTACAGGCAAGGTAATTAAGCAGCAAAATGTCATCTGAGCAAAATATCGTTTTAGATGACACCAATTGTTTTCGTTGGTTACGAGACAGATTTCGCGATTATGGGGCGCAATACGGTTATCAAACTACTTTAATTTACTTGGATCTCCCTCTGACGGAAATTTGGTCAAGAATAAAAACAAACAATCAAACTCAGACAAGACACCAAGTAAAACCAGAAATTATTACAGAAATGGCAAAAACGTTTGAATTACCACAATTAGACGAGAGAATCATTAATTACAATCCCGAACAATCAATTGATGACTGGATTAGACAATATTTTGCTTAAAGTACAAATTAGCCAACTTTTGTTAATAGATAAGGAGAGCGATCGCTTCAAACCCAAAGTTTTCCATCTACTGAAGCTGTCAAGTATTTAATTTGTCTATTGAGGTTGACGGGGAGACGAGGTGACAAGGTGACAAAGAGATACGCTTAACAAAATTCCCCCCAGTCTCCAAGTCCCCAAGTCCCCAATTCTTCTGACTTCTGACTTCTGACTTCTGACTTCTGACTTTTGACTTACCAATCGTCTTCTAGTTCTAACTCGGCTGCCATTTCTTCGACAAGTTCTTCTGGTTCATATTCTTCTTCTTCGTCTCCCCAAGCTTCTGATAAGGGCTGAACTACTTTAGAAATAGCATCTTTGACAAAAGATTTGACAAATTCGTCTCGCCGACTAAGTTGAAACTGTTGTTGCACAACTTCAGTCATGCCTCCGTCTCCCCAATCTAAATTGCGTTTAAAATACTCAACAAAACTTTTGCCAGCTATCCGAGTCAAATAGGCTGCGGAAACCGCTTGAATCGCTTTACCAACAATATAGGTTGCTACATGAAATTGCAGTGCTTTGGCTAAAATATCAACTGCACCTTTAACCACTCCTAAACTAACGAGAGTTTTACCTAAAGATAAAGCCAATTCCTTACCCTGTTCAAAATCCAACTCAATATTGTAAATTTTGCCAATCTCAATCACCATCTGGGCATTAACCGCAGCAGCTGCTAGCATATCTACTACTGGCACAGGCGTTACCGCAATTACTCCTGCACCTATCCATTGATAGCGATCAATTATTTTATCTGACTCTCTACGTCGTTGATTTTCGATAATTTTACGCGCTTCTTCTCCCAGACGATGGGATTGCAGCAATATATTATCCGCAATTAAATCTTCTCCTTCTGCCCGTAATACTGCCACTAATCGTTTAATCAAAGGTAAAATATCGACGCTAGGTTCAATAATTTCGCCACTGGGTAACTGTACTGGCTGAGGATTAGCACAAATTGCAGTTACGTCACTAGGAGGAATAAAAGTTTTAACTCTTTCTTTGAGTCTGCCTAAAATCATTTCCCGATCTTCGTCGGTATAAAGATCAGTTTTATTGAATACTAAGAGCGATCGCTTGCCAATTTCTGCTAAAGTTTTTAAAGGCTCGTATTCTGATTGTCGTAGGTCATTATCAACAGTAAATACTAGTAAATCTGCTTCGGTGGCTAGTTTTCGCGCTATTTCTGCTCTTTCTGTCCCAGCAATTCCTGCTTCTAAAATACCAGGAGTATCTATAATTAGAATTTCTCTCCCTACACCTTGAAGTTTAAGACTATAAGTTTGTCCTTGGGTAGTTGTCCCCATAATCGGGTTTACCTCACCCACAATCTCCCCAATTAAGGCATTGACTAAAGAGGTTTTACCTGCTGATCCTGTACCAAAAATGACAACTTTAACCTCGCCTCGTTGTAAATCTGCCTCAATTTGCTGTGATCTACCTAATAAGGCTTTTTGAGCAATCTTATCTTGAATCTGTCCTACTTGTTGCCTTAACGTCTTCAGGTTTTGAGACGCTACTTGAGTTTTTTCTTCTGGAATTCTAACTCTGGCTTTTTGGCTACGACGTTGAGGCTTTTTGCGTCGGGAATTGCGACCAGTATACTTATTAACATAATAAATATATCCCCCTACAATTGAACCAATTAAGACAATTACTAGCAACAGTAGCAAATTAGCCAAAATTGGTGCAGTAAAAGATATCTGCATATACAGGTGAGACAAAGATGTCACCAACCAGATTGACAAACCCAGAATTACACTCAGACCAAGAAATAAAGCTACTAGACGTATCAAAGGCATGGCAGTTGCTCAAAACACAGGTAGTTTACTCATCTTAGCGACTTTCACAACGTCAGTTCGAGTTAATACTAAATTTGTAAGTTACTAATTAGTAATTTAAGATGACTTCTAAGATTCTGATTTTTATAAAATATTTAACTCCGCCGACAACACAAAGCCACAGCCAAAAACCCAAACAACTGAACCAAAACGATACTTGGGCCACTAGGCAAATCAAATCCTCCAGAAATTACCATTCCTATTACGCCACTCAGCGCACCTATGCTAGCAGCAGTAGCTAAAAATGGTACAAACTGCTGACAAATTAATCTGGCGGTAGCAGCAGGAATAACTAGAAAACCATTGACAAGTAAAATACCAACAGCACGAATAGTTAGAGCAATAGTTATAGCTAAGAGAATGATAAAGAGGTAACGATGTCTGCGAACAGGTACACCTTTAACTATCGCCAAATCACTGTTAAGAGTTAATAAGATTTGCTCTGGTAAACTAATAATTAACCAAGCTAAAGTTACGCCTAAAAGTAATAATAATAAAATTAAATCTGCATTACTTATTGCCAGAATATCGCCAAACAAAATTGATAATAGATTACCGCGATATCCTTTTAAATAACTAAAGCCAATTGTCCCCAAAGCTACCGAACCTGATAAGGAAATACATAATACTGTATCGCTACCTAAATCAGTTCTGTCGATTAAATAAATCACTCCTAACCCAAAGGCGACAGTAAAACCAATTAATGTCCAGGTGGAAGGAAGTTCTAATAACGCAGCTAAAACTACTCCTAACATCGCCGAATGTCCCACTGTATCCCCAAACAGAGAGAGACGACGCAGGATTAAAAAACTGCCTAAAATTCCCCCCAAAATCCCAAACAGCACACCTCCAAGCACTGCCCGTTGCATAAAGGGTAAACTAAAAAGACTCAGGAAGTCTGGTAGGTTCATGATGATGACAGATAGGACTAACTAGAGAACCGTATATTTTTAGTAGGTTTTCGGGAGTGAGAGTAACTTGAGGTGAACCTTGATAGAGTAAGCGACGGTTTAAACAGATAACTGAGTCGCAATACTTACTGACTAAATCTAAATCGTGAGAAACTTCCAAAATAGTCCATTTTTGTTCTTTTTTGAGGTTATTTAGTAAAGCAGCAAATTCCATTTCTCCCGTAGCATCCACTCCTGCTAAAGCTTCATCTAAGACTAAAAGACGACGGGGAATAACTAAACAATAAGCTAGTAATACCCGTTTTAATTCGCCTCCGCTAAGAGTACCGATTTTTTGCTTGGCTTGTTTACTCAGATGGACTTGTTCTAAAGCTTGTTGAATAAGTCTATGTTTAGTTTTACTGGAGTACCACCATTGTTTGGTATTCAATCCCAAACCCACTAACTCTGATACCGTTAAAGGAAAGGTGCGATCAAAGGGAAATTTTTGCGGAATATAGCCAATTTCCTGTTTTAATCGCTTTAACTGTTTATCAGTATTAAATAACTTAATCTCACCTGATCGCCCTTCAATTAAGCCTAAAATAGTTTTAATTAGAGTACTTTTGCCCGCGCCATTAGGCCCAATAATTGCTGTGTGAGTACCTGGCAACAGTTCAAAAGAGACATTATCTACCGCCAAGTATTCGCCACGCATCACCGATAAATTATTAACTGTAACTATAGGTTGAGTAATAGATAAGTTGTGGTGCATTTAATTTACTTTTTTTTCAACCAAAGAAAATAGCCAAGAAACTGATAACTGTAACTGATAACTGTTGACTGTTGACTGATAACTGATTATTGGCACGCCCTTTCTAAAGCTGCTAAATTACCCCGCATGACTTGAAAATAATATTGCGGATCGGTTTCTCCTGACTCTAGAGGGTCGATCGCTTCTAATGGTAGATTTAAGTCACTAGATATTTGCTGAATGCGTTTATCTTCGATACCTGGTTCGGTTAATAAAGCTTTAACCTGATACTGATTAGCAGCTTGTTGTACCCGTTGAATGTCTTTAGGAGTAATACTATCTTCAGGGATTTCGACGATCGCTTCTTGTTTGAGTCCGTAGCGTTGTGCTAAGTAGGGAAAAGCATCGTGAAAAGTAATAAAATTGCAACCTTTAACTGGTGCTAATCTTTGCTTAAATTCACTGTCTAATTGTTGTAGTTGTTGAATATAAGCCTCGGCATTGGTACGATAGCTATCGGCGTTACTGGGATTGATCGCAATCAAGCGATCGCGAATATTGGCTACCTGTTGTTGTGCTAACACGGGGTCTAACCAAACGTGAGGATTTCCCCCTTGGTGATGATGTCCATGTTCTTCTTCGTATTCGTGTTGGGTGTGTTCCTCTGACTCAATGACTATTATCCCTTCACTAGAGTCAATTTGCTGTAATTTAGAATTACCTGCATTAGTTACTAAACTTTCTAAAAACTCTTCCATACCCAGTCCGTTTTCTACTAAAACATCGGCTTGAGCTATTATTTTGGCATCATCTGGGGTAGCTTGATAGTCATGTACTTCTGTACCAGGAGAAATCAAAATGTCTACTTCTCCTGTATCTCCCACTACTGCCTTAGTAAATAGATTAATAGGCAAGAAAGTCGTGACAATTTTAGGACTTGAATTATTTTGTGCTGTGGCCACAGCATTAATTGCCATGACTAATAACCAAGTTAAGCCAGTTACTAAAGAGTATTTAAAGAAATTCCCCCTAGCAGCTAAAGCGTTCAAAGCGTTCGCTTGAGGAGATCTCAAATGCGTGTGTAAGAGAGTCTTTCTGAGTGAAAATAAATTGAATGACATCTTCTGACTTTCGATTAGGATTTATTTGGCCTATAAGAAAATGATAATCGTTATCATAAACTAGAAATTTAAAGTTTACTTAAATTTATTAATTTTTTAGATAACTCCTGACTTCTGTAAAAATAAATTGCGCTTTACTGTCACAATTTGGTTGAGGTTTCAATATTAATGCGATCGCTAGAAATTAATGAAAAATTTGCAATTGCCCCAAAAAATTATGCTTCTGGGTGCAGGAGAATTGGGTAAAGAGTTCGTAATCGCTGCCCAACGTTTGGGTAATTTTGTAGTCGCTATTGATCGTTATGCTAATGCACCAGCCATGCAGGTAGCGGACGCTTCAGAGGTTATTTCGATGCTTGATGGTGATGCTTTAGAACAGGTTGTACACAAATATCAGCCAGACTTTATTGTGCCTGAAATTGAAGCAATTCGTACCGAGAAACTGAGTGAATTTGAACAAAGGGGAATTACAGTCATTCCCACCGCAGCAGCTACTAACTATACAATGAATCGCGATCGCATTCGTGAGTTAGCAGCTAAAGAATTGGGAATTCGCACCGCTAAATATGCGTACGCAACTAGCTTAGAAGAATTGAGTCAAGTATCGGCTACTATTGGCTTTCCTAATGTGGTCAAACCTGTAATGTCTTCTTCTGGTAAAGGTCAATCGATTGTTAAATCTCCAGAAGCAGTAGCACCAGCTTGGGAATATGCCATAGAAGGTGCAAGAGGTGATACGCAAAAAATTATTGTGGAGGAATATATTGATTTTGAAATTGAAATTACTCTCTTAACTATTAAACAGTGGAATGCACCGACTATTTTTTGTCCTCCCATTGGTCATCGCCAGGAAAGAGGAGATTATCAAGAATCTTGGCAACCTGCGGGTATATCTCCAGAAAAAAGACAGCAAGCAGAAGCAATTGCAGTCAAAGTAACTGATGCTTTGGGGGGTGCAGGAATATTTGGGGTCGAGTTTTTTATTACTCAAAATGAGGTAATATTTTCCGAACTGTCACCACGTCCTCACGATACTGGGATGGTAACTTTAATTTCTCAAAATCTCAATGAATTCGAGTTACATTTACGGGCAATTCTTGGCTTGCCTATTCCCAAAATTGAACTTTTCTCTCCCTCAGCTAGTGCGGTTATTTTAGCTCAAAAACATTCAGAGCAAATTAGCTTTACCCAGCTAGCGGAAGCTTTACAAATACCAGATACAGAAATTAGATTATTTGGTAAACCTGATTCTCGTCCCTATCGCCGTCTGGGAGTAGCTTTAGCCAAGGGGACAACTACTCAAGAAGCAAGAAACAAGGCCTCAAAAGCAGCTAATACTATTTTGATTGTTTAATCTTTTTACCATAGTTAGGGAAAAGCGATTGTCTTAATCTTTACTTCGACTGCTATAAAAAAAATGAGAGATGTTGTTTATCCCTCATCCCTCATCGATTTATCTCTTTCCAAAGTTAATTAACTTCGGTTGTTTCCTCCTCTAATTGAGAGCGATCAAAATCACTATCTGTCATTGCTTCAGTTAGCTCTTGTTCTGCCACATCTTCAGCAAAAATATTATGATAAGTAAAACCTGCTAAAATTGCACCAACAATGGGAGCTAGCCAAAAGAGCCAGATTTGAGAAAATAGTTCTTTCCCTGCCCACAAAGCTACCCCAGTACTACGAGCAGGGTTAACAGAAGTATTGGTTACAGGAATACTGATTAAGTGAATTAAGGTTAAACCTAAACCAATAGCAATGGGCGCAAATCCAGCAGGCGCACGCATATCAGTTGCTCCTAAAATAATTATTAGGAACATATAAGTCATGACGACTTCTGTAATAAGACAGGTAAGTAAAGGATAACCACCAGGAGAATGTTCTCCAAAACCATTAGTTGCTAAAGGATTAGCACCTTCCAAACTGAAATTAGGATTACCACTAGCAATTAGATAAATTAAACCACCAGCCAAAGTCGCGCCCATTACCTGGGCAACAATATAGGGTAATAAGTCTTTCCCTGAAAAGCGTTTTCCTGCCCATAACCCAAAAGACACAGCAGGATTTAAATGACATCCAGAAATATGTCCAATAGCATAAGCCATAGTCAATACAGTTAGACCGAAAGCTAAAGACACCCCGACAAAACCCAGACCTAAGTTAAAGTTACCAATATCATCAGATTTTCCTGCATAGACAGCAGCCAATACAGCACTGCCACAACCCCCCAAGACTAACCAAAAAGTCCCAATTAATTCTGCAATATATTTTTTCATATTCAGTTTGTTTGAATTAAAAATCCAAGTAAATGGTCATTTTTTGAAAGGAATTATACTTAAACTAAACAGATAATGTCGGTATTTTTCCATTTAACTTAATATTTTCAATCTTTAAAGCATCATAATTAGTAATAAAAATATTGCAGTTGATTTACCTCACCATATCTAGAAATTGAGCGATCGCTGCTAACTCAATTCCTATAACTTATGATTGGGCTGAGTTTTTGCTTGATGGTATTAATCAAGTTAATTGTTAAATCAATCAGAACTTATTAATCGGCAATTAACAAAACGTAACTAGAGATACAAGCCAATCCTTATTATTTATAAAAATCATTATTTAATCCCAAAAATAACGATTTAATCAGATGTTGATCTTAATTAAGAGAAATTTATTAATCAAATTAGTTTTTCTAGCATAGAAAAAAGTAAATGATTTTTTAATTGTGATAGACTATTATGTATCAACTGCAAAAGCAATAAAAACAACCTTAATTTTTTCCCAAAAACAGCCAGTTTTACATTTAATAGCTAATTCAAGGAAATTTATTCAATTCCCAGGTTAGATATTAAAAAATTTTATTAACAACTTTTCTGAAGTTTAGTCAACGCATCTGTCCAATTGAAAAATCTGGACTGCAAGGAGATCTTATGTCCAATTTTCCCCAATTTTCCCGTCGAAAATTTTTAACAACTGCTGCTGCTTCCGGAGTTAGCGCGGTTTTTCTCAATGGTTGTCTCGGTAACCCACCTTCTGTTAGAGACATAACCCCCAAAGTAGAAGCGTTAGAAATAAGTCCCGAACAAAAGCCAGAAACAACTGCCATTAAATTAGGTTATCTACCCATCTTAGAGTCTGCACCTTTAGTCATTGCCAAACACAAAGGTTTTTTTGACAGACATGGCATGACAGAGGTAGAAGTTTCCAAACAGGCAAACTGGGCATCAGCTAGAGATAATGTCGTAATTGGATCAGCAGGCGGTGGTATAGATGGGGGACAGTGGCAGATGCCGATGCCTTATCTAATTAGTGAAGGACTTCTGACTAATGGTCGAAAACTACCCATGTATGTCCTGGCAAAGCTAAATACCCAGGGAAATGGGATTGCCGTATCGAATGTACACCAAGGTAAAGGGATTGGTTTAAATATCTCTTCTCAAGGTGTCGATTATATTAAAAGCTTTCCCAAAGATCAAGGTCGAAAATTTAAAGCTGCCTTTACCTTTCCCCAAGTCAATCAAGATTTTTGGGTTCGCTATTGGTTAGCTGCCAGTGGTCTTGATCCAGATAAAGACGTGGATTTACTTGCTGTCCCTCCTGCTGAAACCGTACAAGGAATGCGAACTGGTAGTATGGATGCTTTTAGTACAGGCGATCCTTGGCCCTATCGGATTGTTGCCGAAGACATTGGCTACATGGCAGGTTTAACTTCTCAAATGTGGAAATTCCATCCTGAAGAATATTTAGCTATTAGAGGAGATTGGGTAGATAAAAATCCCAAAGCAACTAAAGCTATCTTAAAAGCACTAATGGAAGCTCAACAATGGTGCGATAAGCCTGAAAACCGACCTGAATTAATTAAAATCTTGGGACGCAGGAGTTACTTTAATATTCTTGGTGAATTAATTGATCCTCCCTACAAAGGTTTTTACAAAATGGGAGACGGTAAACCAGATGTTAAAGATTTCAAAATGGGTCCTCTGTATTGGGAAGACGATATCGGTAGTGTTTCTTATCCCTACAAGAGTCACGATCTCTGGTTTTTAACCGAAAGTGTGCGTTGGGACTTTTTACCTGAAGATACTTTAGCTAATGCGAAAGAAATGATTGATAAAGTTAATCGCGAAGATATTTGGTTAGAAGCAGCTAAAGAAGCCAAGTTTGCCAATTTACCAACTAGTCCGTCTCGCGGTGTCGAAAAGTTTTTTGATGGAATTGAATTTGATCCAGAAAATCCATCAGCCTATCTCAATAGTTTGCAGGTTAAAAGAGTTTAGTCAATCTAACAAATCTAACTTACTAATAAATGAAGGAGCAAAAATGACTACTAGTACAAGAAGAATTAATAGAAATAATCGAGATAATTTTATCAGTGCCTTTTGGAAAAAGAATTCTGGCGAGATAATTCCGCCGATTCTCGGAATTTTAGGATTTCTGGCTATTTGGCAATTCCTATCTAGTACAGGATTAATTAAATTAGCAGGCCCTTTAAGTATTTGGACAGATGCACGCACCAGAGAATTACTTTTATATCCTTTTTATGATGCAGGTGGTTTAGATAAAGGTTTGTTTTGGCAGACTATGGCAAGTTTAGGTAGGGTAGCACAAGGCTATTCTTTAGCTGCAATTGTTGGTATTGGCGGAGGTATTTTAGTCGGACTAAATCCTCTATTAGATAAAGCCTTAGACCCAATTTTCCAATTCTTACGGATGGTTGCACCTTTAGCCTGGGTTCCCATTGCTTTAGTTGCCCTTCAACAAAACCAACCAGCAGCCATTTTCGTTATTTTTATTACTTCAGTTTGGCCCATTTTAATTAACACCACTGAAGGAGTTAAACAAATTCCTCAAGATTATCTCAACGTTAAACGAGTTTTAAAACTATCCAATCAAAAATTCTTCTTCAAAATCCTTTTCCCTTCTGCTTTACCTTACATCTTCACTGGTTTAAGAATTGGTATTGGTTTAGCTTGGTTGGCAATTATCGCCGCCGAAATCGTGATGTCAGGTATTGTTGGTATCGGTTTCTTCATCTGGGATGCTTATCAACAGAACTATATCAGTGAAATTCTGTTAGCAGTTATCTATATCGGTGCAGTTGGTTTAATTTTAGACCGTGCGATCGCCTACTTGCAAAAACTAATCGCACCACAATCTAATTAAAGTCAGAAGTCAGAAGTACCACAAGGGTATAACATCAGAAGTCAGAAGTCAAAAGTTTTAGGTTTTAGATTTGTTTATCTACTACCTACTACCTACTACCTACTACCTAAAAAATCATGAGCGTATTTGTTGCAGTAGATCAAATTGAAAAAGTTTTCCCCCTCAGTGGCGGTGGTGAATATGTCGCCCTTAGAGGTATCGATTTAGACATTAAAAAAGGTGAATTTATCTCCTTAATTGGTCACTCTGGTTGTGGTAAATCAACTTTATTAAATATGATTGCAGGTTTAGATTTACCCACTGATGGCATTGTCACCTTAGAAGGACAGCGCATTAAAGAACCAGGCCCTGAACGTATGGTAGTATTTCAAAACTATTCGCTTCTACCTTGGTTAACAGTTAGTCAAAATATTGCCTTAGCGGTAGATGAGGTGATGGTCAATGCCTCCAAATCAGAAAAAAAATCAATAGTACAAGACCATATAAACTTAGTTGGTTTAAGCCATGCGGTTGATAAACTACCTGGACAACTATCAGGAGGAATGAAACAACGAGTTGCGATCGCTCGTGCATTAGCTATTCGTCCTAAACTTTTACTCTTAGATGAACCTTTTGGAGCGTTAGATGCCTTAACCCGAGGTAATCTCCAAGAACAGCTAATGCAGATTTGTGAACAATATCAGGTCACTTCGGTGATGGTAACTCACGATGTTGATGAAGCGGTCTTATTATCCGATAAAATTGTCATGTTGACTAATGGCCCTAGCTCTAAAATCGGCGGTATCTTAGAGGTAGATATTCCTCGCCCTCGTAAAAGGATGGAAGTAGTCAACCATCCCAGTTACTACAGTCTGCGCAGTGAAATTATTTACTTCCTCAATCAACAAAAACGGATCAAAAAAATACGTGCCAAAAAAATTGCGACTGTTGCCCGTCATGGGTTAGAAAAAGTCAACTTAGAAATTGGTTTTGTCCCCTTAACCGCTTGCGCCCCTGTCGCTGTAGCACAGGAAAAAGGCTTCTTTGCTAAACATGGTTTAGATGAAGTTAGTTTAGCCAGAGAAACTAGTTGGCGCGGTATTGTGGATGGAATTGACGGCGGTTATCTGGATGCAGCCCAAATGCCCGCAGGGATGCCCACCTGGTTAACTGCTGGCGGAAATCAAGATCGACCTTTACCAGTAGTCACGGCTTTAACCATGACTCGCAATGGTAATGGGATAACCTTGGCGAAAAAATTTTATGACCAAGGGGTGATTACTGCTACCGAATACAAACAAAAGTTACTGGCACTAGATGGGGAAAAGCATACCCTCGGAATGGTACATCCCTCTTCAATGCACAATATTTTATTACGCTACTGGTTAGCAGCAGGAGGGATCGATCCTGATAAAGACGTAGAACTCAAAACTATTCCTCCAGCCCAAATGGTAGCGGATTTAAAAGCAGGGACGATTGACGGTTATTGTGTTGGTGAACCTTGGAATCTTCGTGCAGCTATGGAAGGACATGGTTTTACTGTGGCAACAGACATGGAAATTTGGCAGGGACACCCAGGCAAGGTTTTAGGAGTCAGAGAAGATTGGGCAAATCGCTATCCTAATAGCCATGTTGCTCTAGTGAAAGCTTTGTTGGAAGCTGGTCGTTATTGTGCTGATCCCAAAAATCATCAAGAGATTAGAGAAATGTTAGCTAGTCGTAAATATTTAGCGACTAAAGAAGAATACATTCAACTAGGCGATCCTAGTAACTACAGTTGTAGTTTAGATGAACACGTAGAATATGCCCACCATATGTTCTTCGGTGATGGTTTAAATCGCCCCAGTCGTACTGAACACCTCTGGATGATGACCCAGATGGCGCGTTGGGGAAACATTCCCTTTCCCCGTAACTGGGTAGAAATTTTAGAAAGAGTCTGCCGAGTTAGTACTTTTAGTACCGCAACTAGAGAACTAGAATTAGGCGATCTCAAATATCGTCGTAGTCCGATTAAATTATTCGATGGCATAACTTTTGATGCCGAAGATCCGATTGGTTATCTCAATCACTTAGATATCGAACGCAACTTTACCATTGCCGAAGTCCATTTAGATTCCCGTACTCCAGTTGCAGCTTAATTAAAAAGCTATTAGCTATTGGCTTTTAGCTCTTAGCTTTTTAAGTTTACTGCGCTTTTTAGTTGAGTTATACCAATTCTCGAAAATAAAACTACAAATCAATCTTCCCTACTCCCCTATTCCCTAAGTTATCTGTAGTCTGTTTAAAGAGAAATGGTATTACTTATTACTCATTACTCATTACTTATTAGCTATGCAAGCTTCCAATCAACAAATTTTACAATTCCAGCCTCGTTCGATGTCAAAATCTGCCTTTGTCAACATCGAAGGTGTATCGAAAGTTTATCCTACTCCAACAGGCCCTTATACTGTTTTAGAAAACGTCAATTTAACGGTTAAGCAAGGAGAATTTATCTGCGTTATCGGTCACTCTGGCTGCGGTAAATCAACTTTATTAAATATGGTTTCTGGTTTTGCTACACCTACTGATGGTTCAGTTACCGTAGGCGGAAAAACTATTACTGAACCAGGGCCCGATCGCATGGTAGTATTCCAAAACTATGCTCTTTTACCTTGGTTATCTGTATTTGATAATGTCTATCTAGCAGTTGATTCCGTTAGTCCACAAAAATCAGAACAGGAAAAACGTGCCATTGTCCGAGAACATCTAGCTATGGTAGGCTTAAGCGAAGCAGAGGAGAAAACACCTACCCAAATTTCTGGGGGGATGAAACAACGGGTTTCTATTGCTCGTGCCTTAGCTATTCGTCCCGAAGTTTTGATTTTAGACGAACCTTTTGGGGCATTGGATGCCATCACCAAAGAAGAATTACAAGAAGAACTTTTAAAAATCTGGAACGATCATCGCTGTACAGTCTTGATGATCACTCACGATATTGATGAAGCCTTATTTTTGGCAGATAAGCTAGTCATGATGACCAATGGCCCTGCTGCTGGTATTGGTGAAATTATGAATATTGATTTTCCCCGTCCTCGCGACAGAGATCAAATTATGGAACAGCCAGAATATTATGACTTGCGTAACTATGCTTTAGACTTCTTATATAATCGTTTTGCCCACGATAATGACGCTGCTTAAGTTAAATAAAAGCGATCGCATTTAAGATAGTTATAGTTTTTAGTTAAGTGCGATCGCTCTGTTTCATCAAAATAATTGGCGTTTTTCATGGATCGAGTCGTAGAGTATTGTAGAGTGAGCGATCGCCTACCTTAATTTTTTATAGAGTGTAGAAATCAGCAGGGGTATGGCTTGTCTTTATTGTATTCCATAGGATACAATTGAGCTATGCTTGAGATCCGTGAAACTAAAGTCTATGCTCGTTGGTTTAATAATCTTCGAGATAGACGAGCCAAAGCACGCATTGATACTCGAATTCGTCGTTTATCTTTAGGAAATCCTGGTGATGTCAAACCAGTTGGAGAAGGTGTATCCGAACTTCGTATTAACTATGGGCCAGGTTACAGGGTTTATTTCATTCAGCGTACATCTACCGTGATTGTATTGCTTGCAGGTGGAGATAAACGTACTCAGCAGCAAGATATTAAACAAGCACTTGAATTAGCACGAAATTTATAGGAGAGTAACATGGCTAAAACTCAAACTCAACTTTGGGATGCAGCAAATCATTTAGAAACGAAAGAGGACATAGCAGCATACCTCGAAGCTGCTCTTGAAGATGGAGATCCAACCTTAATCGCTGCTGCACTTGGAGATATTGCTCGCTCAAAAGGAATGACACAGATCTCGCGAGATACTGGCCTTGGTCGTGAAAGCCTTTATAAAGCACTATCTGTTGAAGGTAATCCAGAATTTGCGACTATTCTCAAGGTTTTTCGGGCTTTAGGGTTACGATTAAAGGTGACAACTATTGAAAATTAGAGCTTTACCCAACTACACTATACAAGTTAGGCGCGAGCATTGTAGGCTAAGCGATCGCCCTGCTTAATTTTGTATCGACTAATTAACGATTTGGATTGAGGCACATTTATCGCCTGCGCGATCGCCTTCAGCGTTGAGTAGTGCGATTAGGCTTCGCCTACGCTTCGCGATCGCAACTAGAATTACAGACAGATTTTGGAATTACCGCAGTTGATAAAAATTTAGAAACGAACAATGAAATCGAAAGGAACTTTAATATTTTTTTGTGGAAAAATGGGTGCTGGTAAATCTACTATGCCTTAAGCAGATTGCACAACGACGAGAAAGCAATCCAGAGCGATCGCAGTTTGACACAGAAAAAGTTTTCCGTCATGTAACCAGCTTCTTTCAACCTCCATCTGAAGATGAAGGGTTCTCTCTTGAAGTTGTACATCGCGGTTATGTCGCCAGCTCTGAAGGTTAATATACTTGAGAAGTTACTATTTTTTGTGCAGAGTCTGGACTGGCGATCGCCAGTCACCGTATAACTTTATATAATATGCCTGTGTTTAATTGACTTTATCTTCCTGGCTGTCCTTGAGTACTCGTCCAAACCCTCATAATGTAGTAAGGAGGTTTGCCAGCGTCGGGTTTGCCTGTAAAGATTGGATTGCGATGTAATTGATTGACGGCGATATAAAGCCAGGAATCGTTACCAAATCTAACATTATCTGCCCATAACAGGCGATCGTCTTGTACCAAACGAGTCAACTTACCATCAGCAGAAAGTTTATCGATCGCATTATCGTTTAAATTGGTAATAAAGTGATTTCCTTGGGCATCGGTACTAACACCATCAGAAACGGGTTTTTGTCCTACTTCTTTAATTGCTGCACCAATAGTGCTAGTGCG
The DNA here is from genome assembly GCA_964393695.1 of uncultured Pleurocapsa sp. Lineage (GTDB taxonomy): Bacteria > Cyanobacteriota > Cyanobacteriia > Cyanobacteriales > Xenococcaceae > Waterburya. Next base: position 15,483 of record CAYMWC010000047.1, read on the forward strand.
ATCGCGAAGCGTACCCGAAGGGTAATCGCTTGCTCCTTCTCTGAATGATTTAGCTGAAGCAGAATACCAAGTTTCTCCATTCATCGCCCCGAAATAAAGAGTTTCTCCATCTGCTGATAAAGTAATAGGATCGGCAATATAGACAAAACCTCGTTCTCCATCGACAGCTAAATCTTGCATAATAGTTCCTGTTGCAGATTCGGGAAAATCATAACGATAGACCAGTTCACGAGTGTTAATATCAAAAGCAACTAGCTTAGGACGTGTGGGTTCAGCATCGTTAGGCATCCAGTTACCATGATCGATTACCCAAAGTCTATCTTGTGAATCGATCGCCACACCATGAGCCGAGTTTAGAACATTATTACTACTTCCAGGCTTGCCATTCCATGCAGCATTAGGAAATGGTTGCCAATTATTACTACCTGATTTAATCTCAATCAATTGTGCCGATCCGCGTCGCATTCCGTGAACACTAGCAAATATTCGTCCATCTCGCGATGCGGTAACGTTTCCTGGGGTAATATTCAATTCTGATACTACTTCCAGTTGTCCTACTTGTGGAGTTTGGGATGCTGAAACAGATTGGGTTTGAACATTATTAGGAGAGGCGATTAGCTTTTGAGTAATCAGAGTCAGAGGTGTTACTAGTACTAAAAAAGCGATTGAACCTTTTAAAAATAGTTTTTTCTCGAACATGATTATTTTTCCTTTGATGTTATTTATTTGATTTAGTGTTGAGAAAATTCTTGGCGATCGATATTTATAACTAAATTGGTTTTGTTTTCGATCGCTTGTCGGTTAGCCTTCATGATGGGTAATATGCCCAATTCCTGAAAGTTCTACCAGTTTGGCATCGGGAATTGTTTTAGCAGCAAAAATTATTAATAAACAGGATTATGATCTTGCTTGGTATAAAGTCAATGAAATTCCCAAGCTAGCTTTTGACCATGATGAGATTCTAAATTACGACTGGAATCGACTAAAAAACAAACTACAATATAGTCCCATTGCTTTTGAAGTTCTCCCCGAAGAATTTACTTTAAATGAAGTTTATCAACTTTATTGCACAATTTTAGGTGAACATTTTTCTGACTATTCTAACTTTCGTTCTCGGTTATTAAAGTTGAGATTTTTATCAGATACAGGAACAAAAGTCTGTCGTGGTGCTGGTCGTCCTGCCAGTTTAATTGATTAATCATATATATAACCTTCAAACATAATTAAGTTATCTTTATCATTAATAAAAATTTTAGAACCTCTTCCATACTCATAATGAAAACCGTGATCTACAAATAACTTTGCATCTTCATTATCAAGATTGGAAATGAACTTAAAACATCCTTCTTTTGATTCTACCTCTTGCCCAAAGTCGAATGAAAAGTCAGAAAAATCTTTATTACCAAGATTTGGGTTTTGATTTAAGTAATTAAATTTGCTCTTAGGTGCAGGATAATACTAAATCCGATTGACAAAATATACCTTTATTAATCTTGTAAAAGTAGTTGTAACTCTTCTGACTTCTGACTTCTGACTTCTGACTTACATCATCTTAAAGTGACCTATGAGAACAGGATTTAGTATAATATCCCTCTGGATAACGATAAACAAAACACATATTGCTAGACAATACTTCCATATATTGTTCGGAATAAACCAATTCAAATGATTCTGGTAAATAGTCATCAGATATAGTAGCAGTCAAGTCTATTGCTTCAGTCTTATTAGGACTTGAGGGAAATATAGTGCTAAAGACAACGAAAAAGATAATGCCAAAAAAACCTATGGCTGGCAATAATGCAATTAAATATATACTATAAAAAACATAGTATAAAAAACTATTTTTCTTCATTTTAAATAAATTACTAAAGTATTCTTATGATTTTGACTTTCTTCAATATTTTTTAGTCAAACATACAATCCATAATTCATCAACAATACAACTATTCTATTCTAGAAATTATTCATCATGAAGATTGCGATCGCCCAATTAAACTTGACTATCGGCGACCTTACCAATAACGCCGAGCAAATAATTACTGCGGTAGAGCAGGCAGCCCAACAGAATGTCCGTTTATTATTAACTCCTGAACTATTTTTTTTTGGTTATCCTCCCAGAGATCTCTTGCTTTATCCTGGCTTTGTCGATTTGATGGGCCAAGAGTTGAAGGCGATCGCCAACACAAGTTAAAAGTTGGCTTGTGTATGTATACAGATTGCTTTTAGGACGTGATGTTGAATTGTAGGGGCGATATACCTAACGGCAGCTACGCAAAGACCAATCGCCCTTACAGGGTTTATATGTCCTGCCCTATGCGCGATCGCAAAACATAGAATTGTCCTTCATTATTAAACTTTAAGAGTTTGCCAAGGTGCGTAAGGAGTGCCTGAGATTACTTCTGTCTGGGCATTTTGCATTTCTGTATTAATATCGATGACCAACTGACCTGAAAGGCAAACCCGACTAGGACGTTGCCCTTTGGGAGTCGAGGCAGACTTAGTAACTTCTGTAGCAATCACTTCGGCAGCGACGGGGACATCTTCGGCTGATAAAGCATAGTCCATTAATTTAAGATGTTCTTGGTAGGCATTGAGGCGATCGCGATCGCCCGCAATCGATTGCATAATTTCTTCAACGTATCTTCTACCGTTGTTTAAAATCTCTGTTTTTGTGTCATCTGGCTGAATGACAACCACATCTATCCCCATAGGTGCAAGTTCATATCGCATTGCATCTGATAAGGATTCTAAGGTAAATTTACTAGAACAATAAGCTCCTAAAAGTGGAAATGTCAAACGCCCCCCACCACTGCTAATCTGAATAATTAAGCCATCATTGCGTTCTCTCATATAAGGTAAAACCGCTCTTGCCAGACGATGACAACCAAGTACGTTGGTGTTGTAAGTGTCGTAAACGGCTTCTGGAGTCATTAGTTCTATTGGGAGAGGCACATAAATCCCTGCATTGTTTACTAGAACATCAATTCGACCACCTGTAATTTGTACTGCTTGTTCAACTCCATTTTCTACCGAGCGATCGTCATTGACATCAATTTCGACAACGGATATTTTGAGATTTTCGTTTGTAGCAAGGGTTTGTAACTCTTGAGCAGCTTGGGCATTTTTGCCTTTAAGTTGTCTCATGGTTGCGATCGCATGATAGCCTTGACGGGCAAAAGCGATCGCGCTGGCTTTGCCAATTCCTGAACTTGTACCCGTAATTAAAACGACTGGTTCTTTAGATGGTTGCGTACTGATAAATGTTGGTTGCTTAGTATTAGCAAAAGCTTTTTTATTTAATAATCCGTAAGCTGAGACGGAAACTCCTGAAATTAGGACAGTTGCTAGAAAAGAACGACGATCCATAATCTGTCTCCAATATTTAAGTTAAAAAAATTGTTTTGATTGATTCAGATCGTCTTTCTTCTGCCTTACCCGAAGAATTAGTCGCTTAGAAATCGATACATTATATTGATATCTACATAGCCGAGTTGTTTATGTTTGAAAGCTTTGGGGCTAGTACCAATAATAGAGAAACCCAGTTTTTGCCACAGTGCGATCGCACTTTTATTAGTACTGACAACTAAGTTTAATTGCACTGCTTGATAGCCTTCAATAACATAAGTGGTAATCTTCGGTGCAAACCAATAAGCAAAGATATCTTCACGACTGGCGTTAGTAGTAAAAACGTAATTCTCTTCGGGTGTAATGGCTGAGAGAAAGACGGGCAACATTGCCTCAAAATCTGATTCTGTTGCTTGGCGAATGGTTGTTTGAGGGATTGTAGTGTTACTCATAACTCAATATTCTCCAATTTAAGGTGTTATTGGTTATGGTACTAAAATAAGGTATGAACAAATGAATATTCGCCGATAAATTCATCCATCCTAATTTTTCATAGATTAATCCCTAGTCATTAGATCGAGTTTCATCTCAACCTGTCTGACATAACCTTCATCATTAAGGGTTTCAGGGGGAACTTTGTTGGCTTCAATGGCAGCCTCAATTAAATTTTCCCCATTGACTTGTCCTCTAGCGATCGCTGTATCTAAAGCTGAATAACTGGGAATACCTTGTTCTTGAAAATAACCGTTACGAGCTAAATTAGCTAAATTGGATGGAGTGGTTTGAGAAGTGGCGTTGACGCTTAAAGGACTAGCGATCGCAACTACCAGCATTGAAATTCCCGCGAAAATAGAGCGTTTCATGTTTGTTTCTCCTTTTATTAGTTGTGTAATTGTAGGGTGGGCATTGCCCACCTTATTTTGGTGATTACTACGCGCTCGCGAAAGATACAGCGCGATATATTTGATTTAGTCATAATTTTCTTAATTTAGGCAGCAACTTTTGCTGAAAGTTTTTTCAGTAACTTCACCATCGCTTCGCCGACACCTAATGCTGAGGCTGGATTTTGTCCTGTCACCAGGCGATCGCTAACTACTACTTTTTTCTGAAAATTAGCTGCTTTTTCGACAATTGCACCTCGATCGAGCAATTTTGATTCCAATAAAAAAGGAACGACATCAGCTAAACCAACGGCTGCTTCTTCTTCATTGGTAAAGCAAGATATTTTTTTTCCTGAAACTAGATAATTACCATTAGCCAACTGAAGATTAACCAAACTTGCAGATCCATGACAGACAGCACCAACAATACCACCGCGATCGTAAATTGCTGTGGTAATTTCTGCTAATTCTGGGTTATCTGGAAAATCCCACATCGTACCGTGTCCGCCAGCGTAAAAAATGGCATCGTATTCAGATGGATCTACTTGACTGGGATGCAATGTATTTTCAATTTTGGTAACTTTATATGTATTTTCCAAAAATGCTTTATTAATAGGATCTTCGAGATCGATTCCACTCATGGGTGCTTTTCCACCTTGAGGACTAACATAGTCAACCTCTAAACCAGCGCGATCGAATACTGCTTCGGGATGAGTGACTTCTGGTAAATAGAAACCTGTTTCTTTTTGCGTATTACCAAGAGTGTCGTGACTGGTTAATACCAGCAAAACTTTTTGAGACATGATAAACCTCGTATTTGAGTATTAGTAAGCTTTTTGAGTTCGAGTGAAATGTTTTTTGTCCCGATAAATTTATCCTAAACGGTATTTATCTAAAATACAAATAATGAAAATTAGAGATATCTATAAATATATTTATGGTTAATTTTTAACTTAAAAGCGATCGCACTACGAGATATACGATCGCTTTTGAAAAGTAAGTTAGAAGTCTTGCAAGTTTTCGGGGATAGAAGTTAGAAACTTTTACTTAATGCATTTCATTTTGCTCCAGAATTTGCTCTCGACGATATAGAAAGAAAGGCAAAGCGCAAGAAAGCCCAATCCCAAAGGTCAATCCGATGTAGACAAGCATCCATAACTGAGAGACTTTTAACCGTTTCAATTCCATCCACGCAAAACAAAAAAACGCGATCGCACTAATCAGTAAATCATCTCCCACAGCGGAAGAAACATTATTAGCAAAGGCTTTTTGCATGAATAAAGCTGGAGAAACTAGAACAGTTATATCTTGAAGCAGCCAAAACCAAGGAGCTATAGTACCTACGACTATGAGAAGTAAATACAAGAGTTTTTTGAAATTGAATGAATTGGTTGTTGAGATATCAGTTGACTGAATCATATTTTTTCTCTGTAAATAGACATACCCCGATCGTGCCAAAGGGAGATAATAAAAACAATTACCTGGCAGGTAATAAAGAAGCAAAGCTATAAGCCATAAGTTTTTTAATAATATTCCTGTTCGTAGCGATCTCATTATGACAAGACCTTTAAATCCTCTGAATTCCAGAGAAACTCACTCGTTTGGAACACTCCTCAAACAATGGCGCGATCAACGCGGAGTAAGTCAACTCGATCTATCGCTAAAGAGTGAAGTATCGCAGCGACACATTAGTTTTCTTGAATCGGGACGAGCTAAACCCAGTCGGGAGATGATTCTAGAATTAGCAACTGCTTTAGAAATTCCTTTAAGACAGCAAAATCTAATGCTAACGTCGGCAGGATTTGCACCTATTCACACAGAAACCGATCTATCTGCTTCTGAAATGACCTCAGTTCGTAAAGCTCTTGATTTCATGCTGTGCCAACAAGAACCTTATCCTGCGATCGTCGTTGATCGCTACTGGAATTTACTTTTGACCAATAAAGGAGCTACTCGACTTCTAACAACGTTTATCGAACCAGATAAGTTACCAAAGCTTTTCTGCATTGACGGAAAAATTAATTTAATGCGAGCAGTATTTCATTCCCAGGGGTTGCGTCCATTTATCGTCAACTGGGAGGAATTTGTCGCACACTTACTTGATCGATTACATCGAGAAGCAAAATTATCTGGTGAGAGCGAACAGTCTAATTTGTTGTTTGACGAACTAATGAGCTATCCTGATGTTTCTTCTCTTTGGAACTCCTCAAATCAAACCGCACAAAATACTTTGCTTTTTACTATTAACCTCAAGAAAAACGATCTGAATTGGCAATTTTTTACAACGATCGCCACTTTGGGAACTCCCTATGACATTACGCTTCAGGAAATACGAATTGAATGTTTATTTCCAGCAGATGAGACAACCGAACGAAGTTGGAAACACGCCTAATCTCTTGAAGTTTTAGTCTAAACTCCAGTTATATTTATGGTTAATTTAGAATGGTATCGCAGCTTCATCGCTGTCTATCAAGTAGGGACAGTATCGGGTGCAGCGCAGGTTTTATATTTGACACAGCCAGCCGTAAGTCAACATATCGCTTCCCTAGAATCTGTATTGGGAACGCAACTATTTGAAAGAATGCCCCGTCGAATGTTACCGACAGAAGCAGGAAAGCGTTTATATAATCAAGCGATCGCAGCAATCGAAACTTTAGAATCTATTGCTACTCACAATACTTTTGCCAATGCACCATCTTTAATTCGTTTGGGAACACCACAGGAATTTTTTAGCGAATGGTTGGTAAAACGCTTACCTCAAGCAGACAAAACCATGTTTAACATTCAATTTGGCTTGGCTAATGAATTAATCGCGCAATTAGTAGCAGATGACTTAGATTATATAATTGCCACCCAAAAAATTACGCGTTCAGAAATAGAATATCAACCGATTTATCAAGAAAACTTTTGGTTAGTTGCGCCTCCCAAAACCGAAATACCCATTCAAACAGAAATGCTACAAGTCGATTTGACTCCCCTCGAAGAATGGTTAACCAAACAACCGTTAATTTCTTATGCTGAAGAGTTGCCAATTATTAGGCGTTTTTGGCGAGTGGTTTTTGGCAGGCGATCGCAAATGCAAGCACAATATATCATTCCCGATTTACGAGGTATTCGCAGTGCGATCTCTTCTGGACTTGGTTATAGTGTTTTACCTGACTATCTTTGTAGTGAATGGATTGCTGAGGGCAAATTAACTCTTATTCTTAAACCTACTAAAACTGTAACCAATCAAATTTGGTTAGCATATCGTAAATCAGAGCGACAATCTCAACAAACAACACTACTTCTTAATCATTTTATTCAATGATAGAAAAATGATTTTTGATCGCCTTTAAGATAGTTTGTTGTTAAGTGCGATCGCTACAGTTGAATTTTCTTGTTTTCCTTGAGCCTGTCTTAATTTTGAACGTAGTTGCTCATGAATCAATTCCCATTAAAGAACTACTCACCTCTCAACTTAGCCATTAATGATGTTTTTGGCTAAGACAATCTAACCACGCAGATAAGCGATCGCACCTACTAAAACCAAACAACCGACAAAGGTAAAACCTAATAATACCAAAACAAAAATTTCACCAGAAGATAGGGGACGATCTGTAGGATCTAAATAAGCCGTTCTTGATGCTTGTTCTGTATCGGTTTGAGAGTAATAAGGTGCTTGAATAACATTGAGGCGAGAATAGCCAATTTTTAGATCATAGAGCGATCGTTTTTCGGGACTACTCAACACTGCATAAGCCTCGTTTAACCTCTGAAATTTGGCTGTGGCTTCGTGAGGTGGTAATTCAGTAGTATCAGGATGATATTTTTTACTTAGTTGGCGATAGGTACGACGAATAACAATGTTAGAAGCAGAAGGATGTAGACCCATCAGTCCATAGTAAGTATTAATCAGCCTCGTTTGAGGCGGTAGGGTTATTGATTGCTGCTGTGTGCGAAAATCGCGCTCAGGATTCATTATAGTAACTACAACTGATTTACTTTTAATTATATTTAGGATAAAAAAATCAGGAAAATTTTATTGATTAAACTCACACTCTCTTTGTGATCGAGATCATAACTTTTGTTCTAGCCATAGAAGATAGTAGAGAAGAGATAGAGCTATGCAACAGATATTCTCTGTTACATCAACTTCCCCCAGTTTGGTACCTGGGGGCTTTTTTTTGCTTGCTAGTCATAATACTAACTCAGATACAGTTATCTTCCCGCGTGTATCTCTAACTTTTATTTAATTATTAGGGAGAATTCAAACTGGTCATAAATTATGTCAAAATGTAAAGCGTGTTAATTGCATCTTCAGTCGAACTGATAAAAACCCCTACAGCGATCGCTCTTGGTAATTTTGACGGTATTCATCAAGGGCATCAGTTGGTGTTGCGAGCAATTATTAACTCTCTACCATCCAGACAACACCCTCATGTTTATCCTTCAGTAGTTAGTTTTACACCTCATCCCCGTGAGTTTTTTACTGGGGGTAAATTAGAACTTCTCACCCCAATTCCCGAAAAGGCGGAGTTATTATCTAGCTTGGGTATTGAGCAGTTGATTCTCTTGCCGTTTAATCAAAATTTGGCTGCTTTAAGTCCCCAAGAGTTTGTAGAGCAAATTTTAGTTAAACAACTCCAAGCGAGGCAAATTAGTGTTGGTTCAGACTTTCGGTTTGGTTATCAAAGAAAAGGTACAGGGTCAGACTTAAAAAATATTGCTGCTAATTTTGGAATTAAGGTACATCTTAATTCTCTCTATCAGTATCAGGATGCGCAAACTCAACTACTGCGAGTAAGTAGCTCTTTAATTCGTCAAGCTTTACTCAAAGGAGATATGAACACCGCTAACAATATGTTAGGTCGTCCTTATAGTTTGTCAGGTACAGTAGTGAAAGGACAGCAATTAGGTAGAACAATTGGCTTTCCCACAGCGAATTTAGAACTTCCACCTGCTAAGTTTTTACCCCGATATGGGGTATATTCGGTAGATGTTTTAGTTAACAAAACTGTAGTCAAAGGCGTGATGAATCTCGGTTGTCGTCCTACGGTTGCAGGTGCAGCACCAACTATTGAAGTGCATTTGTTAAATTGGTCAGGGGATTTATATGGTCAAAATCTTCAGGTTAATTTACTGCGGTTTTTGCGTCCAGAACAAAAGTTTCCTAACCTCGAAGCCTTAAAACAACAAATTGCTAAAGATTGTCAAGCAGCATTAAATAACTGATAATTGACCCAGCATAATTAGTAGTTATCGACTGCATCATGGACTATGGAAGAATCAACAACCAACCTGACTGCAAGCTCTGTTATACAACCAGGTACTCTGTGGGAAAAAACTAGACAGACAACTATCTATGCTCGTGAATGTGGTGCGCTACATTCGATTGAAACGGAATATTGTTTAATTCAACAGCAGGATATTGCTTTTTTAGTCAGAACTTTGGCTAATGTGGGACGAAAAGAACAAGCCAGGAAAAAACAAAGCGAGCAGGAAAAAAAAACAGGTAAATTAGTTGATCCTTTCTTACCCTATGAACCTGATTTATTTGTAGGCGATATTTCTCCCAGTCATATATGTCTATTAAATAAGTTTAATGTTGTCGATAATCATCTCTTGATTGTGACTCGTGCTTTTGAAGAACAAACAAATTTGCTCAATTTACAAGATTTTGCTGCTTTATGGTCTTGTATGCAGGAAATGGACGGATTGGCTTTTTATAACGCTGGTAAACTAGCTGGTGCTTCTCAGAGACATAAACATCTACAACTAATTCCTTTACCATTTTTACCTGATGTAGTTCATCTGCCTATTGAACTAGCGATCGCTAATACTACTTGTGTCAATTCTCACCTAACTATTACCAGTTTCCCTTTTCGACACGGGATCGCTTTTTTGGATCTATCTCCCAGTCATTCTCCCACCGCAGCAGCCAAAATAATGCTGGATAATTATCATGCTCTTTTAAATCAAGTTGGATTAAAAGTTGATTCCGATACACAACAACAATCTGGAGCTTATAACTTTCTGGCGACTAAAAACTGGATGTTAATTGTACCGCGATCGCAAGAGTCGTTTCAAAATATTCCGATTAATTCTCTAGGATTTGCTGGTTCATTATTTGTTCGCGATCGCACTTCCTTAGAGTTATTAAAAGAGTTAACTCCCCTAAAATTGTTAACCAATGTCGCCTTTCCCACAATCTAAATAAAGTGAATTGTGAATGAAGATAAATTAGACTTTCTTCTGCGCCATAACCGCCAGATCCGAGTAATTGGTTTTGATGATGCTCCTTTTGTGCGTCATACAACTGAGCCTGTGGCTGTTGCAGGAGTGGTTTGCAATCTTACTCGTTTTGAAGGTATGTTATGGGGACATATACAGGCTGACGGCTGGGAGAGTGGTGAGCGTTATTTTACTCGGTATAGCAATTTTACTCGTGCGCTCGCCTCTATTTTGGACAATTTTGGGTCGTAAAAACCATTATGTTCCCCCAAAAAGTTAGATCTATAAGCTTTTAGAGAAATAGTACTTTGTCAATTAACTAGCGATAGGTTAGTTCTTGGTTATTAGTATTCTTAAACTAAAAACTAATAGCTTGGCAATTAATAAAAAAATTTGCTAGCTTATACGTAGTCGTAATGAGTATGAGTTATTCACAAAAAACAAATGGTTAAAATAGTTGGTATTATCGGTAGCCTGCGTCCAGATGCTTACAGTGCTTTAGCATTACAGCAGGCAATCAATCGAGTTCAAGCTTTAGGTGCAGAGACAGAAATTCTCGATCTTAGAGAGATGAATTTACCTTTCTGTGATGGAGGTAGTGATTATCCTGACTATCCCGATGTTGATTTATTAAGGGAAAAAGTCAAAGCTGCCAATGGTCTTATCTTAGCAACCCCTGAATATCACGGTAGTGTGAGCGGAGTCCTTAAGAATGCTCTCGATTTAATGAGTTTTGAGCATTTATCCAATAAAGTGACAGGCTTAATTAGCGTTTTGGGTGGACAATCAAATAGTAATGCCTTAAACGATCTAAGAATTATTATACGTTGGGTACACGGACACGTAATTCCTGAACAAATTGCCATTGGACAAGCGTGGCAGGCTTTTGACTCTAAGGGTAAATTAAAAGATGCCAAACTATCTGAAAGATTTGATAATTTTGCCGAAAGTTTAGTCAATTACACAATCAAACTAACAAACTAATCTGATTTAAAAGTCAAAAAAATTTTAAATTTCAGCTTTAACAAACTAATGCAATAATCAAGACAATCAGATTAGCAAAAATAATTCTAAGTAAACACAACATGGAAAAACAAGAATTAAAAGCCTTAATCAAAGAAACTATGAAAGAAGTTATTCAAGAGGAAAGACATAATTTATATCAAATTTTAATTCCTTATATTAGTGAAGAAGAACAACAGGAGTTAGAAGCAGAATTTGGTATATCTTCAGCAGAAAATGAAGAAGAATTAGTAGATTTAACGGATTGGGTTAAAAATGGCGGTAAAATTTCGCAAACAAGCGATTAAATTTCTCGAAAAATCCAATTCTCAAGAAATTGAAAATATTCGTTCTTCAATTCAATTAGTTACTCTTGCTGTCGAAGAACAAGGAATTATTCCTTTCACCGAACTAGATATAAAAAAAATGAGGGGTGATTGGAAAGGATTTGATCGTTTACGTATAGGTAAAAATAGAGTAATTTTTACAGTCAACTTTGATTTAAAAGACATTACTATTTATGCAATTGGAGCGAGAGGAGATATTTATAAATAATAATGCGATCGCTAATACTCTAGAGGTTTTACTCTTTGGCGATCGCTTTTTCTAAAAGTTATTTAATGCCTTGAAATTACGAATCAACTTGCTCAACAAAATCAACTTCTTCGTAAACTTGATTAATTTTTCATAGAAATTCCACACTAGCCAATTTGAATTGGCTATCTTTTAGTTCATAAAACTGCAATAGCCATAATCCATCATCTCTAGGGCGAAAGCATTCAATCCTAGCTTTTTTAGCCTACATTCAGCAGGTTCCTTAACATAGGAAATAATATTTTTGACAGGCTGAACC
>CAYMWC010000048.1:0-27704 GCA_964393695.1 uncultured Pleurocapsa sp.
CTCCCTTGTCTAACCTTCACCGAAATCCAATTGTGAAAAACCTACCCTTGTGAGGGACTCCCCCGTAGGTGCTGCAAACTTCAGCCATGGAATAGTTGTTGTTTAAGGAACTGAGGCTGAACATCTCTGGGGGTAGTGTTTGCATCAATTGTTGTGCCTCGGCTATGCTAGCAGGGACACGGCTTATCCAAGGGGTCTCTCCTAACGCTTTGATGTTCTCTTTGTTGTAGAGAGCGGCATCGGCCACATAAACTTCTGGCTTGGCGGCTTTCCACTTTTGACTACATACCCAGCGCTGATTTCTTCTAGAGGATGGGTCCCCAGCAAGCGATTAATAATTTCGACTATGCCGATTTCATCTACTATGCCTGCAATTAGTCCAAGATGGTCGAGGTCCTGAACATCGATTTCCATAGGTTGATTCTGGTTCAATGGCAATGGCTCAAATTGAAATACTTTCAATAAATATCTCATCTTTCAGCCAACCTGCTGAATGTAGGGTGTAAGCAAAAAATAACCTGAAGTATTATATCTTTTTATATTCTCAATTAGGTTAACTAAAGATTAACAAAGGTTGCTAGTTTAAGGTATACCACAAGGGTACAATGTGAAAGTGAAATTAATACTGTTTATAGCTTTTAGCTTTTATAGACTTTTTTATAATGACAAAAAATAATTCTAATACAAACAAATAAATTGGCTAAATTAGTAAAGTCGCAAACAATCAAAAAAACAGCTAAAACTTAAGATAAATTAAACAAAAAAAATGAGGGAGAAAATAAAAAAATTATCCCTTATCCCTCATATCTAATATTTAAAATAAGCTTACATCACCTGTTCGACTTCAACAATTTCAGGAATTTTTTCGCGCAACCGACGTTCAATTCCCATTTTGAGAGTCATAGCCGAACTAGGACAAGAACCACAAGCACCTTGCAGTTTTAATTTAACAATTGGCCCTTCAATTTCTGCCAGTTCAACGTTACCACCGTCAGCCATCAAATAAGGACGTAGTTCGTCCAAAACAGTTTCTACATTATCTTTGGTTAATGCTAATGCCATAATTCATCTAGTTGATTTATTTGTATTACTATCAATTGATCCTAGCGTGTAGCTGGAAAAATTTACGCAACTGCTGCTGGTTCTAATAACTTAGTTTGAGAGAAGCTAAACTCAGTAGTAATTTTATCGTCATCCGCACTAATAGATTCAATTACCTGATGTTTAGGAACATAATAATCACCTAGCTTTTCGTAGCTTTCTGTAAATTCTCGTTTGGCTTTTAAAGCATTAGTTTTAGAATCACGGAAAACGGCATTGTAACCAGTAGAAATATAGCCTTCTCCAGTATCAAGACTTTCATTAGTATTAATTACAAAGGCCATAGGTCCCATAACACGGCTTACCTGACAAATCTCTGTACCGCGAATTTTATAGTTAGAACCCATAGAGTCCCCTTGCACCAAGATAGCGATCGCACCAGATGCATCTTCTTCGCCTAGAGTAAAAGTGTTTTTGCCATGAGTTGTTTCAAAACTATTGCGTTTACGGTGAGTAATGACATCCCTCATGTGATTGTAAACGCTTTCAGAAACTTTCTCGTCTTCGATACCGCTAACTTCTACAGACAAATCACTGTTAACTTTAATATCGGCTGAATATACTTCGTCTCCTTGTTTAAGTTCTAGCTTGGTAGTATAGCCAGGGAAATTACTATCCCAAGTGTAACGGTTTTCGTAAGCAGCACGAAAGCGATCGCGAGCAGTATTATCTGTCATAACCTATGCTTAAAATTTCTTTTCTTTTCCTTATCTAGTTTAAGAAACTTTGCCCCTGATCAACCCAACCAAATAAATAAATCTTGTTCTAGATTATTAGTAATCACCGTAATTGCCAGCCAAAATAAAAAACAGCAACGAGTTAAAAAGAGAGCTTGATTGATTTTACCGACGGAAATTGCTTCTTGGTCATCTCCCAATAACGGTTTATCTTTAACTATTCCTTGATAAGTATTTTTTCCCCCTAGCTGGACTTTTAAAATTGCTGCATAAGCTGATTCACTCCAGCCAGAATTGGGACTAGGATCTTTTACCCCATCGCGACGACAAATAGCTAAAACTTCTAAAGGTTTACCAGAAAATAAGCTCAAAGTTAGTACCGTTAAGCGACAAGGAAGCCAGGTTAAACGATCTTCTAGCTGCGCGCTAAACCAGCCTAAGTCTGTATAGGGTTCACGACGATAGCCTACCATCGAATCAAGGGTACTAGCAGCTTTATAACCCAAGGCTAAGGGGACTACACCCAAATTGGGAATTAACAAGCCTAAAATGGCATAAAAAAGTGGGGCCGTGACTCCATCTACGGTATTTTCCGCTACAGTTTCGAGCAACGCCCGCAATATTTCGGCTTCAGATAAATTTTCAGTATCTCGCCCCACATACATACTTATACGCGATCGCGCTGTCTCTAAATCTTGATTAGTCAAAGGTTGTAAAACGTCTTGGACTGCAACTCGCAAGCTTTTACCTGCAAAACAGCTAGCTAATAAGACTATTTCCGTAATGTATCCTAGTACGGGATGAATAAGCCGAAAACTAAAAACTATCAGCCAGGCTACTAAACTACTGCCAAGAATTAAACCACAACCAAGTAATATTCCCGCTAGACGACGCTGCCAACCTGGTTGACAGTATTTAATCATCGCCCAATTGCTATAGCTGTTAATTAGCCAACCCATTATCTGCACAGGATGAATCCATCCCCAGGGATCGCCAATTAAATAATCTTCCAAGGCTGCAAGTATTAAAATTAAGCTCGAATGTTGAGTTAACACAAGAAAGTCAAAAGTTTTTACCTACTACCCACTACCTACTTCTGATTTTGTTACTCATTACTTAAACTCTGGTAAATTCCAGTCTTGGGGTTGGAAATCTAGGAGAGAATCAAGTACTTGGTTGGCTTCTAAAAACAGATTGAGCTCAAATACTGGATCAGGAATAACCACTACCGACATCCCTGCTGCGATCGCAGCTTTCATTCCAGCCACAGAATCTTCAAACACCAAACATTGTTCAGGAGAGACATCTAATCTTTTAGCTGTCAGTAAAAAAATATCTGGTGCGGGTTTTCCTTGTTGTAATTCGGGATCGTCTCCTAAAGTAATTACTTCAAATACTTTTAACCACTCTTGATGATTGCTAGTTTTTAGGTCAAAATGATGGCGTGTAGAACTAGAGGCAAGTGCTTGGGGGATTTGATGTTGAGATAAATGTTGAATTAGCTCGATTGTTCCAGGTAAAGCTTTAGCTGTAGGGTATAAAGGATAAATTAGTTTATTGCGTTCTACTAGATAAGCTTCGGTACTTAGAGGTAGTTTTAATGTCTCAACAATAATTTTGGCTGAATCTAAGGTGGTTCTACCAGCGATCGCCATTTTTATTTCCAGATCAAAAATTTTGCCATAGCGTTGGACAATGGTGCTGTTAACTCGCTCATTAAGAGATTCTGTATCTAACAATAATCCATCCACATCAAAAATAACGTGGGTAATCGTTTTAAACATAGAGTTTACAAATAAAGTTTGAATTTTAGTCAACTACTATAATCTAGTGTTTAAAGTTGTGAGTTAACGCTAAATGTATATTAAATAAGGTTTAATTATAATTACTTCTTGATAAGTTAAACTTCCTGAGAAATGCTTCAAAAGCTAAAAGCTAAAAGTGAGACATTGCGGTTTTCGTTCACTCGGACTTAGATTCCGAGTGCTGCGAAGACTTCGTCTTGTTGGTTTCCAACAAAGAGCAAATGTCGAACCTGTAGGGCTAATAGCTAAAAGCTTAAAACTAATAGACAAACAACGTAGTATTTTAATAGTATCATGGGTAACACATTCGGACATTTGTTTCGCATTACAACCTTTGGTGAATCTCACGGCGGTGGTGTGGGAGTGGTAATTGATGGTTGTCCCCCCCAACTAGAAATTAGCGAAGCAGAAATACAAGTAGACCTAGATCGCAGAAGACCAGGACAGAGTAAAATTACGACTCCCAGAAAAGAAAGTGATACCTGTGAAATAATTTCGGGGGTGTTTGAAGGGAAAACTACAGGAACACCGATCGCAATTTTAGTGCGGAATAAAGATGCTCGTTCCCAAGATTATGATGAGATGGCAGTAAAATATCGTCCTTCTCATGCTGATGCCACCTATGATGCTAAGTATGGAATTCGTAACTGGAAAGGAGGTGGACGTTCTTCGGCACGAGAGACAATTGGGAGAGTGGCAGCAGGAGCGATCGCCAAAAAAATTCTTCAGCAGGTGGCAGGGGTAGAAATTGTCGGCTATGTTAAGCGGATCAAAAATATAGAAGCGGAAGTTGATCCTAATACCGTAACCTTGGAACAGGTGGAAAGTAATATTGTTCGCTGTCCTAATTCTGAGTGCGCTGCCACAATGATCGAGCGCATTGATTTAGCCAGAAGAGATCAGGACTCTCTGGGGGGTGTAGTCGAATGCGTTGCCCGTAATGTACCCAAAGGTTTAGGCGATCCTGTATTTGATAAACTAGAAGCAGATTTAGCCAAAGGGGTAATGTCTCTGCCTGCTACCAAAGGCTTTGAAATTGGTTCAGGTTTTGCTGGTACAACTATGACTGGGAGTGAACACAACGACGAATTTTACATTGATGCCAACGGTGTAATGCGTACTGTATCCAACCGCTCAGGAGGAGTTCAAGGAGGCATTTCCAACGGCGAAAACATTGTAATTCGGGTTGCTTTTAAACCCACTGCCACTATTGGTAAAGCACAAAAAACCGTTACCAAAACTGGCGAGGAAACTGTCTTAGCAGCCAAAGGTAGACACGATCCTTGTGTTTTACCCCGGGCAGTCCCAATGGTTGAGGCAATGGTAGCTTTAGTATTATGCGATCGCCTTCTTTATAATCAAGCGCAGTGTAAAACTTTAACTGTTGATTAATCCCAATGCTATTTACCAGACCAAGTAACCCAATGATGTGATGTGTGTTCTTGTTTTCTTTCACATCCATCCCAGCTTACCTGATGCAGATTTGCTCCCTTAGTTTCAGCTACGGAAATATCTGTTCCAGCTAGTTGAGCATCGGTTAAATCAGCATTAGTTAAATCTGCCCCACTGAGATCAACATCAGTGAGGTTCGCACTACACAAGTCAGCTTTGTGTAAATTGGCACAACGCAAATCCGCACCACTTAAATCTGCTCCCCGAAGATCAGCATTTTCCAAATCTGCACCAATTAAATTAATTTCTACTAGATTTGCGCCTACCAAGGTAGTATTACTCAAATTAGCGTTGGTTAGATTTGCTTGTTGTAGACAAGCACCACTCAAATCACTATCACTTAAATCCGCATGACTTAAATCTGCTTCAGTTAAATTGATGCGTGTGAGATTGACCGCTTGCAGATGGGCAGAATGCAAACTTGCACCTTGAAAATTTAATTTGCCTTTGCGGTATTGACCAAGTAATTGTATGGCTTTCATAATTACTCCATCCTAATCCTAATAATTGGGGCTTTAACCATCATAGAAATAAAAGTTGAGGAACTTGTGAGGCTGATGACTGATGACTGATGACTGATGACTGATGACTGATGACTGATGACTGCAAAAAATGTTCGGCAATCCACCTCAATAATTAGTGATGGCATAAATCTTTTTGGTTCATCATAAAAATAGGTAGCAAAACTGTCACCTATAATCTTTGACTCATAATGAGTATTTAATTAGGGATAATCGAAACTTTTTAGCCAAATAGTTGAACCTTTATTCCCAACTAAACGTCTAAAGGTATAGTCGGACAGTTCAAAATCAGAAGAAGTATCGCTGACTTTTAATCAGTTTATAAGGAGTCATAACTGTACAGATGCCCAAAGCCAACATAGAAAAAACAACCACTAAAAGCAATTACTCGGCAGATATGGTCAGAACCTATCTCCATGAAATTGGACGGGTACCCTTGTTAACTCATGAGCAAGAAATTGTTTATGGCAAACAAGTGCAGAAAATGATGATCCTGTTAACCGAAAAAGAAGAGTTAGAGCAGCAGCTAGAAACTAAGCTCAGTCTGAAGGAGTGGGCGGACAAAGTCCAAATGAGTGAAACAGAAATTAACAGGATTATCCGCGAGGGTCAACGAGCCAAACAAAAAATGATCGAGGCGAACTTGCGTCTGGTAGTAGCGATCGCTAAAAAATACCAAAAGCGCAATATGGAATTTCTCGATCTAATTCAAGAAGGCAGTTTAGGTTTGGAGAGAGGAGTCGAAAAATTCGATCCCACCAAAGGATATAAATTTTCTACCTATGCCTACTGGTGGATTCGTCAAGCAATCACCAGAGCGATCGCTCAACAAGCCCGTACAATTCGTTTACCGATTCACATTACCGAAAAACTTAATAAAATCAAGAAAACCCAAAGGGAACTAGCCCAAAAACTGGGTCGTAGTGCTGAACCTTGGGAAATCGCCCGCGAATTAGAGCTAAAAACTTCTCAAATTCGTGAATATCTAGGTATTGCTCGTCAACCAATTTCTTTGGATGTTCGGGTTGGTGACAATCAGGATACCGAATTATCAGAATTGCTAGAAGATGAAGGAGCTTCGCCAGATAATTATGCAACTCAACAGCTACTACGCCAAGATCTGTATAGCTTGATGGCAGATTTATCTCCTCAACAACAAGAAGTAATTTCTTTACGTTTTGGATTAAGTGATGGTAAAGAACTCTCTCTAGCCAAAATTGGTCAAAGAATGAGTCTCAGTCGTGAGCGAGTACGTCAGCTAGAGCATCAAGCTTTGGCTCATTTGAGAAGACGTAGAAGCTACGTTCGGGAATATATTGCTAGTTAAATGCTAGTTAAAATGTCAGATAAATTTTCCTAATAACTGGCGATCTGCACTAGTTTGTTATAGATTCGATCTATTAATCTATAGATCTTGTAACAACAAGTGAGGTCGCCATTATTATATTAATGTTGCAAATTAAACAATTAACACCAACCCCTGCTAGATACCCTGGTATTTTGGCGGGGGTTCGTGGCAAAATAACCATCGAGTCCGATGATTATGGTCTGGAAGGTGTCGGCTAGACCAGAAAATTAGCGACCCTCAAGATTACCATTCTCTGCTGGCGGACAAGTTCCCCACAGTGAATTTTTAACTAAGTGGTGTAGGAGTGAGTAATGACACTATTCAAGGAAACGTTAAATGGCAAAGAAAACAAAAATATTTCTGCCAGCAGTAATGGCAAATTAAATAATCTTAGTGTTGCCTCTAGAGCAGAAGCAATACAAGGTTGGCTAATTGATAAGTTGGCAGAGATTTTAGAAATTGAACCGAATCAAGTCGATGTCGGTCAAAATTTTGAAGAATATGGTTTAGAATCAGCCGAGGCGATTAATTTATCGGGTGATTTAGAAGACTATCTGGGTTGTCGACTGCCACCAACCTTACTGTGGGATTATCAAAATATTGAAGCTCTAGCTCAATATCTAGCAACTAGCAACTTTTCCCAGAACCAAGTTAATTCTGCTAATGATTTAATACCAGTTTCGCCTGCTACCATAGCTGATTTAGCGAAAAATTCTGTTGATCATAATTCTTTAGAAATACCTGTAGAAAATTATAAATTTGAAGCCTTTCCCGAATATCAAAAATTATTAGCTCAACAACTGCAAGTAGCTAGTTTAGGTAACGGTAATCCGTTTTTTGTTCCCCAAGAAACCATAGTTAACGATCGCACTATCATTAACGGTCGTGAGTTGATTAACTTTGCTACCTATAATTATATTGGGATGTGCGGTGATCCAGAAGTAAATAAAGCAGCCGAAGACGCTATCAAGCTTTATGGTACATCTGCTTGTGCTAGTCGTCTAATTTCGGGAGAAAAACCCATACACAGAGAATTAGAACAGCAACTAGCGGACTTTCTGGGTGTAGAAGATAGCATTATGATGGTGGGTGGTCATGCTACTAATGTCACTACTATTGGTCATTTATTTGGTAAAAACGACCTCGTAATTTATGATTCTCTTAGTCATAACAGTATTCTTCAGGGATGTTTCCTTTCTGGAGCTAGTTTGGTAGCATTTCCCCACAATGATAGTCAAGCCTTAGAAACCATATTACGCGATCGCCGACACCGCTATCAACGGGTGCTAATTGTCATCGAGGGAGTTTATAGTACCGATGGTGATATTGCTGACCTACCAAGATTTATTCAGCTGAAACAGCAATATAAAACCTTCTTAATGGTCGATGAAGCTCATTCAATGGGAACAATTGGCAAAACTGGTCGTGGTATCAGTGAATACTGGCAAATTAATCCCCAAGATATTGATTTATGGATGGGTACACTTAGTAAGTCTTTTGCTAGCTGTGGGGGCTATATTGCTGGAACTGCTGCTTTAATTGAATATCTTAAATATACTGCCCCTGGTTTTGTTTTTAGTGTCGGTATGTCACCACCCAATGCAGCAGCAACTTTAGCTGCCATTCGCGTATTGAAAGCTGAACCAGAAAGAGCAATTCGCCTGCAAGCTAGGGCAAAATTATTTCTAGACTTAGCCAAAGAACACGGACTTGATACAGGCATGAGTAAAGATTCCCCCGTAATTCCCATTATTGTGGGAGATTCTTTAAAATCAATTCAGTTATCTCAAAATTTATTTAAAAGAGGAATTAATGTTCCTTTTATGATCTATCCTTCTGTCCCCCAAAATGGTGCGCGATTGCGCTTTTTTATCACTTGTAATCATACTGAAGAGCAGATTCGTTTAACCGTAGATGTCTTAAGAGAAGAACTTAATAAACTATAAGAATAACCAAAAATAACATTTGAAAATTACAGGAATAGTTGAGGCTATACCTGTTTTTTTTATGTATTAATACATTTAAAATAAATGTTTTATTAAAACAAAAATAATTGCCGAAAATCATCTTTTTAATGCGTATTTGTTCGGAGAAAAAAAAAGCTTGCTAGAGATTTTCCGTAAAACAACCATGGTGTAGATTTTTCTGACAACAGAAAATTAAATCTAGATCCACATAAATAGATTGTTGATACGGGAAAAATTTTATTTTTATGGCTACTCAAACTCTTAATTATCGTTGCATGAAATTTCTTCAGGATTATCATCGCCAGCCATCTTTAAAATTACGTAATAAGTTAGTTGAATTAAATACAGGTTTAGTTAGAAAAGTTGCCCATCAAATTTGTCGCAAATGTGCTGAACCCTACGAAGATTTAGAACAAATTGGCTATTTAGGTTTAATTAGAGCAATTGAACGTTTTGATCCTCATCAAGGTTCGGCATTTAGTTCTTTTGCTATTCCTTATATTCGAGGTGAAATGCTTCATTATTTAAGAGATCGGGGCAGCATGATGCGGATTCCTCGCAGATGGCAGGAACTTTATACTAGAGGAAAAAAATTAAGGAAAGATTTAATTGAAAAATTAGGACGTTTGCCTCAAGATACCGAATTAGCTAAAGGCTTAGGTGTACCTTTAGCTGAGTGGAGTGAATGTCAATTAGCTTTACAAAATCGTTTACCAATTAGTTTAGACGCTGTAGTTAGTAATTCTCTAGATTCTTCTATTACTTTTGGTGATACTATTATCGATCCCCAGTATCATCAAAAACGTAAATTAGAAGATGATAAATTGCAATTACAAAGAGCAATGAATCAGTTGGAAGAAAAAACTAAAGCAGCAATTGAATGTGTATTTTTGTGGGATTTACCTCGTAAAGAGGCAGCCAAGCAGATTGGTATTAGTCCGATGACTGTGACCAGACATTTACACAAAGGAATCGAACAGTTGAGCTTAATTCTTGAACCGCAAGCCGCCTAAAAAAAGTAAAAAGGCAAAAAGGCAAAAGGCAAAAGAAAATTTTTTTTATTATTAATTAATTAAATAATTCAAATACTTGACGGCAGAACAGCTTAAGTTGTTTTTCCGTATCTTCGGCTGGTTGACATTGACCGACAAATTCCCAGCTATCTATGGTAGAAAATTTCCAAGCTTGTCCTAGATGACTAAAGCCACAGGTTTCTACCCCAATAAACTTTTCTGCGTGTTCAGTAGGATCTTTATAAAAGCGAATCTGCACTAAGATACTGTTACTTTGATAGCGTCTACTCCAGCCAGGAAAATGAAAGCCGATATCAATTGAATCAGGGTCAACTAACTCAAGAGTATTAGGATCATTTTTCCAGGGTTTAAGATCGGCTTTGGCATCGGGAAACTGTGCCTTAAACAAAGTAACTACGGAGGCAATTTTAGTAGCAGTATCTAGCCCTTTGGCTCTTTCCGATGCATTCATCCTCAATCTCCTCTCGTTAACCTCTATTTAAACACTTGTTTAAACATTTAGTACAAGAATAAATTAGCTTTGCTGTATCGATTGATAGAGTTTTTGCAATTTGCTCTTTAGTTTGGTTTTAGTTTCCCAATCGTCATTAACAATCACCAAGAATCTAAAAAGCTTGTAT
This sequence comes from uncultured Pleurocapsa sp., assembly GCA_964393695.1. Lineage (GTDB taxonomy): Bacteria > Cyanobacteriota > Cyanobacteriia > Cyanobacteriales > Xenococcaceae > Waterburya. The sequence continues at coordinate 10,526 of CAYMWC010000048.1, forward strand.
CCACTCTTTGAGTTGATATTCAGTCCAAATACCATTCTGCCAATAGGGATCTGACTCTACAAGCTTACGGATACTAGCTTCATCATCCGCTTCATAGATACCAAATACTTTTGTATTGTCTTTGGTGGGCCCTAAAGTAATTAGGATTCCCTGTGATTGTTGATAAGCTAGACCATCTAAGTGAGCTTGACGGTAGGGTGTTCTTTTTTCTAGGGCATTTTCGCAATAGTTACCCCACATAATGTATTTTGGCATAATTAGAGATTAGGAAAAAATTGTTAGAGCGATCGCGTCAATAAGTGAGTAACGAGTAACGAGTAACGAGTAATGAGTAATGAGTAATGAGTAATGGGTAATTGATCTACATTCCTATTTCCTACCTACTACCTTGTCTTTTTTTGCTACTTGCTACTTGCTACTTGCTACTTGCTACTTGCTACTTAATTAATTAGCTACTTTTAGTTCAGTTAAAAGAGCTTTGACTTCTGGGGTTTTTAAACGTGCGCCCAAACTGGTAACTATTTTGGCTGAGGCTAAGGAAGCTAAACGTCCAGCTTCAGAAAGATTCATGCCATTAGTAATTCCATATAATAATGCTCCTGCATACATATCGCCTGCACCTACAGTGTCAATTGCTTTGACAGGAAAAGGCGCAATCTCAATTAATTGTTCACCATCAAAAATCACTGAACCTTTTGCACCGCGAGTAATAGCAAATTCTTTAGCCAAGGTTTTGAGATAGTCAACTGCAACCTCAAAATCTTGAGTTTCTGCCATCAGTAATGCCTCGCTTTCATTGGCAAACAGAAAATCAACTCCAGAACCAATAATTTCTAACAACCCTGGTTTAAAGAATTTCACCATGTTTAAATCCGCCAGACTAAATGCAGTTTTGTTTCCTGCTGCTTGGGCAATTTCTTTAGCTTTGATTGCTGCTTGTTTGCTATTTTCACCACTGACTAAATAACCTTCAATATAGGTGTATTCAGCATTTTGAATAACTTCTGGTACTAATTCTGCATCGGCAAAGTTACCCGAAATACCTAAAAAAGTATTCATCGTGCGATCGGCATCTGGGGTAACAAACACCAAACACTTGCCTGTCACTCCTGCTTCAGGAGAATGGTTTTCTAGGTTAGTAGCAACTCCACAATCTAATAAATCTTGAGTGTAAAATTGACCTGGTTCATCATCAGCTACTTTGCAGGAATAAAAAGTTTTGCCACCAAACTGACTAATAGCAATGAGAGTATTAGCTGCTGAACCGCCACAAGAGCGTTTTTGATCGTATTCTGATAAATGACTGACAATTTTATCCTGACTGTCTTGATCTAAGAGGGTCATCACCCCCTTATCAATACCTAAATTCTCTAAAGTCTGAGGTGAAACCTCAAATTCAATATCTACTAGCGCATTACCGAGAGCGTATACGTCGTATTTTGTCATAAATTAAACCTGATTCAATCTAAATAGTCTGTCAATTTTAATAAGACTAGCCTTAAGCAAGATAACATCATTAGAACCTTGCTATCACTAACAGATAACAGACTTGGAGATTCAAAACAAGGCTTTACAGGGGTGATAAGCTGTTACGCATTCAAACTGCATATTATATGATGTTTTCAATGAAAGAGGAAGAATAACAGGGAGGACGGAAGATATAATTATTTAAACTGGTTTTAGCACTTGATAATTAACTACTTAAATAATTTATTGATTTCTCTTTTTGTCCCTTTTATGCCGTCATCTAACTTAGAAACCGCCGTCACCGAACAAGAGCCAAAAGATTACCTAGACGAACTTCCTAGTGAAGTGGAAATGTCTCTGTTTGAGCATTTAGAAGAATTACGTCTACGGATTTTCTACGCTCTCATTGCCGTGGTAGTTGCTGCTGCTGGCTGTTTTATTTTTGTCAGACCTTTAGTTCGGATTCTAGAAGTACCTGCTCAAGATGTTCAATTTCTACAATTAGCCCCTGGAGAGTTTTTCTTTGTTTCGATTAAGGTGGCTGGTTATAGTGGGATGGTTTTAGCTAGTCCTGTGATTTTATATCAGATTGCTCGGTTTGTTTTACCAGGATTAACTCGGCGCGAGCGTCGTTTACTTGCGCCTGTAATCTTTGGCTCTAGTATTTTGTTTTTTGCAGGTTTGTTTTTTGCCTATATTGCCCTAATTCCTGCTGCGCTAAATTTCTTTATTAACTACGGTGGTGATGTTGTTGAACAGTCTTGGTCAATTGATAAATACTTTGAGTTTGTGCTGCTGTTGCTATTTAGTACTGGCTTAGCATTCCAAATTCCCGTGATTCAATTAATTTTAGGCTTTTTAGGGATTGTATCTTCAGCACAAATGTTGGCTGGTTGGCGTTATGTTATTCTTGCCTCTGTGATTATGGGTGCGATTTTAACTCCTTCTACCGATCCGCTCACACAATCTTTATTAGCTGGTGCAGTATTAGGATTATATTTTGGTGGGATAGGTGCAGTGAAGTTAATTGGCAAGTAATAATTTATTCCATTGAGCATTTATCAACGATGTTAAATGCTCAATGTTCAATGTTTATTTGTTTTTGTAACCAGCGATCGCATAATTCATTTAATAGTCTTTCACGCATAGTAGCATCTAGTCTAGCAGGGAGATATTTTTCTAGGCGCACAATTACCCAATGAGCTTCAATTTGTCTGGGAGGTAGAAGTTGTCCTGGTTGACTGCGGTGGAGCATTTGAGCCAGAATATGATGTAGATCTATCAGTTTTACCGAATCTACTAAACCATTGTTATTGGCTTCTCTACCCAGGGAATATGCCCTTGCTAATTCAGCAAAAGAATTTTCTCCTTCTTGGAGACGATGATATAGTTCTTTAGCTATGCCTTCTGTTTTTATTCTAATTATAGAAAAGCTAGCTTTTTCAAAAGCCAATTTACGGTCAAGAAAATAAGATTCTAGCTGATGTCTCCATTGTTCTTGTTTAAATTTATCAAACTTGATTTTTCTAATAATACGAGCATCTAACTGAGCTTGAGTCATTATCATTTTAGTTAACCAAGCTTGTATTTTTGCGTCTGAATTTAACTGATATTGCTGTCTAAAGTCTCGATAGGCATCAGCAAATTCAGCCTGAGTATATTCAATATTAACAATAGCGCGATCGATAATTACTTCTCGCAGAAACTGCGATAACATTCGATAATTATCCAATAAAGGAATAATTTCTTCGGCGGTTATTGTCTGGTCTTTTATTTGTAGAGTAGTAGTCATAATTTTAATTATATAAATTTCGTTAGATTTAAGATAAAGAGCGATCGGGAATATGTAGAGAATTTAAAAAACAAAACCAAGGTAATATAACCCTGGCTTAGTCTTAGAGCTTAATTGTTCTGTGTTACTGAGTTGGTATATAAAAGTAAATTTATTACTTTTGTCATCTTTAAAAGCTAACAACTAATAGCTTTTTCAAGGTTATATTCCCAAATCTTAGTTTTTCAATAAATCCTAAGTAGCTGTAGGTTCAGGTGCAACATAAACCCAGCTATTTTTAGCAGCAGTAATATCTTCAACAGCGTATCCTTCAAAGACTGCCATCATGTCATCTCCTTGAGAATAAGCACCATTTTTGTCTTCATCCCAGTAAATAGCTGCTGCTTTGTCACCCATTGAACCATCTGCTTTTAGAGCAGTACTTTCACCGACGACATAGTTTTCAGCAGCACCATATAACATTACAGCGTCTTCTCCTGCTGTGTAGTCAGCAATTACTGCGTAGTCTTGTTCGCCGTTAGCTTTGTAGTAAGCATATTCTTGAGTACCAAGAGCATAGATATCTTTGCCCTCGCCACCTGTATACCAATCTGTCTCTGCATATTCCGCTTGGGCATACTTTTCATCCATAGGATTATGTTCTTTAGTGAAACCGTAAATAAGGTCATCACCTTTACCAGCATCGATTTTATCGTTACCGTAACCAGCTTCGACAACATCTTGTTCTTCATAGGTGTAGATAAAGTTACTGTATTCGTTACCAACTACATAGTCTGCTGTTTCTGTACCATAACCTTCTACTGTTTTTCCTGGTAAATATTGCTTATCTGCGTATTTATCTTCAGGATACTTTTCTTGTATCTCTTGATAAGTTGGTGTCCAATATTCAGGAGCTTCATATCCAGGAGTTTCATATCCTGTTTCAGGAGCTTTGTACTCTGCATACTCTTTGTATTCTTTATATTCGTATTCTGCTTCAGGAGCTTCGTAGTTTTTGTTTGGTTCGTTGTAATAAGTTGACATAATTTTCTTCTCCGTAGTAAATATTTGTTTGATGTTTGACTATTGATAATTTAAAAGGCGATCGGGAATAAGTTGGGAGTGAATTGAGAATTAAAAGAGATATTTTTACATTTAAGAAAGAATCAAAAATAAATAAAAAAGTCAAGGTAAAATAATTACCCTGACTTAATTGTCTATCTATCTTTTCTGGCTTCAAGGTAAATAGAAATTACGCATTTACTTATCAAGCATAAGTTGTAATTCTATTTAATACTTCTCAAACATTTGTTTGCTTGCTTATAATTTAAAAATAAATCGAGAATTATTAGGGAAGTACTCTTAATAATAAAAACATAAATTAAAGAACAACAATAAAGAGGAGTATGACTATTAACATCATACAATTGAGAATAGTTATTTTTTGTTCTAACATCTTTTAGCTCTCTCAATTTAATTGATGACAATCTAAATCAGAATAATAAGCGAATAAGATTAATTACCCAATTTATAATATTGAATAAAAAGAGAGTAATAAATTATTACTCTCCTGGTAATTATCTAGAGGTATTGCTAGGCTTTATGATGATCTGTCCATTAGCTTTGGACAATTTCAAAATAAAAAATAATCGAGAATAACTAGGGAACAAAATTATTTGTCTAACTACTTAACTTTGTTCCCATTTGGCAAAAATCTCTTTAATTCTCAATATGGCTTCATCAGCAGCCTGTTCTGGAGTAAGATCATTTAGTACAATTTTTTCTAAACTCTGACCCCAAATATTCTCTTTAAGTACAATGCTATAGGCAGGACTATTAGCAGGATAAATAGGACGGATCTGACTTTTAGTTAAGGTTTTGGTGACGGTAGAAGTATGAGGATCTTCAGGGTTAGTCCAATAAGGATCATCATAAATCGATATATGTGCTGGAGAGTGTCTGCCTGAGTCTTTGAGAAAAGTGTTAATCACTTCTGGTTGTGTTAAATACAATAAGAAATCTTTTGCCAACTCGGGATGTTTAGCATTATTAAAAATAACTGCTTGTTCTACCAAAAATATATGGCGCATTGGTTCACCATTGGGTTTGTTGGGTAATTCTACAATACCCAATTGATTACGATAAGCGTTACTATCTTGACGTAATGCAGCAGGAATTGAAAGGGTAGCATTAGTGGTTGTCAGTATTTTGCGATTTAGCAGTTGATGATTATTAGCAGCATTATTCCAATTTACTGCATCTTTAGGAGTATAGCCTTGCAAATAAAACTGTGTATACCAATCTAGACATTTAATAATACCTTGACGTACCTGGGGATCGTCTACTAATAAATTGCCTTTTTTATCTACCAATTTGACATTATAGGCTTCTAAAATGTACTCAAAAGCCTGATAAGTATCTCCCGCTTCTACAGACATCGGTAAACCAATAGGAAAAATAGCTTGTTGATGCTGATTTTTTAAATCTTTGGCTACATCCAACCAAAATTGCCAAAAACCATCCCAATCTTGAGGAATATCGGCTGCGGTACGACCAGTTTTTTCGATTAAATCTTTCCAATAATAAATGTGAAGTGCTGCTCTATGAATAGGAACTGCATAGTAACTTTGTTTTTGCTCAACATTATTATAGTAGTAAGCTGTTGCTAAAGCTCCAGGCTCGTAGTTTTTTTTTGCTGACTCGATAATACTAGCTACATCAATTAATTTACCCTCCCACGCCAGTCTGGGATTAAGAGTGCTTTCTGCTTTGAAGCTCATAAAGATGTCGGGTGTTGCACCGCTTTGAAGATATCTTTCGGGCTTTGCTGAACGTTGGTCTAAGGTGTAAAAATCAATTTGTACTTTGTTACCAGTTTTTTGTTCCCAACCTTGGACTAGCTTTTGCAAGGCTGCATCTTCTTCGGGGCTATAACCTTTATCCCACCATATTCGCAGAACGTTTTCTTGACTTGGGGATGAGGCTAAGTTTTCGCTAGACGATCGCAATTTGTCAACCTGAGTATTATTTAATTGAGTATCAGAATTACAGGCAATAACTAGCAAACAAATAGTGATCGCTACAATAAAATAACGTAGTAATTTTTTAATCATGACTTCTCGAACATAGCCAAACAGATATGTGTTTATAGAATATATCTGGTTAACTAACTAAAGTTAGGCAAAAAAACTGTAATACAAAAACTGTAATACAAACAATAATTTTTGTTAACTAACTAAAATAATCTACAAACGCGATCGCCTGCTTGCGTCGTAAAATTGTACCTTCAGGCATCACTGTGCCATCAGGCATGATTGCACCACTCAAATCTGCTCCTGTTAAACTAGCACAGCGTAAATTCGCCCCCAATAAGTTGGCATCAACTAGACTAGCACCGCGTAAATCGGCAACACTCAAGTCTGCACCACATAAATTAGCGTGATATAAATTGGCTGCGGTTAAATCGGCGCGAGAAAAATTAGTTTCAATCAGGTAAGCTGCGGTAAAGTCTACACCTTCCATAATTGACAGTCTACAATCTGCTTGACTTAAATCAATTGCTCGTAAATCTGACCAACTTAGAAAGCAATAGCAAAGCTCAATACCTTTAAAATTTCGTCTTTTTTTAGCATATTTTTCTAATAAATCTTTAGTTTTCATTTGTCCGCTCCTGACAAATTGATAGACGAAGCAATGTCAAATCTTAGATAAGATCTCATATTTTTTATTACTTGTAAATTCAATTAAGTTATGATTGGGAAATTAATTTTGAATAATTACTTATCATAAATAATGGGGCAGTTGCTTTCACAGTTTTACTTGATACTGAGCTAAATAAACTAATGCCAATTGTAAAAAATATACTAATAAGAAAAATTTCTAAGCGTTTCATTGTTTTTACCTCAGAACTTAAAGTTCGCGATCGCGTAGCGGATGCGAAGCCTCATCGCCTTAACTAATTTGATAACAACGAGTAATTGATTTTCTTAAAGTAGCTATGTCGTTAGAATTATTGCTTAATACTTTACTTGTTTCGGAAGAGTTATTAAACAGAAAATAAGCTGCACGTTTACAAATTCTGATGGTAATTTTTCTTTGGCGTGACATGATCCTTCTCCTGACAATCTAAGTACAAGATCAGCTACACCTTCTTTATTGTTAGAGATAAATCACAGTGAGCCAATCCAACTTGTAATAAATACAGGTATAAAAATAAATCGAGATTAACTGGGGAAGAAATTAATTACTGATGACTGATGACTGATGACTGATGACTGCTTCGCCATCTCTAATTCTTCTCGATTAGTTTCTATTTTTATGGTGAGTGAACAAAAATTGTTTATTTTTTATCTCTTTAACTGAATGTAATCAATTTAACAAAGCTATGAAGTTATCAAAAGAAGAAAACTACCATGAAAATCAATTGGCAAAAACTAATTTTAAAAATATGCTTTTGGTTGCTAGTAGAGTCTCTGTGTAACCTAATAGGGATAGATGATCTTGCTGATTACAGTGAATTTGTATTGATGCCGAAAACCACTGTACAATCAGAACGTTCTCTTGCAGGATAACTTAAGATAAGTAGAACAATTATTTAATTTCCCCTATTCCCTAGTAATGTCATCCCAACTACTGCGTAAGATAATTAAGTCTTATCGCAATCTTTCCTTACAGAATGTTATTACTCTACCTTTTTTGCTCCAAATATTTATCACAATAGGCTTAGTGGGATATTTTTCTTGGCGCAATGGCGAACAAGCGGTTAATAATGTTACCAGTCAACTCAGAAGCGAGGTTACGGCTGGAGTCGAAAAACACCTGGAAAATTATTTAAAAACTCCTCACTTAATTGTCCAATTAAAACAAAATAGTGTCAGAACAGGGCAGTTAGATATTAATGATTTTTCTACGATACAACAAGATTTTTGGTCAACTATTCAGTTATTTGATTCTGTAAGAGCTATATATTTGGGAGATGAGACGGGGAAATTTATTTATAGCAAATTAGAAGCAGGTAAGTTTTATAGTCAAGAGGTAACCAAAACTCCTGAACGTAAAATTTATATATTGAATAGTCTTGGTCAAAAACAAAAACTAATTGAAGTAGATAAATATAACCCTAGAGAACGTCCTTGGTATATCAATACAATGAAAGCTCAAGGAAATAATTGGAGTAAAGTTTATACTTTTACGGGTGGAGAATTAGGAATTACCGCAGCAGGTTTGTTGCAAGATAATCAAGGTAACATTCAGGGAATAGTGGGAGTCGATTTAATTCTAAGTGGAATCGATCGCTTTCTGCAAAATTTAAAAATCAGCAAAAATGGTCAGGTTTTTATTCTCGAACGGAATGGTTATTTGATTGCCACCTCCACAGATGAAGCACCATTTACTTTGGATGCAGCTACTAAAACGGAAAAACGTCTACGAGCTATTGATAGTGAGAATTCATTAGTTAGAGCAACTACGAAACACATTACTGCTCATTTTCATAGTTTATATAATGTCGATCGCCTCAAGCAACTGGAATTTAAACTCGAAGCCAGTAATCAATTAGTTCAAGTCGTACCTTATCAAGACAAGTTCGGTTTAGATTGGTTGATTGTTGTGGTATTGCCAGAAGCCGACTTTATGGCAGAAATTGAGGCAAATAATCGTAATACTATCTGGTTATGTTTACTAGCTTTAGCTATAGCTACTATTTTAGGAATTTACACTTCTCGGAGAATTGCTCAACCCATTGCTAATCTTAGTCAGGTTACTATCATGGTTGCTCAGAGTGCTAGAGCGAAAAATGCCAGCACCAATTTTTATCCTGTAGTCAAAGCCAAAAGTATCAAGGAATTAAAACTGCTAGCAGAGTCTTTTAATGAGATGGTGATCCAGTTAAAAGCAGCATTTAAAAGCCTTGAAAATTCTAATAAAACCTTAGAAAAACGAGTTAAACAAAGAACAAAAGCTTTAATGGTTGCTAAAGAAGCTGCGGATGCTGCTAATCGCGCCAAAAGCGAATTTTTAGCTAATATGAGTCATGAATTACGTACACCACTTCATGCCATCTTGGGTTTTACGCAAGTAGCTTTACAAGATGCTTCCCTCAAGCCTCAGCAGCAAGAAAATTTATTGACTGTTAAACGTAGTGGCGAACATCTACTCAGTTTGATTAACGATGTTTTGGAAATGTCCAAAATAGAAGCAGGTTCGCTTTCAGTAGACGCAAAATCTTTCGATTTACATCTATTACTAGATAATTTAGGCAAGATGTTTAAATTGCGATTATCGTCTCAGAAACACATCAAGCTCACATTTAATCTAGCTCCCGAACTTCCGCAATATATTGAAACCGATCCTGTTAAACTCAACCAAATTATAATTAATCTTATTGAAAATGGAGTCAAGTTTACTGATAAAGGGGGAGTGACTTTAACTGTCAAACCAGTAACAGAATCAAATAGTAAAGCGATTGGACTGTGCCCAATCGCCGCGATCGCTTTTACAGTCCAGGATACTGGACATGGTATCTTACCATCAGAATTAGAATCAATTTTTATCCCCTTTATCCAAACTAAACAGTCTGAGCAAGAAGGTACAGGACTAGGATTAGCTATTTGTCAGCAATTTGTACGTTTGTTGGGTGGGGAAATTAAAGTTAGTAGTGTTTTGGGAAAAGGCTCAACATTCGCCTTTCAAATACCCATTAAAATAATAGAACATAGAAATATTGCTTCTGCTCAACAACTGCTAAATAAGCTTGATTCCGCTCCAGAAAAAACTTATCAACCATTATCTACATTTACAAAAGCCATTACTAGATCTGACTTGGTAAATATGCAGACTCAATGGTTAGAGAAATTACACGAAGCTGCGATCGCAATTGATAGTGATTTGATTTTACAACTTGTCGCCCAAATACCCTCCCTTAACACTGATTTAGCTCAAGGATTAACCAGAATGGTCAAAGATTTTGAATACGATGAGATTGTTGAGTTAGTCGAACAAGAGTTAGGAAGAAGGAAAAATTAAAAGTCAAAAGTTAAAAGTCAAAAAATGATCCTACTCAGCGATTTAGTATTGGATTAATCACTGATTTTTCCTCATTGATACCTAATGTTAGTTATAAATGTTAGTTATAGCTCAAATAGCACAAATTGTAAGAGCTTAGCTTGACCCAATTAAGAAGCAACACAGCGAACTGAGCTAATTTCCATTGCCTCTAATAAATAGCATACACCTCCATATTTATTCAAGATTGGTTTTACTTGTTCCACTATAGGTTTAACTTGCTCTTGAGAACAGTAACAAACAATAAAAACGTTGCTTAATTTACTGCTACCTAAATTCATATCGTCGGATACAGTTCCCCCGTTACTTTTGCCGATTACATCTCGAATTATGGAATAGCCTGGGACTTGTACTTTTTCTAGAATATCGGTAATCTTTTCGATTTCTTGGGAAGAAACAATAATTTCTAATCTACTAACTGGGTGCATTGTAGCTACTGAGAAAAAAATAAAGATGTTTAATTCTATATGTCTTTCACTCTAATCTTAGAAAATTTAATCGGGGGGATCGCTTCACATATTTTATCTATCCCCAAATACGATTAATAATTGCTAAATAAATAGGAATGCCAATAATAATATTAAAAGGGAAGGTTAGAGCTAAAGCCATAGAAATATATAAACTAGGGTTAGCTTCTGGTACAGTCATTCGCATGGCTGCTGGTACGGCAATATAAGAGGCACTAGCGCAGAGTACTGAAAATAATAGGGCATTGCCTGGGGACATCCCAATAAGCTTAGCGATTAAAATACTAATTATGGCATTGAAAACTGGCATTAAAATCGAAAAGCCAATCACAAAAGAACCGCTTTTTTTGAGGTCATCAATTCTTCTAGCAGCTACTAGCCCCATATCTAACAGGAAGAAAGTCAACATTCCATAAAATATTTCCCCTGTAAATACTTCTAATCTTTCCCAGCCGTTTTCGCTAGTAATTATACCTACTAATACACTCCCCAAGAGAAGAAAAACTGAACCATTTAAAAACGCTTCTCGCAAAACTTCCGACCAAGAAAACTCATCTCCCTGAGAATCTGAATCTTTAGACTGAGTAAACACTCTGACTAAGATTAAACCGATAATAATAGCAGGAGACTCCATTAAGGCTAAAGCTGCTACCATATGACCACCGTAATCAATAGGTGGAGTTTGTTGTTCTAAAAATGAAGTAGCAGTGACAAATGTTACTGCACTAATTGAACCATAAGTTGCAGCGATCGCTGCTGCATTATAAGCATCTAATTTTATTTTGAGGATAAAAAAGGAGTAAATTGGCACAATAGTAGCTGCTAAAATTGCAGCCAACAAAGTTATAGCAATTTCACTATTTATACCGCTTTCGTGAATTTCATGCCCACCTTTAAAGCCAATAGCAAATAACAGATAAAGAGAAAATAGTTTAGGTAAAGGCTGGGGAATTTCTAAATCAGATTTTAAAAAAACCGCCATCATGCCAATGAAAAAAAATAAGACTGGCGGATTTAAAATATTAGAAAGAATTAAACTAGAATCCATAATTAGTTCTCAGTTAGTTGGCAGTTATTTACAAAAGCAAAATTTCCATACACAGTACATTTATTAACAGGATTAAGTTAAAAAATTGCTAATAACATCTATTCTTTTATCATGCTGGCAAATAAATAACTAATTAATTCATCAAAACTTTATATCTTATCGCTATCGAAACAAAATTGTAGTTTGTTTAGCTACTTTTGTTGATTGTCGATGTTTTATTGTTTGCCTACCTTACTAGGTTTTTGTTAAATATAAAGTGTAAACTGCAACAAGTTCATTTTTATTACCTTGGAATCTCAGACTGAAAAATCTCAAACTCAAGCATCTGGCAATCAAAAAATTAATCAAGATACAGCCGAGGAAAAAATTTTATGTCCCCATTGTCGAAGGACGGCTAGCAATGGCGTTAAATGTAAAGGAATGTGTGTCGCTGACAGTGATTATTGAGCTATCAGCTAATTTAAGGTGAGGCTTTGTGATCAAAATCTAAGGATTTAAGTGTTTGAGAATTGTCTCATCTAAGATAAAAAATTAACTTTGGTAATCGTTATGTCTATACCTTATGCAGTTATCACCCCAAGAACAAGATAAATTAACCATCTTTACCGTAGGTCTACTTGCCGAACGACGTAAAAATAGAGGTTTAAAATTAAATTATCCTGAGTCAATAGCCTATATTTCTGCTGCGATTTTGGAAGGAGCAAGAGAAGGTAGATCTGTCGCGGAGTTGATGAGTTATGGTACAACTATTCTTAGTCGCGAGGAAGTGATGGAAGGTGTCCCCGAAATGATCCATGAGGTTCAGGTAGAGGCGACTTTTCCTGATGGTACTAAATTAGTTACAGTACATAATCCGATTCAATAATTTAGCAATTTAAAGTTTTTTAAGCGTCTAAAAAATAATGCCTAAAATTCAACACGTAGCTCTATTACAATTCAAACCAGAAGTAACTCCAGAAAAAATTCTTGAAATAGCAACAGATGTAAAACTACGTGATACATATTCTTTACAAGATGGCGATTGCGAAGCTAGCCGAAGGCATCGCGTGTCGATTGAAATTCCAGATAATCAAGACGACTAAAAAATATTCAAAGTACATGAAATTGACATGATTCCAGGCGAAATAGTTACCCAACCAGGGACAATTGAATTAAATGCTGGCAAAGAAACTCTAACCATAGAAGTTGCTAATACAGGCGATCGCCCGATTCAAATTGGTTCTCATTTTCATTTCTATGAAGTCAATGCAGCACTTCAGTTTGAGAGGGAAGTTACCAAAGGAATGCGTCTTGATATTCCCGCAGGTACAGCCGTAAGATTTGAACCAGGAGACGAGAAGATAGTTACTTTAGTGGCGATCGCAGGTAGTAAAGAAATCTATGGTTTTAATGGTTTAGTTGAAGGTCAAGTTTAAAATAAATGTCTAATGAGTAAGTCGGTTGCAAGGTTGGGGATAGGTGGCCCTGTTGGTAGTGGTAAAACTGCGCTATTAGAAGGTTTAGTACCAATGCTAACTCAGCACGGTATTGAAGTAGCTGTAGTGACTAATGACCTGTTGACTACTGAAGATGCAGATCGTTTAAAAAGTCGTGGATTTCTTGCACCAGAAAGAATTATTGGTGTTGAAACTGGTAGTTGTCCCCATACGGCTATTCGGGAAGATCCGACGATGAATTTGTTAGCTGTCAAAGATCTGGAATTACTTTATCCCCAGCTAGATTTAATTTTTATTGAAAGCGGTGGAGATAACCTAGCTTCTACTTTTAGTTATGACTTGGTTGATTCTTATCTCTTTGTGATTGATGTGGGTGCAGGGGATGATATTCCGCGCAAAAACGGCCCTGGTTTTGTTCAAGCTGATTTAGTTGTAATTAATAAAATCGATCTTGCCCCTTATGTGGGTGCAGATTTAAGTCTTATACGTCAACAAGCACCTGCACATCGGCACGGCAAACCCATCATCTATACTAATTGTAAAACAGGAGAGGGATTAAAGGAAGTCAGGGATTTTATTTTGGAAACGGTTTTGTTTCGGGAAGTAATAAGTAATAAGTAATATTAAATTCAAAAAATGTTCGCCACAGATAAATATGTAGGGGCGTATGCCATACGCCCTCATAATCTAGATTTACAACTACAATGTAATTCAATTGACCAAACAATTTGTCATCATCAATACAGTAGTTATCCTCTACGTTTATCTTCTATATTTCGTTTCGAGGGGGCAAATTCTCAGCGGGCTTATCTTTATTTACTTAATACTTCTCCTGGTTTATTAGCTGGTGATACATTAAATTTATCTCTACAATTAGCTCCTAATAGTCATTTATATCTCACAGATCAGGCAGCGACTAAAGTCCATGCTATGCCAGAAGTTAATACAAAAGCTACTGTGAATTATCAAATTGTGCTAGAAGCACATAGTAATTTAGAGTTAGTTCCAGAACCAATTATTCTTTATAAAAATTCAATTTTAGAACAACAGACTGTAATTAAACTTCACCCGACAGCCAGATTATTTTTAAGTGAAATTATCTTGCCTGGGAGATTAGCTAAACAAGAGTTTTATGATTTTAATTATTATTTTAATCGTCTACAGGTTAAAGATTTAACAGATAAATTGCTTTTTAGTGATGCAATGCGTTTGATAGGTAAAGATAATCCGTTTCAAGGTAATAAATTATTTTCTTTCTTACCAATTATAGGAAGTGCGATCGCGATACTTCCCAATACCGATCTCAATTTATTTATTGCCCAGTTAAACAGTATCAAATCAAACAGCTACCAAGAGCTAGAATTTGCCACTACAATTTTACCTAATAATAATGGAATTTTAATTCGGGCTTTAGCAGCTAAAACTCTGAGATTAAAAATATTTTTTACTGAGGTGCTTAATTGTATCAGAAGTATAACTTCACAATCTCCTTTACCTCATATTCCTAAGTAAGTAATAAGTAATAAGATGGAAGTAGCTCAAACATATGTAGGAAATATTAACGATCAGCCTGAATTATCTGAATTATTAAAATCAGAAAACTATTTAGAAGTTTATTTACAACCAAGCGATCGCCATAAAGGTAGAATTCATACTCATACTCAGACAGGGGTACGTATTGGGATTATTAAAACTCGCGATCGCCCTTTGCAATCAGGAGATGTGTTTAAAACTGAGTCAGGAATTTTTCTCTTAATTCATTTACAAACAGAAGAATTATTAGTCTTAGATTTTTCTACTTTAGAAACCAATATTATACCCACAAAATTAGTTTATCTTGGTCATGTTTTAGGTAACCAACATTATCCAATTGCCATTAAAAATAATAAAATCTATGTGCAGTTAGTTACAGAGCCAAAAATAATCGAAAATACAATTAAAAATTTGCATATTTCTGGACTACAGATAAGCTATGAAAATATAGTAATTAATCAAGAAATAACTTTTTCTTCTCACCATCATTAAACATTGAACATTAAACATTAAACATTAAACATTAAACATTATATGTTTTTCCAGTACAATGTTGATTCGTCTCCAATTAAAAAATATTTAGGGGAAAAGTCAAGAATAAAAACTTACTTTCTTCGTGTATAACTTCATCCCCAAGTTATTTAAAAAAATAATTAAAGGTGTTAGTAAATAATGCAAATGATAAAAAGCTAAAAGTGAAGCATTGCAGTCTTGGGGAGGCAGCGCGTTGCGGAGGCTTGCCCTCGAATGGGGGTTTCCTCCGTTGTAGCGACTGCCGTGGTTTCCCCCCCCCGAAGCACATGCTGTTTGCGCAGCATCTTCGTAGGAGAACCCGAAGGGCTAAAAGCTAAAAGCTAAGAACTACGAACATTAATACTATCGATTTCACATTGTACCCTTGTGGTATACCTTTAATCACCAACGTCAAATTATATTGCAACTACTTGAGCGCGTTTGTAGGCTTCGTCTAAGACTTCCGAAAGTGTCGGATGAGTATGAATATTAAAGGAGAGATTTTGTACAGATTCCCGTTTAGCGATCGCATTTGCTGCTTCTTGGATTAAATCGGCAGCATGCATACCAATAATGTGTACACCCAATAACTCACCAGTATCTTGACGATAAATTATTTTAGCAACCCCTTCAGTTTCTCCTTCTGCTAAGGCTTTGGAATTACCTTTATAAAAAGATTTAACAGTAGCAACTGTAAATCCTTGTTTTTCTCCCAATTCTTTGGCTTGAGCTTCGGTTAAACCAACATAGCTAATTTCAGGATGAGTAAAAGCAGCAGCAGGAATACTACGATAGTCTATTTCTTTGTCTTGTCCACACATATTTTCTACAGCTACTACTCCTTGTCCAGAAGCAGCATGAGCTAACATCATTTTACCTGTAGCATCACCGACTGCCCAAAGATGGGGTATTGGTTGACCATCACGTAACACTTGCATCTTATCGTTAACGGGAATAAAGCCAGCTTTATTAACTTCAATTGCTAAAGTTTCTAAGCCTAAGTTTTTGGTAGCAGGAATTCTGCCAGTGGCTACTAAACAAGCATCGACTTCTAAGACTTCCACCACTTCTTTAGTTTTGGCATCGGTTAATTCAATCGTTACAGGATTACCTGGAGTTACTTTGGTAGCAAAAACACCTTTATAAGTTTCAATGTCCCGTTGATCGAGTAAAACTTTTTTGGCAATTTTAGCAATATCAGGATCAAAACCAGGCATCAAAGTATCCAAAGCTTCGATCATGGTAACTTCACAACCCAAAGCCGTATAAACATCTGAAAATTCTAACCCAATATAACCACTGCCAATAATCGCGATCCAATTAGGTAAAGACTCCAATTTAACCGCATTATCACTTGTAAAAACCGTTTTACCATCAATTTCAATTCCTCGAGGCACAAACGGGATAGAACCAGGACAGAGCATAATATCCTTAGCAGTGTAAAATTTTTCCCCAGCATCACTTTTAACTTTGACTTTTTGTGTGCCTGCTAGTTCACCCCAACCACGAATAATATCAACTTTAAGACGTTTGAGACTGTTGGTTAAATCACCTTGAATTTTATTGACTAAATTAGTAGCATGAGCAGCGATCGCTGATCGATCAAATTGAACTCCTCCTAGTTGAATCCCCATTTCTTGGAGATGGTGATTGTCACCAAATTCTCTCACTCTGCCAGAAGCAGCTAGTAAAGCTTTGGAAGGAATACAGCCACGATTAACGCAAGTCCCACCCATATCTCCAGCTTCAATAATCGCTGTTTTTAAACCTTTTTTAACTGCGTGAAGTGCTGCACCGTGTCCACCAACACCCGCGCCTATAATAATTAAATCGTAATCAAAATCGCTCATGGCTATTTCTTCTATAATTGCTGCAATCCTTC
>CAYMWC010000049.1:0-23730 GCA_964393695.1 uncultured Pleurocapsa sp.
CTTTTTCAATCTCCTTTTCTGTCTAGCTTTGGGAATTTAGATGCGTTAGCCCTGCATTGGCTGCTGCTTGACGATAATCAGCGACAACTTGAGAAATTTCTTCAGTTTCTAAAGCCCTGGGAGTTTCATAAGGCTGTTTCCCATTGGGTGTATGTGCTTCTGCACCCTCGATTTTAATTGCTGAAGGTGCAACTGGTAACTGGTTATTAAGTTGAAAACTGCTATGGGAAGCTCTCCCTGTATGCCATAATTGCAGAAAAATTAATGAGCCTTGGGCGTGTACTGCCTCAACTATCTGCTTCCAAGCTGCTGTTTGTTCTTCAGTATAAATTCCTGGTGCATTTACCCAACCATATCCCTGTTGAGATATGGCAGTAGCTTCAGAGATAATTAAACCTGCACCTGCACGTTGACTATAGTATTCTGCCATCAGGGCATTGGGTATTCCTTCTGCCCCAGCCCGTCCGCGAGTTAAAGGAGCCATTACTACACGATTTCTGAGAGTTAAATCTTTTAACTGGAAAGAACTGAGAAGGTGAGGAACTTTTGTTTGAGTCATAGTTAGTATAGCCAATAAAAAATGGTTTATTTCGATTGAGGCAAGCCATTCCATCAAACGTTGAATGATTAACGTTCGTAAGTGCCAACCAATCTAGCTTGTGCCGTTACATAATCAGCGATCGCCTCTAGTAATTCTTGACGATTTAGACCAGGCTTGAGGTCTAGAGCTTCGTTCAAGGCATAAAGCCAAAAATAATAATGATGAACGCCATGCCCTTTATTAAAGTTCTTGTTTGGTAGGACGGATAATCATCTCGTTAACATCTACATCCCTAGGCTGTTCGATCGCATAAGTAATTGCTCGGGCGATCGCATCGGCATCAATGGCTACTGAGTATAGCTGGTCAATGTTTTGGGCTGTTTGCTCATGAGTAATAGTATTAGTTAATTCAGTAGCTACTGCCCCAGGGGAAATGTTGGTTGAACGAATTTGACCTTGAGATTCGAGTCTGATTCCTTCAGAGATGGCTTTGACAGCAAATTTAGTCGCACAATAAACTGTACCACCAGCAAATACTTTGTGTCCTGCCACGGAGGAAAGGTTAATTATATGCCCAGATTGTTGCGAGCGCATAATTGGCAGCACCGCAGCTACACCGTATAACACCCCTTTGATGTTGATATCGATCATTTTGTCCCATTCCTCTACCTTGGTTTCGTCTAGAGGAGATAAGGGCATTAAACCAGCATTGTTAACTAACACATCTATACGCCCGTAAGCCTGCTCGGTTGCTTTGGCTAAGGCTGCTACTTGAGAGCGATCGCTGACATCTGTTACCTGATATTTAGCTGTGCCACCATCTTGTTCGATTTCGGCAACTAGTTCTTTTAGGCGATCTTCTCGTCTGGCAGCTAGCATTAATTTAGCCCCATGCTTAGCCAATCGTTTGGCAGTGGCTTCGCCTAAACCACTACTTGCTCCCGTGATTATTACAATTTTGTTTTGAATTTCAGACATAATTAATTTTCGGAGTTTTGCTACAAATTTGATAGTTTGGTCAATTAAACCCTTAATAGTAGACCAGTCAACTAGTCCAACTTACGAATATTAGCAATAACCTACTTGCTCAAATAGTCAAACAACATCTAGCTAGAGACGGATTTAGTTAAAATCTGCCGAAATAAGATATAGACAAAGGTTTTCATAGGCAAAACAGATTTTGTCACCTTTGCTTGCAAGATCGCTCCTTCCCAACTAGAAACAATAAAACTGGCTAAATCAACAAAATTGCGTTCTTTGTCAATTTCTCCTACTTCATAAGCCTCTTTGAGACATTGAGCAAAATATCTTTCCCATTCAACAAATACACCCTTAAGGCGATCGCGAAACAATTCATTTTGTGCTGATAATTCTTGAGCGAGATTACCAAGTAAACAACCATCAATACATTGACAATTGTCCATATCAGCAATTTTTAACTCAAAAAAATTACGCAACCGCGTCAAAGGAGAAAACTGCTGATCTTGCAGCAAATGTTGTAGTTCTTTGTGATATTGCTGGGCAAAATCATCAATGATCGCCAGTCCAAAATCTTCTTTACTAGCAAAATAATAATAAAACGAACCTTTAGGAACGCCAGCAGCAGTAAGTATGTCATTGAGACTTGCTGCCTTAAATCCTTGCTGGATAATGATTTGTTTTCCAACCTGAATTAATTGCTTGCGTTTATCAGTACGTTTCATAATTTTATAGTAGACCAGTCGTCTATAAAAGTCAAATAATTTTTCAAACAATTAAACCATACGGTACTAGTCTGAGTTCTAAAAAGCCTCTAGTAAACTAAAATTTGTTAGGGTTGAAGCAAGTAAAATCACTGAGGGAGTTAATAGTTGGAGGGGAGATTGGAGTTATGGTCAAGCTAAAAACAAAAAATCAGAGCGATCGCGAAACTGCCGATGTCAGTCATCATAATTTTCGTCGTCAACATCTCCTACTATTTATCCTAGCGTCATTATTCATCCATAGCTTGGGTTTACTGATTTTTGGTGTGTACCAACATCGACATTTAGCCAACAAAGAAAAAATTGACAGCAAACCAATAGAATTTGTCATCATTCCTCCCGAAGAATCTAAACAAAAGCCACCATCAGAAACCCAGAAACGAGCGGTAGAAGATTCTGTTGCTGAAACAACCACTGAGCCTAAAAAGACGGTTGCACCAGAAGAACTAGCTGAGAAAATTCCACCTCGTCCAACTCCACCACCTGCACCTAGTCCTCCGTCAACTCCGCCTCAAGCTGCTGCACCACCCAAACCCACTCCACCAGTCAAATCTCAACCAACTCCATCTCCTGCGGAAAATCAACCGCCTGTGTTATCAGGCTCGGATACTGCTTCTGTGACTACACCTAAACCCCAACCTGCTCAAAAAGACAATCCAGTGGCAACTCGTTTACCACCAGACAATAATCAACCTAGTGAATCTCTTCCCGAAGCAGCCCCATCTCAACCAAATACCACTTCTTCAGAGCAGCCTAGTACAACTGGAGATGCTGGTGCTGCTGGCTTGTTAGGAGGTGATTACCAAAAAACCCTCGCCGATGGAGGTGCAGATGCGTTTTTTAGTCCCGAAGCCTTGGAATATGAAAAAGTTCTGAATCCTGATCAATTAAATGCCCTCAAAGATATTGATCTGAGCGAATACTTTGCCGAAATTAAACGACGGGTGAAGAGCAATTGGCAGCCTTCTTATGCGGTAGAAGAATATACTACTTTTCTAACGTTTGAGATTCAAAAAAATGGTCAAGTTACTGGACTGCGGGTGACTCAAAGCTCTGGCTCAGAACAAGTCGATCGCGAGTCCTTAGCAGCAGTACAAAATTCAGCCCCCTTTGCCCCTTTACCGCCTGAGTTTCCTTTAGCAGCTATGGAAGTTGAATTCAGCTTTAATATTTACATTTATTAGAATTGGGGAGCGATTAGTTATAAGCTGGAGGCTATAGTCGTACAAGATGTAGGTTGGGATAATGAGAGTGATTGGATCGAAAGTAGGAAGTAGGAAGTATTAGATAGTTATTAGTTATTAGTTTTTAGATGGATAGTATCTGGCAATTATTCAAAAGTGGTGGAGTAGTGATGTTTCCCTTGTTGGGACTTTCGATCTACTCTGTGGCAATGATTTTAGAGCGATCGCTTTTTTGGTTGAGAATATCTCGTCAACAAGATCAGGTAATTAAACAATTACTGAATCTTTACCGCGATGATCCCAAAGCAGCGACCATGATGCTCAAACGTCATACTAACTTACCGATCGCCCGTGTATTTTTAGTAGCCTTATCTTTAGAGCGATCAACACCCACAAAATTTAAATTGGCTCTGGAGAGTGCTGCCCAGGCAGAAATGCCAATTCTCAAGCGGTTTAGTAATTCCTTAGAGACAGTAATTAGCCTTTCGCCCTTGTTAGGATTATTGGGGACAGTGTTAGGCTTAATTACCTCCTTGTCTTCCTTACGTCTAGGAGATATTGGTTCATCTCAAGCTACAGGAGTTACAGGCGGTATTGCCGAAGCCTTAATTTCTACCGCAGCAGGATTAGTAGTAGCGATCGCCACCTTGTTTTTTGCCAGTATGTTTCGAGGGCTATATTTACAACAAACCGCCCTCATTCAAGAAGTAGGAGGACAAATGGAATTGATACATCTTGATAAACACGAACATGAGAGAGTTTACGATGCGCTTACCTGAAGAACCAGATTTACCACCTAGCATTAATATTCTGCCGATGATCGACGTGATCTTCGCAATTTTAGTTTTTTTTATTGTTTCTAGTCTCTATCTCACTCGCTCTGAGGGTTTACCTGTTAATCTCCCTCGTGCCTCGACTGCGGAAGTCCAAAAAATCAAGCAAATAACCGTTAGTTTAGACAGCAAAGGCAAGTTAACTATTGATAGTCAACCTGCCCAACTAAATCAGCTTAAAACTCGCATTGAGGAGTTAATTAAAACCGAATCTACAGCGACGGTAGTTATTAATGCCGATAAAACCGTAGAACATGGACAAGTAATAGATGTAATGGATCAACTACGGCAGATCCCCAAAATTCAACTGGCGATCGCCGCTAAGAAACCAGCCAATTAAAGTTAATTGCTATCTGCTATCTGCTACTTATGCCTTATGCCCATACTTTTGACTGCATCAGTTACTCAAATAAGCTAACGGATCGACTGCTCCCTGGCTTCTAGGGTGAATTTCAAAGTGTAAATGAGAACCAGTGCTATAACCTGTACTACCCATTTCCGCTATTTGTTCACCTTTATTGACTTTTTGACCAAGAGTAACCAAAAGTCTATCGTTATGAGCGTATAAAGTAATACTTCCATCTAAATGTTGTAGTTTCACCAGATTGCCATAGCCACCACTACTCCAACCAGCTTCAATTACCTCACCTGATGCTGCTGCTAGAACTGGAGTACCAACAGGAGCAGCAATATCAATTCCAGCGTGTAATCTGCCCCAACGGTAGCCATAACCAGAAGTCAATGCTCCTTGAGCGGGCCAAGCATAACCATCGAAAGCATTGGGTAGATATTCTTCCGAAGGCGGTAAAGGAGGCAATTTTAGAGCAATTGTTTCTTCTTGCAGTGAGTTGGTTTGTAGATCGTATTTAGTAGTAGCAGATGCCTGGTTATAGGTGTCTTGGGAGGTATTTCCTGAAGTAGTAGTATAAGCACCACCAGAATTATCATTTAAAGACGGGCTAGGTAAACCTGAAGTTGAGTTATTGATATTGATATTGTTTCCTTGTCTCAGTTGGTTTTGGTATTGAGCGCGCATCTGTTCAATTTCTGCTCTCAACTTGGCAATATAAGGATCTTCAGCCGATGTACTGGAGTTATTCACTCTAGTATTAAGACGGGAAGTATTACTAACAGCATTATTTTTAGCCGTTTTATTGAGAGAATCAAAGGAAGCTAAGTTTATATTGGATGTTTGAGGAGCGTTAGCAGTATTTAATCCTATTTCTGGCTGATAAGTCGTATTTTGTGGTAATTTAGTGGGAATTTTTAGCTGTTGAGCCACAAAAATAATATTAGAATTGGTAATATTGTTTAGTTTAATAATCTCCTCACGGGATACCTGATATCTTGAGGCAATTTGATTAATAGTATCTCCTGGTCTGACTGTATAAATTCTTAGCTGAGGTTTAGATATTGAAGCAGTAGACGAGGAAGAGAGTCTAGAAGATTCAATCTTAGTATTGGTAGCCAGATAAAAGTTTGATTGTGGGTAAGATGAGCCGTGACTAAGATTTAAATTATCATTTGCATTTTTATTTACTCGCTTAGGAAGAACAACACGTGAGGGGCTTTGCTTATCTAGCTTCACTGTCGAAAGATTTTCAAAATGAGCAGTAATTAAACTCAAAATGCGTGGTAAAAACCCAGGAGTATAATTCTTAGCTGAGACAGATTTGGGAACATTATCTAAGGTCGCCGACAAGCTTTGAGAAGCCACGGTAGTTGAATTGTTCTTAGTTTGTTTACGTAAATCTGTAGCGTGAACTGTTTGTTTAGAATTGGGGTGATAAATTGTAGCTGCCAGTAAAGATACAGTTAAACCTATTTTTATACTGGGTTTACTGATTAGCTTGGCGACTTTAGCTGAGAGAGAGTGAGATTGATTTAGAGAATTGGTGTCTAAATCAATCTCTTGGCAAGATAAAGCTTGTTTATAAGGCATACCAGTTAGATAGAGTGTGTTGTGATTATCTTAGTTTTGTATTGTTCCAGACCAAAAGCAGTAGCTAATGGTTTAATATAAGTTCGCCAAGTATTTTGTAAAATATTTGACAAATTTTGTAATTGATTTAGATAAAACTTTGTATACAAAACTTGTCTGGTATTATTGTTGATTTCTAAGGAAGGTTAACTTAAAACTGGAATTTAAACAAGTCTAGTCCAAACAACACTCGATTTCAGTAGTTTAATTGAACTTTATCTGATTTTTAACTTTAAAGTTGTCATTTAAGGCTTAATTGTCTAATCGCTTCAAATAAACCGATCGCCACACTGACAGAAAGATTTAAACTGCGTACATTCGGCTCGGCAATATCAATTCTGACTCGCTGATCGCAAGCATTGATAACTTCTGGGGGTAAGCCTGCGGTTTCTTTGCCAAACAATAACCAATCTGTCTGTTGATACTGACAAGTAAGATAATTTTGATTACCTCGTACACTAAAGCCAATTAATCTACCGCCCTGTTGCTGATGGACTTGCCAAAAAGCAGCTAAACTTTCGTAATAATGCAAATCTACATAGGGCCAATAGTCTAATCCTGCTCGTTTCAAATAGCGATCGCTAATTTCAAAGCCTAAAGGGCCAACTAAATGTAACTCGGTTTTGGTGGCAGCACAGGTACGAGCAATATTACCAGTATTAGGAGGAATTTCAGGATGAACGAGAACAACACGAACCATTTATGAAGTCAGAAGTTAGAAGTCAGAAGTCAGAAGTCAGAAGTCAAAAGTCCTAATTTATCTAAGCTTAGAGCCTAGAGCTTATAGCTTATAGCTATAGAACCTTAAGCTATTAAAGCAGATTGGCAGACTGCATATTCTAAATCTCGTTCTTGTTGAGCAATTTTCTGGATGTCTTGTTGAATAATTTCCGCGACGGACATTCCTTGGTGAGACAATTCTAGCCACTGTTGGGCAGTATTTCCCTGACGGAGAATTTTTTTCAAGGGAGATAAAAAGCAGCTAAAACCTTTTTTTTGAGCGATAGGATATACCTGATCATAAATTTCGCTAATCCAATCTCGGGCAGTAATCTTTCTGCCATCCTGCCAATGCCGTAGTTGTGCATCTAGGCTTAAACGCGCTGCTGCTATTTCATTGTCATCAGTTAAAGCTACTAATTCTGAAGCTAAATCATGGCTAGATAAACGACTTTGTTGTAGAGGATCGAGGCTTGGATCTGCCATCATTTGAATAATTCTAGCTTCTAACAGAGCAGTAATCGCTAATAGAGCTAGGGGATCGACTACTAAATCACAGATTCTCAATTCTAAACGATTGAGATTATAAGGACGGCGATCGCCATTTGGTCTAACCGAACTCCACAAATGACGGACATTACGCATCGTTTTCGCTGCTAATTGCTCTTCTGTCCAGCAAATAAAGTGACTATGACTTTCAAATAATGGTACGTGCTGGGGAGTCTTAGGAAACATCTGCCAGCGAGTTGAATGACTTCCTGTCACCTGACCATCAATAAAGGGGGAAGACGCGCTCAAAGCCAAATATAAAGGGGCTTCTACCCGAACCAAACGACAGGCTTGCATTAAGATTTCAGGGTCATTGATGCCGACGTTAATATGAATACTAGCAGTAACTACATTAGTGCCATAGGTTTGCTCAATGTAAGTGTGATAAGGATTATTGGGATCAGAACGACAAAAGCGATCGCTCTTCCCTAAAGATAAAGTACTACCAGGAATTAAAGTATAATCTCCTAAAGTACGCAGATAAGTTCTTAAAGCTTGTCGAGGTTTGAGTAAAGCACACAATAAGCGATCATAACCGTAAAAAGGAGCGGTAGTATATTCGACGTTACGACTATCTGGTTCACGGACAAAGCCATCTAAAGCTTGAACAATTTTATCTGACAGTCCAACAATTTCTCCTGTGGGAGTGCCAGTATACATTTCTACTTCAAAGCCTTTAGATAGTAAGCTCATTTTTATTTTTTTAATACAAGTTACAAATACAATCTAGCTGCCTCTTAAGAAATTAAACAAGAGAAACTTACATAAACTGAAACTTTCGATAAAAAATCTCAATAATTACCTGCTATGTAAGGCAGTACATACGATTAACAGTGTAAACGATCACAGTCAAGAGAAAATCTAAAGATTATGATCCACAAAATATGCTTTTCTTAAGTTAAGATTGCAAACTGGTACAAGCAAATTAAATTAATAACAAGTTTTTATGGCAACACTTTTATCTACTCAAACTCAAAAAACTCAGCATTATCAAACAGATCAGCAAGTAAAATACCTGCATCTAGAAGCAGAAATTGACATCCTACTGCAAAAGCTAACAGCTTTCAAAGAACAAAACCAGCTTTTAGAAGAGCTTGCTGCTAAATCATCGGAGTCTGTCAAGTAGACTTTGTGCATAAATCTTCTAATACCTTGGTTGAGTGAAGTCGCGCATTCAATCCCATTTATCCCCGAATGGGGACAAGGGGATTTATCCCGCGCTTGGGGGGACAATGAAGTCAAAAGTCAAAAAGTATGGGTTTTGATTAGACATTTGTTTTTGTAACAGATCCCACTAACTATCGTTCACAAACCAGCGATAAAAATAACTTTATTCTGACTCCTGTAAGTCCCCAAACTTACGACTCCCCTACCTGAGTTTTACTTTCAAGACCAGTCTAGTAAATATAAAATTAGCTAAATTGTATTGTACTGATGTAAGGTGTCAGCATAAGATAATCTAATCGGGAGTTCAAAAATTCCGACTTTAGAATCTAAGGAAGTAAATAATGACGATACATCCTCAGCTAGTCAAAGCCTTGAATCAAAGAAACGCTCTCAAGGTAATTAGTGGCTTAAACAATTTTGACCGTGAGCGAGTAACCGCAGTAGTGAAAGCTGCCGAGATGGGAGGCGCAACTTTTGTTGATATCGCTGCTGAACCCACTTTAGTAGAAGCAATTCGTAACCTAACTAACCTGCCGATATGTGTTTCAGCGGTTGAACCAGAATTATTGGTCAGTGCCGTTAATGCAGGTGCTGATTTGATTGAAATTGGTAATTTTGATAGCTTTTATAGCCAAGGGCGTAGATTTGAAGCTTTAGAAGTTTTAGAACTTACTCACAAAACAAGATATTTATTACCTCAAATTACTCTTTCTGTGACTGTCCCCCACATTTTGGCCTTAGATGAGCAAGTCCAGTTAGCAGAACAGTTAGTTGAGGTAGGTGCTGATATTATTCAAACTGAAGGTGGCACTAGTATTCAGCCTCTTAATCCTGGAGTTCGAGGTTTAATTGAAAAAGCAGCCCCCACTTTAGCTGCTGCTTATAGTATTTCTCAGGCTGTAGACACCCCTGTACTGTGTGCTTCTGGCTTATCCAGTGTGACTGTACCAATGGCGATCGCTGCTGGAGCTTCAGGAGTTGGTGTAGGCTCGGCAATTAATCAGCTAGATAGCGAAGTGGCTATGATCGCAGTAGTAAGAAGCTTGGTTGAAGCCTTAAACAGTCATCAGTCATCAGTCATCAGTTACTCAAGTAGCAAGTAGCAATTAATTATTAATTATCAATTATCAATTGTCAATTATCCATTGATAAACCATCTTTCAGAGCGTCAACTACTTGTTCTTGTTCTGCTTCCGAAATACCAGGAAACATTGGTAAAGATAATACTTCACGGGCAGCTTGTTCCACTAGGGGCAGCTGTCCTTTTTGATAGCCTAAATTTTGATATATGGGTTGTAAATGCAGGGGAATAGGATAATAAATCATCGAAATGATATTTTGTTGCTGTAAATATTCCTGCACTAGATCTCGTCGTGTTTTGATTTCAGCAGTAGTCAGGGAATTGAATTGTGTATCGGCAATACGAATTGTATATTGATTCCAGACATTATCTCCACCTGACAAGGGCTGAGGTAACTTAAAAGTATTAATAGATTGCAAAAGCTCTTGATAGTAGTTCGCTGCCTTTTGACGTTGTTGATTCCAAAAATCAAGATGACGCAATTTAATAGTTAAAACAACAGCTTGGATTGCATCGATACGGCTATTAATACCAATAAAATCATGACGATAGCGAACAGGAGAACCATGTTCTTTGAGAATTCGCATTTGTTTAGCGATCGCTGGATCATTAGTAGTAATTGCCCCACCATCACCACAAGCACCTAAATTTTTAGTAGGAAAGAAGCTAAAACAACCTACATGACCAATACTGCCAACTTTGCGGTTATTCCAGCCAGCACCAGCAGCCTGAGCGCAATCTTCGATGACATATAAATTATAAGATTCGGCGATCGCCATTAACTCCGTCATATCAACAGGCTGTCCAAACAGATGCACGGGAATAATTGCTTTCGTCTGAGGAGTAATCGCCTGGTTGATTTGAGCTAAATTAAGATTAAATGTACCAAGATCAATATCGACAAATATCGGTTTTGCTCCCACCCTAGTAATCACTTCGGCAGTAGCAAAAAAACTAAAGGGAGTAGTAATAACTTCATCTCCTTTACCGATGTTTAAAGCTTTTAAAGCCAAAAACAGGGCATCAGTACCCGAATTACAGCTAACACATTCTGTCACATTCAAATAATCAGCAAATTCTTGTTCAAAAGTAGCGACAGCTTTACCGCCTACATAGTTACCAGAATTAAGGATTTCTAGAACAGCTAAGTCAGCTTCTTCTTTGATTAATTTATATTGTCGGCTTAAATCGACTGGTGGAATCTTAGTCACTCGCTTAAATTAAAGATTTTTATTTAGATAAGATAATTTAAGAATTATTCAGTCTAGGGTAACGCGAAAATTGCCATTTAACTGTGTGATTAATAGCAAATGCTAGTAGATAGCACTAAGGCATAGTGATCTAGAGGTACAGTAAAATTGTCCTATTATAATTGATTGTCTTTCGCAATCACATTTTAATTATGGAATCAGCAGAAAATCACGAACAACAGCCCCAAGCTAATCAACCAGCAGCAGCATCTAATGATGTGTCGTCTTTATCAAAAACCGAAACTATTAAGCTGTTAAACGATAGTATCGACCGACTGGAGGCAACAATCAAAGGAATAAAAGACAATGACTCTAATAAGCTGCCCTCATCTGACTCTATTGATAAGTTAGTGACTACTACCCAAAAATTAGCTGATGCAGTAGCATCACCGCCATCTATTCCCCAACCTGCTCCTATCGTTCCAGAAACCCCTGCAACGCAGGTTAAATCTGAACCTGCACCACCAGAACAACCACCAGAACAAACTAAAACCACTACTCCATCTCCGACTGCTACCACCCCTAAACCTCCAACAATTAAACAACTTAAACAGCAAACTGGTAGAAAAAAGCTTAAGCAGCCAAACATTGGTTTAATTACCATGGGAATAATAGCACTTGTTATAGCGATCGCAGCTGTAGTTTGGTTTTGGCTACAGTCAGAAGAGATTAATTTCGCTTCTTCACCCTCAGCTACAGAAATTATTACCAACAACGAAACTAACCCGAAGCCAGAAGTTGTCAACCCACTTGTAATTAACCCTGAAACCAATACTGATAGCCCCAAGTCAGAAGTTGTCAATCCACCTGCAATTAATCCTGAAACCAATACCGATAACCCGAAGCCAGATAAGATTGTGGTCAAAAATCCGCCAGCCACTCTCGAAACAACTGATTCTGAAGCAAATGCTCCAACTACAATTTCTATCCCTCCAGATTTAACCTCTCCAGGCAGGGCTAAAAACCTCAAAATCTTCACCATTGAGCCAGAGTTGACTTTTACCCCCGAACAAACTTTAGTAGCTGCTCTACAAGGCAAAATTGCTGATTTGATTAACAAAGATGAGGCAGATATTGTTAATTTTATTAAAGTAGATTTACCTACTAGCAGCTTAGTAGTAGAAATGAAAGATAACTGGTACGAATTAAACGAGTCTCGTCAAAACAAACTCGCCAACGAAATATTACAACGCTCTCGCAAACTCAACTTCAGCAAACTAGAACTGAAAGATTCTCAAGGCACACTAGTCGCACGCAACCCCGTAATTGGGGAGCAAATTATTATCCTGCAAGGCAATAAATAAGAAGTCAAAAGTCAAAAGTCAAAAGTCAAAAGTCAAAAATACCCCCATTCGTCTCCCCATTCGAGGACAAGCCGTCAGGGCGGGATAATAAGGGCAAGCCACAAGGGTATAACATCAAAAGTCAAAAATTTTTACCTACTTCCTACTTCCTACTTTGGTCACTGTTTACTGCTCACTAGTCACTGCTCAAAAGACTGTACAATGTCTCTGGAGTAATTTTTAAAAAGGATACAGTAACAGGTGGTCAAAAAATTGAGTAATGAAATCTTGATTAGCATTGCTGTAGTTTTGATTTGTGGATCAGTACTAATCTTTTCTGCATTTACGGGCAGCAGCCCAAAACAACAGGCGATCGCTTCTGAAATTCAAAAACCAACTAACGCTCCCCAGCTAATCGCTCAAAATACTAAAGAGGAAAATTCTATGGATTTAGCTAACGCTACCACTACAGATTCAGGCTTAAAATACATTGTCGTTAAAGAAGGTGATGGGGCAACCCCTCAGAGTGGTCAAAACGTTACTGTTCACTATACAGGCACTTTAGAAGATGGAACTAAATTTGATAGCTCTCGCGATCGCAATCGTCCTTTTTCCTTCAAAATTGGTATCGGTCAAGTAATTAAAGGTTGGGATGAAGGTGTAGCTGATATGAAAGTTGGTGAGCGACGCACACTCATTATTCCTCCTGAATTGGGTTACGGTGCTAGAGGCGCAGGTGGAGTCATTCCTCCCAATGCTACTCTCATTTTTGATGTGGAATTATTGAAAATTGGTTAATTTGTAGGGTGGGCATCAAGAAAAATGTATTTTCGATAGTAACGCTCTGATTATGCCCACCAAATTTAGTTTCCATAAAGAACTTCAGAAATCCATAATTAATGTGCCAAAAAATATCGTAGCAAGTTACGGAGTTATGTTTTTAGCGAGCAATTATTTCAGGGTTATTTCACTTCCTATCTAAAAAGATTGAATCGATAATTAATTAGTTCCAAAACGATAACCTCTACCATAAACAGTATGAATCAAAGCAGTTTCTGACTCAATTTCAATTTTACGGCGCAACAGACGGATTAAAGCAGCTAAAACATTACTACTAGGTTGTTCTTCACCTTGCCATAAATAATCATAAATTTCTTCGTGGGTTAATAACCGATCTCGATTCTGCATAAAGTACTGTAAAAGCTTAATTTCTTTTTCCGAAAGATTGATCGCCTTACCCTGGCGGTATGCTACCTGATTCTCTAAATCTAATTCTAAATCCGCAACTTTGAGCCTATCACTGTTAACATTATCCAAACTAGAACGACGTAATAAAGCGCGGACTCTAGCTAATAATTCCCGTAGTTCAAAAGGCTTATCTAAATAATCATCTGCCCCTGCATCTAAACCATCAACGCGATCGTCTAGTGTATCTTTAGCAGTTAAAAATAATACAGGAGTAGTTAAAGAACGCGATCGCACTTCACGGCAAATTTCTAATCCTGAGTAGTGCGGTAACATCCAGTCTAAAATTAACAGATCATACTGGTTTTTAAGAGCTAGATCCATTCCTGCTGTGCCATTGTCTGCTATATCTACTTCGTATCCTTCCTGCAAGAGAATTCGGCTTAAAGGATCACTC
This sequence comes from uncultured Pleurocapsa sp., assembly GCA_964393695.1. Taxonomy (GTDB): domain Bacteria; phylum Cyanobacteriota; class Cyanobacteriia; order Cyanobacteriales; family Xenococcaceae; genus Waterburya. The sequence goes on from CAYMWC010000049.1 coordinate 13,974, forward strand.
AATTCAGTTTCATCATCCACCAAAAGAATTTTCATATTTTGCTGATATATACCTAGGGTTTACTGAATAAATTAATCTTAAAGTATAATATAAGTACCTAAACACGTACTTCAATTTATTTATGGAATCAATTAACTACACAGAATTTCGCCAAAATCTCGCTAGCTATCTCAATAAGGTTGAGGATGATCGCATTCCTCTTGTGGTATCTAGATCGAATGGTAGAAAGGTAGTAATAATGAGCTTTGACGATTATCAAACTAATGAAGCGACTCTGCATTTGATGTCCAGCCAAGAAAACATTAGAATTTTAAATGAAGCCATATCTGAACTTGAAAGTGGTGGTGGAGTTGAGATAGAAATTTGAAAGTTGTTTTCTCCTCTTCTGCTTTAAGGGATTATCGTGAATTTGAGCAAAAAGATCCCAAAGTATTTCAACGGATAAATCGCCTAATCCAAAATATTAAAAAAACTCCTTTTACTGGTATTGGTAAACCAGAGCCACTTAGACATAATTGGACTGGTTATTGGTCAAGAAGAATTACTCAAGAACATCGTCTGGTGTATAAAGTCACTGAAAAAACGATTTTAGTAGCTCAATGCAAATTTCATTATTAAACCGCGTCTATTACTATTTAGTTTTGGGCGTTGGTAAATCCAAGTATGATTTTTTAGTATTGTGACATTACCATTGAATCAAAATAGCTTTGAAGCTCTTGCGTAGCTGCCGTAAGGCTAAGGGCTACGAGCAGGAACACTTTATGCATCATATTTTTAATTACCAACGTCTAGTTTTGTAGTCATCGTATTCACGTTAATTAAGTTATGCAATATCGGCGATTTGGTCGCACAGAATTACAAATGCCTGTTTTCTCCTGTGGAGGCATGAGGTATCAATATAAGTGGCAGGATTTACCCCAGTCTCAAATACCCATAGATAATCAGCGCAATCTTGAAGCTACTATACGTCGTGCTTTTGAGCTTGGTATTAATCATATTGAAACTGCCAGAGGTTATGGTACTTCTGAAATGCAGTTGGGAGAAATATTATCCCAGCTACCGAGGGAAAAACTGATTTTTCAAACTAAAATTTCTCCTAAACTAGATCCTGTGGAATTTTGTCGTCAATTTCAACAGTCTCTAAATTTTTGTCAGTTGGAATATGTTGATTTACTCGGAATACACGGGATTAATAATGAAGAAACACTACACCATGCTATTCGTCCTGGGGGGTGTTTTGATGAAGCTAAAAAACTGCAAGCAGAAGGTAAAGTTAAACATATTGGTTTTTCTACTCATGGTTCAACGGCGATTATTATCAAAACAATTGCAACTGGTAAATTTGACTATGTTAATCTCCATTGGTACTACATTAATCAAGGAAATTGGTCAGCCATAGAAGCAGCACAACGTCAGGACATGGGGGTATTTATTATTTCTCCTTCTGATAAAGGGGGACATCTTTACAACCCACCACCAAAGCTAGTGGAATTGTGTCAACCTCTTAGTCCGATGGTGTTTAATAATTTATTCTGTCTTTCTCATCCTCAAGTACATACCCTTAGCCTCGGTGCAGCTAGACCATCTGATTTTGAGGAACATATCAAAGTTTTACCCTTATTAGACCAAGCAGAGGAAATCTTACCACCTATTATAGAGCGTTTAGAACGAGAAGCGATCGCCATCTTGGGTAAAGATTGGTTTGACAATTGGCAGGTTGGTTTACCGATTTATGAAAATACTCCTGGTAATGTCAATATTCCTGTAATTTTGTGGTTACGTAATTTGGCTCTTGCCTATGACATGATCGAATATGGTCAAGCCCGCTATAACCTTCTAAATAATGGTAGTCATTGGTTTCCTGGGGCAAAAGCCGACAAGGTATCACAATTAAATCTTCAACCCTGTTTAGCCAAAAGTCCTTTCGCTGAAGTAATCCCAAGTTTATTAGTCGAAACAGATCGCTTACTTGGCGGTGCTGCTGTTCAGCGTCTGTCTCAGAGTTGAGTTTTTATAGCAGAAAAAAGTAAAGAAAAAATGTAGTTTAATTAAATTTTTAGCTAATTAACACCAGCCAGAGGAACTTATATCCAAAGAATTAACTCAAAATAAATAGTAATTTTTTGGTACTAGTAATTGTGATCAATTATGTTAAATGTTAATTTGACGTTACTTAAATTAAATAAAATATATATTCGTATTGTAAGTAGTAGCATTTTAGCAGTGATCGGCTTAAGTAACGGCTGGATTCCTGAAATATCCCTAAAATCTCCCCAATCAGAAGAAGCAAATGAACCACTAATTATCGGTAGAATATACCATCCTGCTGTTGCTTTTTCAGTTCATGCTTATAGTCAGCAATTTACTCCTGAAGAAGCCATAAATTATGCTAAAGCAGGTTATCAAGTAGAACTCTTAAGAAGACAAGTCTATCAAGAAATTAAAACCTTAATTAATGAACAACCACCAAATATAGTTTGCGATCAACAAACAACCCTAAGTAATCTCAAGCCCGATGTGCGTGCGATCGCAGAAAGATATTGTAATCAATCTCAGCAAATTGTTCAACAAAATAACTTAACTATTAATCGTTTTAACGAGTTAAAAATTTATTATGATCGTCGAGATGATTTTTATCAGCAGGTGCAAAACATTCTACTCAAACTACAAAATTAGACCTAGCTTATTTAAGGTATACCACAAGGGTACAATGTGAAACAGAAAGTGATACTGTTCGTAGCTTTTAGCTTTTAGCTTTTAATGTATTTTTCCTTAGATTATAAAAGTAATCGATTGACTATCATACCTCGATTCAGCAACGCCCAAAATTAAAGTTTGCTTAGATATTTAAAGAAAAATAATACCAACAAAAAAAATGACCTTAACTTTGTTAATTAGAATAGCCAAAGTTAGGGTCATATAATTGAGGTCTAGAAATATATTTATATCTTAAATCCTAAATGTAAACCACGCATCTTTTAAGACAACTACAAAGTCACTTAGCAGTAAGCTGTTACACACTTAAATTAAGGTCGAGAAAAAAGTCAAAAGTCAGACTAAATCCTGTTAAAAGTTGAGTCAAGGCAGGAGGCAGGAAAGCTTACTTCTACAGCAATATTTTACAAGCACAATAGTTAAGGTTTTACAATATAGTAAAATATAACTTCAAAACCGTTAGGGTGTTTAGTTCAAGTAACTACATAGACGCTTCATTATGTACTGAATTATTTCAGAACCTTGTAAGCCTTGTAGTTAATTAAAGCCAATAGCTAATAGCTAAAAGTGAGGCAGTGCGCGACGCGGAGCTAGTCCTTTAGGGGTCTTGTTGGAAACCAACAAAGAGCAACTGTCATTTGCGTAGCATCTCCGTAGGAGTACCCGAAGGGCTAATAGCTTAATCGTCATCAATGACACCGCTTTAAACCATTCACTAAAAGGTAAGTAAATTGACAGATCAATCAAAACAATCTCCTCGGTTACCCAAATTACCCACCTCAGCTATTGAGTCAGATAAAGACTTGCAGGCTCAAACTCAGCGATGGTTTGAATATCCAGTCAAAGCTCAACCTCACCACACAGACTATGCAGGAATTGTTTGGCATGGTACATATCTAACCTGGATGGAGGAAGCGAGGGTAGAGTATTTACGTTCAATTGGGATTGAATTTGCCGATTTAGTTGCTCTAGGCTGTGATTTACCAGTCGTTGAACTATCTTTGCGCTATCATTTACCGATTCGTTTGGGAGTGTCGGCAGTAGTCAAAGCTCGTCTGATAGAAACTACAGGTGTTCGCCTTAACTGGGATTACGAAATTCAATCTTATGATGGACAAGAATTATTTGTCACAGGTAAAGTAGCTTTAGTGGGGGTAGACCGAGAACAAGGTAAAATTATGCGCCAATTACCCCCCAAAGTCCAGGATGCCCTAATTAAAAACACTACAGCCTAATTAAAGTTACCGCAATATTACCGCCAAAACAAACGTCTACATCTGTTCCAGGCGTGCGATCGCGCTGGGCATATTCTCCCTGATAATGATATAAATCGCCTTGAGCTTCAAATTTTACAGGTAAAGGATCGATACTTGGTTCACACAAGATAATTTTCGGTTCAGGCTGTTCTGGTTCTAAATGGGGTAAATTAACATTCCAAAAGCTGTTGGGAGGCATAGTACGAGATAATAAATCTTGTAACACTTTACTTGTCCAACGAGTTGCAATTTCCCAATCAATCATTAAAGGGCGTTTAATCCAGTGAGAAATAGCTACTCCAGGAACACCATGCATAGCAGCTTCTCTTACTGCTGCGATAGTACCCGAAATATAAACATCTACCCCCAGATTTCCGCCAGCATTGATACCTGATAAAACTAGTTTAGTATTGGTAGCTATTTGATTAATTGCTATACGAGTACAATCAGCAGGAGTACCATCTAGGGCATATTCGGTATTCGCTCTTTTCTCTAGCTTAATACCTCGCTGGGTTGTAACCTGATGTCCACAGCCAGAATACTGGCGATTGGGAGCAACAATAATAGTGTCTCCTGGAACTTGTGAAACAGCCTGTTGCAAGGCACGTAGTCCTGGAGCCTCAATACCATCGTCGTTGGTTAAAATAATCGTCATTGATTGTTGCTAATTTTTAGTAAATAAAAGTACATCATCTTGCTCAAAATTCAGTTGAAATTTTGGTGTCTGCTTCAGTTTGGTCAAAATATTTTGAGCTATTTCCGAAGAACTTCCCCAACCAGGATGGCGTAAATTAAGCAGTATATATTTAAATTTATCTAATTCTTGAATATCTAGCTCTGAAGTAGTTAATCCCACTAAAGCACGATGGGTAAGATGGGGAGCAATATCAGTGGTTGTCAGGACACTACCATGAGCATCAATTTGAGAGATTGCCGTTTTAGTTGCCTGCCAAGTATCCCAAGATTGCACATACAAACTGCCAAAATAACCGTATTTTGCCAAAGCTAACCAAGCTACTACTGACCAAATTAAAATATAACGTTGGCTTTTGAACCAGATTTGGTTGTTACTGACTGCCATAATGACAATTAAAAATAACCAGGGAACTATAGGTAAAGAATATTGATGGACTAAATTACGCTGGGCAGAACTTTCGGAAAGAATATTAATAGCTAAAATTGGTAGTGCGCCAATCATGGGGCTTAAATGCTTAAGGGATAATCCCCACCACAAAGGAACAGTAAGTAGCAGAAGATACTCACAAGTACCCTCAGAAAAAATTTTGCCTAAAATTAGCTGGGGTTTAAGCACTAAATTTTTGACAATATCAATGACTGAATCACCTAAATAACTATAACGATCTACCGCAGCAGCCTCTGTACCGCTAAAAGTGGGAATAATTATTTGAGTGGCGATCGCAAACCAACTAAAGCCTAATATTAAAGCGATAATTCCATATCTGTATTTACCCAACAACAAAAGCCATAACCCCATTGCTACAATGCTTAAAGCTAGAACCGCCTTACAGCTTAAAATAACCACAATAGCAGTAATAAACCAGCCCAATTGCTCTAGCTTAACCGCTAATATTGCTCCTAAAATAGCGGGAAGGGCAATTACTTCGGGGTGAAAATCAAATAAATTGACGTTAAAAATTAACGGATACAGCAGATAGGCTAAAGAAATGCTTTTATTTTGGGCTTCTTTTACTCCTGCTACTTTAGCTAAGTACCACATTGGCAGAATACCCAAAGCTAAAGACAACGCTTGGAGCAAAAATAACCAATGAATATCTGGATAAATTTTATATAGTAGAGCTATAGGATACAGTATCCAAGCTGCATGATCTCCTAAGATATGTAAGCCTCTAAAACTAACCCAGGGTTCTTGTCCTTGACTGATTAAATACACAGCATTGTCAAAAATAGCTAGATCAAAGCTGGATTGAAACAAAGCATGACGCAGACTGCTAGAGATAAATAATACAAAAATACTAATTGCAATTGCTGAACTAAGAAAATAAAACTGGGATTTGTTTTTTACCTTGAGCATAATTAATTATTTTTTTATGATGTAAATCTGACTGAAGTTAAACCGCTTCTATAAATCAACAATTAACATTAGTTGGACACGGCGTTAAATATCAATGTCACAAGAGCGATCGCTAAAAGAGGAAATACGAGTTTTAGCCAGAGAAACACCCTAATAAAGTTCTGCCAAGTCCTCAAATAATTTGATTTGATAGAAATTAAAACTGTGGAATGTTAGTTAAAAATCTATCTTCAATTGTTTTTCGTGTAGCCAAAGTCAGATTAAAATTACCATCAAGGCATTGAAGTAAAAATTTATTACTTGCATAGTATTTGTGTAATAATTCTTGTTGATAAGAGTTAAAATCACAATCAATATTGTCATAACGATATTCATTGATTGTCTGACGAAACTTTTTGAGCCAATCCTTACCATTATTAGACCACCAAGTTAATAGATATTCTTTACCTTTGCTAGGCTCAGGTAATTCTTGTTTTAGGTCATTGAGAGCTTGTTTTATGTCTAATGAAATCAGCAAATTAGACTCGAATTCCAAGGAAAAACTGAAGTTAAGAATTTGTTTAATATCGGGATGTTTAACCAAAGATAAAGCTAAACTAAAAGCCCGTTCTAAGGCTAAGTCTAAAGCTAGATCGTTAGGTAATTTTTGGGCTAATTGCGAATCTAGAGCGATCGCCAAGTTCAGATCGCGATTATGAAACAGACTGAAATAAAAAGCTCTGACTGCTGCTGGTTTGTAGGGTACAGATAAAGTTTGGGTTTTCTGGTCAATAAATTGCAAAAACTCTTGTAATTGAGAATCTTCAGCTAAAATCAAATCGACTTGGGTTTTAAGTTGCTGCATCAAGTAATCCGCACTTGGTAGCATGCTAGCTGTCAATAAAATTACTTCATGCCATTGAGAATTAGTGATTTGAGTTGCTAACTGTTGTAGAGAATGATTTAACTCCTGGGAATTGGGACTAGAAACTATTTTTCTAGCAGTCAAATATTCTTGAAAAGTTAAGTGGGAAAAAGAGTAAATTCCTCTGGCTCTTTCTATCAGTAACCCATGCTGAACTTCAATTGCTCTTAAAATTGCTTCACTATCCAAGCGGAGAGTTTCTGGATCGCTTGGGAAGTTAGATAAAGTTACTAAATAATCAGCAATTATTTGTAAAAGTTGGTTAGTCTCAAAAAAATAATTACCCTGCTCAAAATTGACCGCAGCAATTTGACTGAGAAGTTTAATTTTATTGGGTAAAGAAAGATTATGGTAAGCGCGATCGCGTTCTATTCCTCGGGAGCGATCCCAACGTACTAATAAGATATCTAATCCCTCTTGATACAATCTAGCTCGTTTATCGGGGAAAGATAAACGTTCTTGAAAAACGGAGCAAATTAAATTTAACAGAATCGGAGTGGTAACTAACTCCCGAATTGCTTGATTATCTTTATATTGTAATTGTTCAAGAAATTGTTGAGCTTTAGTCTGTCCAGTTTGAGCATCCTTAGCAGTGGCTATAAACCATTTGTGGGCAAAAATTTCTACTTGAGTAGGATTGAAGTCGGCTAATTCCACATAAGTAAAACCGTCAAAGCGATATTGTTGTCCAGCTAGCCGACAAGTAATAACAAGAGAATTTTGATAATAAAGCTGAGAAAATTGTTGAATTTGTTGGAAAATTGACTGTTCGTATTCTGAGGGAATTTCATCTAATCCATCGAGGAGTATTAAAACTTTACCTTGTTGTAGCAGAGTAGTTATTTGTTCTGAGGACAAATTGTAGTTATGCCAAAAGCGTTCGAGATAACCTAGCAAACTAAAATCCTGGCATTCTTTAGCTTGAACGACAAAAGTTCTTAAGAAAATAACTACAGGAATACAGTCAGGTTTAAAATTACCTCTGATACACTGAAGGGCGAGATGTTGTACGAAAGTAGTTTTACCTGCGCCTGGTTTTCCCAATAAAACCAGTTTATTGTGATTGGTTACAGCCTCAAGAGCAGGAATAGTTTCTAGATTAAGGTCGGCTAATCCTAGACGCTGATGAGAATTTTGCAGATCGGATATTTCCAACCAGCGTTGATTAGTGAGGCGAGTCAAGACATTTTGGTTGGTATAAATATTGTCGAGAGCCAAAGGTTGGGCAAATTCAAAGAAAGACTGAATTGTGCCACATTGAGCTTCAATTTGTCCTTGTATTTGCGCTTTCCAGAAACTGGAATCAATAGAAGATCGCGTCTGAGTGACTAGCTGATGTGATTCTGAGGCAGTTGTAGCTAAAGATACTGTCGGTTTGGCTTCAGTAATATCTCTGGGAGGTAAGGGGGGTAAGTCGGCAATATCCTGCCAATCTAAACTTAATTGGAAACAAAGATCGATAAAAATGTGACGTTCGATGGGTTTACCTGCAAAAAATTTCCAGACAGACTGACGGGTGGATAAACCTACCTCTGCTGCTAAGTACTCTTGTGTCCAACAAGTGCGCTCAAAAGCTTTTTTAGCTTGTTCGATTCCAGAGGGAGATGCTTTGAGCGATCGCTTTGCCATAATTGATTTTACGTGAATTCGATGAGTATAAAACTAAAAGCACAATAATAACTCATTCAAAAATAGGATTAAAAAAATCAAGATTTGATATCATAAAGTATTACTAAATGTGTAACAGCTTATGACTCTCATAATTGTTGCTGAACCTGCTCCTTTAGAAACAAATGCTGATGGTGTAGTGCAAATAAGTAAAACTCGTGTAACTTTAGATACTGTTGTCGCTGCCTTTAAGCAAGGAATGACGGCTGAAGAAATTCTCTCTCGCTATCCATCACTAAAGCTAGCTGATGTGTACGCCACTATTGCATTTTACTTAAATCATCAGCAGGAAGTTGAAGCATATTTACAACAGCGTCACAAGCAAGCTCAAGAAGTTCGCCAAATGAATGAGGCAAAATTCGATCCACAGGAATTACGAAATCGATTACTTGCTCGCAAGAGTGAAAAATCTGCATGAAGTTGTTAGCTGATGAAAATTTTGACAATACCATCATCAGAGGTTTACTACGTCGACAGCCAGATATCGATATTGTTCGTGTCCAAGATGTTGGCTTATCTGGTAAAAACGATCCAACTGTTCTAGAATGGTCTGCTCAAGACGACCGAATATTGCTTACTCATGATGTAGCGACAATCACTCGCTATGCTTACGAACGTATAGCAGAAGGCAAACCAATGCCAGGAGTTATCGAAGTTACTTCAGATGCTCCTATTGGAAGGGTTATTGAGGATATTATTCTTCTCTTGTCGTGTAGCCTTGATGGAGAACTAGAAGGTCAAATTCTCTATCTTCCATTATGATATTGCTATTGCTAAGAGGTTGCCTAAATCTGACAATCGGTTTAAAAGTAATTGATCTGAAGGAAAAATCTGGGAGAAGTGAATGACTAATAAGCCTAATTGGTCTCCTTTTTTGAGCGGAACAACACACATAGCTTTAGTGTTTAATTGTTTTAACTGTGTGATTACAGCAGATGGCAAGTCTGCTTGAGAAATATCTTCAATCACAATAGTTTTTCCTTGTTGATATTGTTCCCTATATTCCGCCATTAAATTAACGTCTGTGGTCGAAAAATCTTTTGTTACTGAATATCCCACGGCGACAGACTCAACATAATTTTGCAGATCTCCTTGATATAGTAATATCCTGGAAGCTTGTATCCATTCACGAATAGTATTTAAAACCTGGGGAATTGCATC
>CAYMWC010000049.1:23830-27411 GCA_964393695.1 uncultured Pleurocapsa sp.
AGTTCCATTGTGGTTGAACTTCCTTGAGTTGTTCCTGAGCGAGCTAAATCTTCTAATTGTTTGCAGAGATCGGCGACGGCGATCGCTCCTAAGTTAGCACTGCTAGAGCGCATACCATGAGCAGCTTGACGCAATGCTGTCGCATCTTGATTATCTATTGCCTGTTGAATTCCTTGCAGCTTTTTAGGACTATCTTCAAAATATTGTCCAATGATACCTGCTAAGAAAGTTTTTGCCTTTGCTCCTGCTAAACTACGTAAATCGTCCAGGACTTGGTGGTCTAAGATTGCTGTTTCTGTTGGGGTTGGTAAACTCGCATTTTCTTTTGTGGATAGTAATTTTTGAGCAGCTTTTGCCTCTTCCACTGCTGACTGCTGACTGCTGACTGCTGACTCTTGCTTTTCAACAATAACTTTAGTCGCTTGTTGTAATGCTAAAGCTAAATCTTCTAAGCGAATTGGTTTAACCAAAAAATCTTTCATTCCTGCTTGTAAGCATTGATTGCGGGTTTCTGAAAGGGCATAAGCTGTTAAAGCAATGATATAGGGACAAGATTGAGCCGATGTTTTAGTTAAAATCGTATTTGTAGCTGTCAGCCCATCCATCTCAGGCATTTCTACGTCCATCAGCACCACATCATAAGGTATTTGTGCTACCGCCTCAACTGCTTCCAAACCATTACTGACTAAATCGGTTCGATAACCCAATTTTTCTAACATCAAGGAAGTGACTCTTTGATTGATACTACTGTCGTCAGCTAGTAAGATGCGTAAGGTTTTTTTCTCTGTCGTGTTAATTAACAACGGTAACGGCTGAGAACTCTTAGGCAAAACGCAAGAGAAAGCAGACTCGACAGAAATTGTGAAGTAGAATCTAGAGCCTATTAGTTCTTGATTAGTTAGTGCAGCTTGCCATTTAGGATCGCGATCGCGTAGCGTCGGCTTCGCCTCATTGCGGTTGCGAAGCAAGTCCGCAGGACTCAGCGTACCCGTTTGCGGAGCAAGTCCGTAGGACTTAGGGTAATCGCCAGTCACGCAACCATGACTTTCTACCCAGATCTTACCTTCCATTAACTCTACCAATTGTTTGCAAATTGCTAACCCTAAGCCAGTGCCACCATACTGACGTTTAGTCGAAGCATCTACCTGACTAAATGATTGGAATAAATATTGTTGTTTGGCTGCTGGTATACCAATCCCTGTATCTTCGACCATAAATTGTAGTTTAGAGATTGGTTTGTCTGCCTTAAATAAAGTTTCTATTACCGACACAGACACGACAACCTGTCCTGAATCAGTAAACTTAACAGCATTAGCAACTAAATTAACTAAAACTTGTCGCAGTCGCGCCATATCCCCAACGATCATTTGAGGAACTGATGAGTCTAGTCGAACGATTAATTTGATGCCTTTGACACGCGCTTGGGATGAAACTAAATCTACTGCTTCTTGAATACAGGTTTGAAGTTCAAAACAATAGGTTTCTAAGGTAAGTTTTCCCGCCTCAATTTTAGAAAAATCAAGTAGATCGTTAATTAGGGTGAGTAAAACTTCTCCGCTATTACGAATAGTTTCGGTAAACTCTTTTTGTTGCTCATCTAAATCAGTATCAAGCAATAATCCTGTCATCCCAATTACCGCATTCATAGGAGTGCGAATTTCATGACTCATTGTGGCAAGAAACTGGCTTTTTGCCTGATTTGCTGCTTCAGCAGCTTTTTTAGCAGCATTTAGCTGTTGATTTTGTTTGGTTAAAAGGCTTTTTTGTAAAGTTTCTTTTTTTAATAATTGTGCTTGACCTAAAGCAATTCCTACTTGAGCAGCCACAGCTTCTAGTAATTCAATTTCATCTTGTTGCCAATGACGCTGGCGATCGCATTGATGAAGAGCAATTATGCCATTAATCTGTCCTTTATAAGATGTACGTACTGCCAACATGGAGATAATTTGTAGTTGTTGAACAACATCAATAACGTTTTGTAGTAAAGGTTCTTGATTAGTATCATCAGTAACCACGACTTGCTCTTGATTAAGAACTTTTTGAGCGTGCAGATTACCAACAAGGGGAACTTCTTGCTCTAGCATTGAGAGAGTATCATGGGTTAAATATTCTGCCACACAGGGAATTTTAGGAGTCGCACCTGGTAAATAGCGATGAATAATACAACGATTAACTCCAAAAGCTGTCCCAACTTGCTCGACTGTCGTTTGAACTATTTGCTGTATATCTAGACTTTGACGAATTTCTTCGGTGATATATTTAAGTAAAACTGTTTTTGAATATTGTTGCTCTAGACGAATTTGAATTTGCTGACGTTCGATTTCGCTTCCCAACCATTGAGTCATGATTTTTAAGAGTTTTTGTTGTGCTTGGGTAAAAACCGACTCTCGCGATGTACTACTAAGAAAACCAAGGATACCGTAAACTTGTCCTGCTACGACGATGCTTTTAGCAAAATAGGTTTTTAAAGATTTAAAGCTAGAATCTGCTATCTCTCCATCTAATAAATAAATCGCTGCTTTGGTTGCCAAGGTTGACTGCCAAGGTTGGCGATCGCACTTTTGGGGAATTTCAATCAAGTTTAAACAGGAATTAGGCTTGTTTTGATAATAAATAGCTTGTTTTTGTAAGTAATTTTGCTCGATTTTGCTGACAAAACCAACTTCTAGATTGAAAGATTCACACCCTATTTTGAGTAGATGCTGAAGACGTTGATTAAAGTTGAGATCTTGAGCTACAATTGCTTCTTGTAATAAGCGATCGCGTTGTTCTCTTTCTTGTTCTGCTCGCTGACGTTCAGTAATATCTGTCAGAAAAATTCTAATTAAATCACTTTGAGGTAGATAATGTATCGATTGTTCAAAGACAGCATTATTTAAATAAATTTCGCGGGTAAAAGAATTTGCTGCTTGCTGATGAACCAAATCGGGAAAGTCTGACAAAATTGGATGTTCAATTCCCCTGGCTTTTAATTGCGGAAACTGACGAATTGCTACAGGATTGAGATAGGTAATTTTTCCTTGTAAATTGATTTCAATAATCGGATTGGGAATTAATTCGGGAAAAGAAGCTAGACGTGCTAAGGCAATATCATTAGCCTCGACAGAATCATTTTGGGGGGCAATAAAAGTTTGATGTAAATTAGTACTTTTAGCTAAAAAACTAGAAACATCTTCCAGTGGATTAAGTTGAGCAAATTCCGAGTCTAATAAATTAGACAGAGTATAGTATTTAGCAAAGATTTGATTGCCAAACTCAATCTTGTCTCCGTGTTTAAGATCTCTAGAAAAACACTTACGACCATTAATTACAATCCCATTAGTACTGCGTTTGCCATTAAAACTGCCATCGACAATGCGAAAATAAGAGCGATCGTCATTTGTTGAAGGAATACGCAAGATAGTTGCGTGCTGTCGGGAAATTGATGAACCATCAAGCACAATTGAATTACTAATATCTCGACCCAAAGAATAGGTTTTTGCTTCTAATTGATAAGTTTTTTTCCCTTTTCTATCTTCGATAGTCAGTAAATGGCGAATCTCTTCTCGTTCTGACATAAATAATTACTGATTAAATTTGGC
>CAYMWC010000050.1:0-27289 GCA_964393695.1 uncultured Pleurocapsa sp.
ATTACTGATTACTGATTACTGATTACTGATTACTGATTACTGATTACTGATTACTTATTTGTCTACGCCTGCCAAGCTTTTTGTAACTTCGACCAGACTGTAACTACAGTCTGCTTAACTTCATTTTGGAAACTCCATCTTTGGAAAGCTCGTTCATATTCTTCCCCCTGCGATTGATAAGCTTTCCACCCACTTAAAGCTACACCCAATCCCCAAAATAGCAAAATATATAAAGACCAGGAGAGAGTGCCAGCCGTAATTAAATTAAGAGAAACTAAAAATATATTAAAGATCGCGTATTTGGTCAATTTCTGTTTAAATTTTTGACGGCGATGTAAATCAAAAATTCGACGCTGCTGGTTGATCGCTTTTTCTTCTAACCAATCTCTTTCAGCAGCTTGAATCGTAGCATTGTTGATATCTAACTCGGCAGCAATTTCCCATAGTTGTTGACGACTTAATTCATCGTCAGTATGATGACGAGCGATCGCTAGTTGTAAAATTTGCTGAATATCTTCTTGACTATAGGAGTCGGGATATTGTGGGGTTATATCTGGCATATCATTCATTTGCATCTCTCCATTTTCTATTATGCCTAAGATTCTCCAAGTTGTTACCGTAATTTTCAAGACGGTTTTTACTCTACAGGGAAAAAAAGATGATTACAGATATTGGCGATCGCTACGCCTACCAAAGGCATCCTCTGAATTTACATTTATTTACATTTATTGTTTCCGTAAAAAAACTAAATAGATTGCATAGGCAAATGCCACTATTTGTATTGGTATAATGGCAACATAACCTTTTAAAAATATATTAATATCTAAGTTGGAAAAAGTAGTTAGGTAAACTGCTCCTGATACAGCTAATAAAATTTTACTATAAGTACGTTTATTTTTTAGCATTAATGATAATTAAAACCAACATTTTTTTGAGGCAATATAGGTATTATAAAATTCTTCATCAGATTTAGTTAAATACATAATTCCTTCAATTAAGCCAATTATTCCCATGACAGGCGAAGCAATGAAACAAGTTAAAACACTCACCAATAACATAACTAAACCTTCTGTCGTATAACCTAGAATAAATTTGTGAATTCCAAAACATCCTAAGAGAATCCCACAGATACCACAAGCAATCTTTTTACCATTAGCATTACCATTTTGAGGATTCGTCATAATTTTATCCCAGCTAAATTTAACACAGTAATAATATATTTAAAGAACTATTACTTTTCCAACTAATTATTTTGCTTGTTCAGGAACTTTTTTGTCTTCAGTAACTATACTTAAGTCTCAAAATCCACTGTATTTATTTGTGTGATGTACCTATGCTATCAGTAAAGAAAAGTCAATTAATAATATTATATTGTTTAGCAACTTTCGTAATTATAGTTTTATATAGTTTTGATCCAGCTGATTCTAAAAATTTTTATCCACCCAGTTTATCTAGGAGCTGGGGTAATTTTTATTGTGTAGGCTGTGGTACATTCCGAAGTTTACATCAATTACTACATGGTAATTGGCAATCTGCCTTAAGATTTAATCCTTTATTAATTATCAGCTTGCCTTATTTTGTTTATTGGATTTTACCCAGTTTTTTAAGGTATTTTTATGGCATAAATCTATATACTATTCAGCACAAAAACAAACAAATAATAGCTATCATCAGTGTTTGTTTGGTGTATGGCGTGTTAAGGAATGTTCCTCTGCCCATTTGGGCTTGGTTAGTTCCTCCCAGTTGATTGACAAATTGATAACATATAGACATGAGGGGTTTTTAGAATATGTGTTCTAAAAATTCTGTAACTAAACTTTATTGCAAAGGTTACGTAAGAACATTATCATTGTCAATAAGCAACAAATAATTGATAAAAGACTGGTATGGCTCACTACACGGCATCTTCCTTAAAAGCCGAACTCAATTCCAGAGGCTGGCGCATGACTCCTCAAAGAGAGAAAATTCTGCACGTCTTTCAAAATTTACCTAAAGGTAATCATTTAAGTGCAGAAGAACTACACGCTCTCGTCACCAAAAGAGGAGAATCCATTAGCTTATCTACAATTTATCGTAGTGTTAAGCTCATGGCGCGTATGGGTATTCTGCGAGAATTGGAACTAGCAGAAGGACACAAGCATTACGAATTAAATCAACCTTATCCTCATCATCATCATCATGTTGTTTGTATTCAATGCAACAATACGATTGAATTTAGAGATGATACCATTTTAAAGCACAGTTTAAAACAGTGTAAAAAAGAAGGCTTTCAATTAATAGATTGTCAGTTGACGGTAATGACTATTTGTCCTGAAGCTATTCGTATGGGTTGGCCTTCCGCTTTACCGACAGACTGGTGTTGTACTCGTGTTATTTCTGAAAGGGACACAGAACAAAAAAATTAAGAAACAGAAATAAATAATTCACAAAATATAAGGTTTATAAGATTTTAGGAATCAAGTGGTTCAAAAACTGTTTCGTCTTCTTTTTGCCAAGCAGGATCGACAATACAAATAAAAATTAAGGGTTCATTCCCGCAATTAGAAATAAATTGTTTAGCATTAGGTGGGATGTAGATAGCATCTCCTGCTTCTACTAGCTGAACTTCATTATCAATATGCATCTCGCCTTTACCACTCAAAAGATAATAAACTTCTGAAGTAGTTAAAGCATGAACAAGAGAAGTCTGTCCAACGGGTACAACCGCATGAGCAAGACTGTAGCGTAATTCTAGAGATTGCTTATTTGGATGCAGTAATTCTCGTAAAATAGTACCGTCACCAGCAGTAAATTCTTCTACCTGTTGCAGTTTTCGTACTAGCATTGTTTTTAACTCGTTACTCGTTACTCGTTACTCGTTACTCGTTACTTATTACTTTATCCTTCATCCTTCATCGTTTCTGATCACTGCAATCTGGATGTTCAGTTGGGGAATTCTGGGGTATTGTCTTGGAGACATTAGCGGTTAACCACTTACTGCCATCAGGGGCAACTACCAAGCCTTGAGCTTGTTGTGTCTGAGGATAACTTTGAACATTGGTATCTTTTATTTCTCGTTGACGTACTCCTACTGTACCATTATCACTGACTTGAAGATCTTCGCGATCTGCCCAGTTAACCACGCGATCGCGATTGTTTAAATCTGCGGATGTAGAAATAAAGCCACCACGCCCAGTAATAATAAACGAACTACCACCAGCAATCTTGTTGTCTTCAAATTTACAAAGATTTTGCTCTAAAATCGCTTGGGCATCAATTGGAATATCGGTTATTTGAAAAACCTCTGACGTAGGATTAGCATCGATATCGTTAATGGTAATTGTGCCGTCAATTCCTTGCTGAGAATTAGCACTTATTTGACTATCGGGATCTTGAAAAATTATTCCCTGTTTATTAATGTTAATCTTGCCCCCTCGACCTAGCACTGCTTGAGCGGTAATAGAACTCTCATCTAAAACAGCAATTCCATCAGCCGTTAGATTAATATTTCCCCCTGTAGCCGACTCCATAGCATTGGTTGTAATTTGGCTATTATTGCGGAGTAAGAGCGTATCGGCATTTTCTAGAGTAATATTACCCTGGTCGCCTACTCTGGTTTCAGCAGTTAGACTACCGTGATCTAAGGTAATATCTAGAGCATCAATGTTTAAACTACCTGCTTCCCCTGCACCCTCGGCACTAACATTAATCTCTGCACTATCTTGAATACTTAACCTGTCTGTGGTGACTTCAATATTCCCTCCCGTCCCTGAAGCCTCTGGACGCAGATTGGCAAACAAACCACTATTTCCTGGAAATTCATTGGTAAGAATCTCGCCAAACTTAGTTAGTCGCTCTGCAAAGTTAGGATCGCTGCCTGAGAGCAAAAGGTTATCGGCAATTTGAAGATTAATATTACCTGCATTACCAGAATCGCTTGCCGAAGTAAGTATTTGTCCACCGTTTACAGCTTCAAAATTATTGGCATTGATGGAAATATTACCACCATCACTCTCATTAGAGGTTCGGGAAGTGACAACTCCTCCATCAGCAATCACAAAGCTATTAGTATTAACCGTAATGTCTCCTGCTTGACCTAATGCATCTGTTGTTGTTTCTGTAGCAATATTACTAGAGAAGCCAGTTGTACCAAATCCAGTAATATTGACTGAATCTGATAATATATTTATGTTACCTGAATCTCCTTGTCCAAAAGTACTGGCAGTAATACCAGAGCCATCGCTAATAAAGAGTGAATCAGTGTTAATATTTATATTTCCAGCATCACCTTGGGCTAATTGCCCTACTACATTGGAAATAATACTATCAGTTAATTCTAATTTTTCTGTGGCATTAAGGGTAATATTCCCTGCCCTGTTACTATAAATTTCTACATCCTCTACATTCTCAAAAATGGTAACCCCTAAAAAACTTTTCTCTGCAAGAGTTATGTTCCTGGCATTAATAGCAATATCCGCTCTATCATCAAACAATATCTCAACATAAGTTCCGTTAGTTAGTAATACATTAGCTTTTTGAGGCTGTTCAGGAAAATTTAAGCTAATATTGCCCCCGTTAATATCAGCAAAATTAAGTTTAACTTCTCCAGCTTCAGCTAATCCTCCTAACTCTAAGCGACCTCCTTGAGATCCAGAATTACTAACTCGTCCTCCATCAAAAACTACATCTCCACCTACTAGAAGCAAGCTTTTGTCATTAGGAACTTGAAGACCAAAAGTTTCAAAACCTGCAAAATTTTTACCTGTTGGAGCAGTTGATTCATTGCGGATAACTCCCTGATTTTCATCGGCAAAAGACAAAGCAGAGGGATTGATAGTTAACAGAGGTATTTGATTGGCAGTAGTATCTAATAAACCCTGCTCACCAAACTGAATTCCATCTGCCGTAGTAGCAAAGAAAGAACCGTTAAGATCTAAGCTGGAATCTTGCCCAAAGATGATTCCGTTGGGGTTAATCAAAAATAAATTAGCATCTCCACCACTGACACCAAGAGTACCTAAGATCTCAGACAGTTCATTGCCAGTAACCCTGCTTAAGATATTTGTCACCCCAGGATCTTGAAAGAGAACTGTCGCGGAAGCATCAACATTAAACCTCTCAAAGCTATGAAAGAGGTTGTTTCCCTGTTGCAATCCACCCTCGATAATACAATTGTCAGAACAACTAGCTGCTTGAGTCGGTGTTGTGCCATCGGTTTGGATAGATTGGGCTGTTGCTAAATTGTTGTTAACAAACAAGCCAAACACAATACTAAGTAAAAGATCAAAACTGTTAACAGGGAGTTTCACAACCAAATTTCTTTGCTATTTAGTTTTTCAATCGTATCAAACAGATAAACCCTCTGGCTCATCACCAACGTTTAGGACTGCAAGTACTAGCACAACATTGGCTTGCAAATATTCTTCCTGAGCCGCTAGAAAATCCTGCACATGGTTCTTCTTTTCTAAAATTTTCATTACGATATGTAACTAATACCAAAGAATTTATTTGCTCATTTTGATAACTAATATTTACGAAATATTGATAATTAAAAGCTTCTTGAAGTCTGACTTGAAAATCATTTAAGTTAGTTATCTTCATCATTTTAAGCTCAATGTTTAAATCAGGTTCAAGAGCAAAAATAAAAATTTTTTTAGGATCGTCATAATCTTGAATTGTAAGCTCTGTCAAATTGTTACTATTTCTTGAATAAGTTAAATTAATTACTTGACCAAATATTGCTTCTGGTTTGGCATGGGAAGTTGCGCTTGTCTGAATAGATGTCATGATTTTTGCTCCTTACTTGAAAGTATGTTTACAGTTAAATCAGCCAAGTACTTTATCAATGGATAATTGACAATTGATAATTATTAATTAATTCGGTTTAAGACCTCTCCTTTTAAGAAAAAAAACGAAAAATTATTTCCTTTGTTTCAATCCTTTTTCTTTGTCTGAGAGGTAATTATCAACTCATTTCATTATTTTTCTTGAACTTAAGAGTGGCTGTTATTTAGACTATTTGCACAATTTAATTCAAAATTACTACAGTTATTAGTAATTGGTAAAAAAGCGATCGCTCGGAAACTATAGGAATTACAGTGAGCGATCGCTTTTAATCTTTCACAAACAAAACTAGTCTGCAAAACAGATTGTAGTTGTGGTAAACAGCGTAAAATACAAACATGATCAATCTCACTTTGTAAGTTCATCTATTTACCCATATGGATGAACCATTAATTTATTGCAATTTTGTTACATTACTTAACGTTAGAAGTCGAGTTATGGCAATCTAAAGGTTATGAAAGCTCTAAGCTTTATGTCTTTAAAAAAATTAAAACAAAATCAAGCAGCAGTAGTTTTGGTCTGATTAAACTGATTACGATCAGGCAATTCTGTTTCCAGATGTCGCAAGCGTGGTTCTTTGTAGGCGATCGCCACTACCATTAAATTCACTATTCCTAGTAATACCAATAATAAAGTAACTCCCTGACCCATCCCTGTATTAATATTAATAAATTTGCCAATAATTTGAGCTATTATTCCACCTTCACTCATCAAAGGATTTAAGACATTGTCGACTAAAGGGCCGGCTAGCAAGTAAGCACAGATAGCCAGCGATCGCTCTAAGGTTTGTTGTAAGGCGAAAACTCGACCCTGTAAGCGTGTAGGAACTTTACTCTGCCAAATAGCCTGATTACAGCTAACAATGATTGGCTGTGAAAACAAATAGCCAAATATTCCTATTGCCAAAATAATAGGAGATACTTTTAAACCACCTATTAAAACGATTATCCCTTGAAAACCAACAAAACCAATAATTGCTCGAACACGATTTTTTGGGCCAGACCAAACACTCATCAAGACACTACCTAGAAGCATTCCACAGCCACCAACAGACAACACTATCCCCAATTGATCGGTAGATCCTGGTTGATATAACAAGGGCCAAAGAACTACCTCTAACATTCCCATAGTGAAGTAGCTAATCGCAATAAAACACACTAGACGGATTAATCCTGGTCGCAGAACAATATAGTTCCAGCCAGCTACCGCATCAGATACAACTTGATTGATAACTTTGCGTCTGGTTTTAGCAAAACGTTTAAATTCAGGAAATTTAACCGTAACTAACGCCATAATAGCAATCACAAAGGTCGCAATATCTATACTTAGAATTGTTTCTAAACCGAGAAACTTCATTAACAAGCCTGCGATCGCTGGTGCAGCGATTTTGGCGATCGCAAAAGAAGCCTGTACCATACCATTGGCACGACTGAGATTTTTCGCTGGCACTAGTTGCGCGATCGCAGCCATATAGGCTGGCTGTTGAAAAGCATTAAGGCTAGATGAAATTATCAAGGCGAGATAAATATACCCAACTGCCAAATTATCTGACCAAACTAGAGACAGCACCACGAAAGTTACTATTCCTGTCCCTAAATCGCTCATAATCATCACCGAGCGACGATTCCAGCGATCTACTAATACTCCAGCCAAAGGGGAAATAATCACCTTGGGGAGATACATAAATAATATGGTCAAAGCAAATTGGGTGATTGTCCCTGTATCTTGATATGTTTGGTCTAAAATCCAAAACCCCAAGGCAAATTCTGTTAGTTTAGAACCTAACACCGAGATCAACTGCCCAATCCAGACAATAAAGAAAGTTTGCATATAGCATTAAATACAATATTTATAACAATCAGTTAATATAAACAGATTTCAAGCAATCCACACTAGTCATGATACTTACTAGCAGCGATTCTTAGCATCTATACAAGGTTTCAATAATATACTTTAGTTACTTGCACGTGACCAAGCGAAATCTTCAAATTCAGCTTAACAGTACGTATAGAAAGTATACCTAATTTTTAAAATTATACGTATTTATACTTAATTTGCTTATCAAATACAATATAACTATACTATATTTCATGAAAATCAATTTTAGGTTGGTTAAAATTTAAAATTACGCTTTTCTAGATTAACCTCTTAATTTATGATGATGAAAAGAAAAAATTTATTTTACTTAATATTTAATTAAGATAGGTAAGCTAAATCTAAAAAAACATCAAATATCCGAATTTGGTTGAATTTAACACTGCATTGAGTACAGTGCTATTAAGCAAAATAGTTAGCGTTGACGATCAAAGAAAACAATAAAAATCAATGGCAAGGGTAGAGAATTACGAAGAAAATTACTATCTAACTTTAGGGGTATCTCAAAGCGCGACTTTAAAAGAGATCAAACTAGCTTTTCGTCGTTTGGCTCGTCAGTATCATCCTGATTTAAATCCAGGCGATCCTGTTTCGGCAGAAAAGTTTAAACAGATTTCCCATGCCTATGATGTATTGTCAGACACTACTAAGCGTCGACGTTATGATCGCCGTATGCCCTCAGAGGAAAACAGGCAGACGACCAATCAACATCAGCAGCGACCAACTACTGTTAATCTTAGAACAGCCCAAGATTTTTATGTTCGGGGTACTCAACACGCCCAAAAGAAAGAATATCGTCAAGCACTTGATAACTATACTCAAGCGATTCGGCGAGATTCGCAGTTTATTGATGCTTATCTCAAAAGATGTGAAATACGCTACAAAATGGGTGATAACCAAGGTGTTTTAGATGATTGCTATGAAGTATTTAGCATTAATCCGAAAGTTGCGAAAGCTCATTATTACCAAGGACGGGCGCGTTATAGCTTGGGTTATACTCAGCCAGCAATTGAATCTTATAATTTAGCGATCGCTCAAGATAGTAATTATCCTCAAGCATATTATTATCGAGGCATGGCTTATAAAGAATTAGAAATAGTTTCCTCGGCGATCGAAGATTTGTCTAGAGCAGCTCAATTGTTCCGTCTACAAAAAAATCACGAAGCTTATCGTCGTAGCCAAAAAATAATTAACGAATTGACTCATAATCAGCGAACTCTTAGCAGATTTGATAATTTACTGCACGATTTTCTCATGACCTTGAGTTTATCTTTTTTTAACCCTGGAGGGGGTTTATTACCTGCATTTTCTCGTTTAAATAGTCAACAATTAAAGTCAGTTGGGATTATCTATGGTGTATTTTCTAGCTTATTTTTTATTGTTAGCTATGTCATGACAGGACTACCATTAGAATCATCTGTTTGGCAATTATTTTTAATCTGTACAATTCCTTTTGTGACTTTAATAATTACTAGTAGTTTCATGCGTTGTTTATTTCATCGTCGAGGAGATTTTGCTACCGATATTTTTATCTCTGGAACTACTATTGCACCTTTAGCTTTTATTTCAGTCTTAATAGGATTTTTTCCCTTATCATTTTTTCCATTAATGATTCCTTTGACACTATTTGGAATTACCTATAGCATACTAACTTTATATATTGGTTATGTTCAATTATTAAATTTCACTGAAGCCAAAGCCGTCCTATTTGTGGCTTTAATGACAGTTATTAATAGTTATATCTGTTATTTCTTAATCCCTTATTTTCTTGACTAAATTTATCACTAATTACTAATTACTAATTACTAATTACTGTTTTTAAGCTCTGAGCTTCTTAGCTTGTTACTTCCTATTTCTTACTTCCAATAATTAGAGAGCCTGGTAAACAGTTAATTGTTTATCCAAGCTCTCTTCATGTTTAAAAAATATTTAATTGATTAGTGCAATTAACGGTCTATCTAGTTAGACAATTGCTCAGTCTACATAATTCCTAGCTGACCAAGAATACCTTGACCAGTAAAGTATTCAGTAGCAACAGCAATAACAAAGCCTAGCATAGCTAAACGACCATTCCAGTTTTCTGCAAATTGGGTAAAGCCAAATTTATTTTCTTGGTTTTCCATCAGTTATGACCTCATTAAGATTCATTACATTTATCTTAGCCAATTTAAATTTTTGTTGCAACAATTTGACTATTTTGCCGATCTTAAAGTCAATTAATCTTGACAATCAAGCAATTTAGCCATGCAAAGCTCACCTCACTCAGCGGTCAAATCATTTCAACTACCACCTTGGCTAGTCCCAGGAGATCTAGTAATGGCAATTGCTCCTAGTGGCGCACTTAAAGAAACAGTAGCTTTAGAGCAAGGTATCGCCATCTGGAAAAAGCGGGGATATCGAGTTGAATTAGGTAAAAATTATCAATCCTGTTGTGGTTATTTAGCAGGTAGCGATCGCCAGCGTCGAGAAGACTTAGCAGCAGCTTGGCATAATCCAGAATGTAAAGCAATTATTGGTATTAGAGGCGGGTATGGTGGAGCCAGGCTATTAGAAGATTGGAATTGGCAACAAAAGGAATCACAGCCCTCATCTTCTCCAGAATCTTTGATGACTCAACCCAAATGGGTAATTGGCTTTTCTGACGTTACTAGTCTGTTATGGAGTTTAGCCAGAGTCGATATTACTAGCCTCCATGCACCAGTATTAACAACTTTGGCAACAGAACCAGATTGGGCGATTGCCAGACTGTTTAATTATCTTGAAACAGGTAAAATTGAACCGTTACAGGGCAAACCAGGAGGAGGAGGACAGGCTTCAGGGATTTTATTACCAGCTAATTTGACCGTAGCTACCCATTTATTACATACCACTGCACAGCCAGACTTGACAGGCGCAATTTTAGCCTTGGAAGATGTGACTGAGTATCCTTATCGTATTGATCGAATGTTAACCCAGTGGCGGATGATGGGTTTATTTCAACAGATTAAAGGTGTTGCTTTAGGTCGTTTTAGTCGTTGTGAACCTTACCCAGGTAATATTAGTTGGACAATCTCAGAAGTATTGCGCGATCGCTTTGAGGATCTGAAAATTCCTTTAGTATATGATCTGCCTTTTGGACACGATGGAGCTAATGCTGCCCTACCAGTAGGACAACCAGTTATCTTAGATGGCGATACAGGTATCTTAAGCTGGAAGAAGAAGTTTGTTAAAATTTCAGACACAGACTAATCTGTAACAAAACTTAAAGGAGAACTGATTATGCCCCATACTATTATCACTGAAACCTGTGAAGGAGTCGCAGATTGCGTTGATGCTTGTCCTGTAGCTTGCATTCACGATGGCCCTGGTAAAAATACCAAAGGAACAGATTGGTACTGGATTGGTGCGAATCGTTCGTTTTAAATGAGTAATAATACTCAGGGATAAACGGCTGATTGTTGAGGAAATTACGAAAGTAATAAAAATTAACAATCTGACAACTTAAGATTCGTGTTGGTGAGGGAATAACCCAAGTCCAACCCCCTAGATGCAAGGGTGAAAGCGCATCCCCACTGATTTGAGATGGTAACTCGAATTAGTGAAGCGGGATGTTAAAAGGTGGTAACTCAAAACCTGATTGGGAATCCCATCGAAGCAGCTAATTATGAGTAGGTGACGAACTTCCGTCTGAATCGTCGTAATACCAAACCAGCCAAAACAGGTTGATAGGCTGGGAACAAAAGTTCAAAGGGTTAGGAATAGATAATCTAGGTTGTCTATTAAAAAGAAGTAAGGATCGATCCATTTACTTTGGCATCCAGACAATACCCTCGGCGAATAGGAAGACTCTAAGATTAGAAACCAACGAAGCTTAGGAACGATGTAACCCTCTTAAGGCTCTCATCTTGGTCGAATAAGTTGAGTAGTAACCAGCGCAAGCCTTATCAGGGAAGGATAGAGTCAGAAGCGAATGCTTGGAGTAATGTCCAAGATAGGCTGACGGACTCACGGTGAGATGAAAGATAAAGTCTGTAGTAAAAGTAAAGTCATGAACACGGTAAAACCGATGTATGAATGGAATACACTCCCCTGGCATCAGCTAGAAAAGAAAGTATTCAAGCTTCAAAAAAGAATTTATCAAGCTTCTGAGCGTGGAGATGTCAAAGTAGTTCGCAGACTCCAAAGACTTCTGATTAGCTCATGGTCAAGCAAAGCAATCGCAGTCAGGAAAGTAACACAGGACAATCAAGGGAAGAAAACGGCTGGGGTAGATGGTGTTAAATCACTAAGCCCCAGAAAAAGAATGGAATTGGTGGAAAATCTTCAGCTAGGTAATAAATCAAAACCTACCCGAAGAATCTGGATACCAAAACGAGGACACGGGGCTGGAGGTTGCCTCCAGCCCGTGGGATGTCCGTCAGGAAAAACTGAAAAACGACCTTTAGGCATACCCACGATAAGTGAAAGAGCTAAACAAGCTCTGGTAAAAATGGCAATTGAACCCGAATGGGAAGCCAAATTTGAGCCTAACTCATACGGATTCAGACCTGGACGTTCCTGCCATGACGCAATAGGAGCAATCCATAAAGCGTTATGCCAAAAGACAAAATATGTCTTAGATGCTGATATATCTAAATGCTTTGACAAAATCGACCATCAAAAGCTATTAGAAAAACTAAACACATACCCAACTTTAAGCAGACAAATAAAAGCCTGGTTAAAAGCAGGAGTAATCGATAAAAACGACTTAATTCCTACAAAAGAAGGAACACCCCAAGGTGGTGTCTGTTCTCCTTTACTCGCCAATATAGCCTTACACGGACTGGAAGAACTAATTAAAAAGTCATTCCCTCGTAAACAAGGATGTAGAGACGGTAAGAAATGGGAAATTACAACACCAAACATCATTCGGTATGCCGATGATTTTGTGGTTCTTCACAGGGATATAGAAGTCATAGAACAGTGTAAGTCTCTAATAGAAACGTGGCTAAAAGATATAGGGCTAGAACTCAAACCAGAGAAAACTCGAATAAGTCACAGTCTTGAGGAATATCAAGGAAATACAGGATTCGATTTCCTTGGCTTCCATATCCAACATCATAAAGTTGGAAAATATAAATCAGGATTTGATTCAAAGAAAAGACATCTGGGTTTCAAACTAAGAATAACCCCCTCTAAAGAGAGTATAAAAAACCATCTAACTAAGATTGAAGAGGTGATTGATAAACATCGCTCCTCTAAAACCGACAAAGTCATCGGAATATTAAATCCAATCATTAAGGGATGGAGTAACTACTATAGAGGCGTTATTAGCAGTGAAACATTTAAATTACTAGACCATCTAACATATCAAAAACTCAGAAGATGGGCGAGGAGAAGACATCCAAATAAAGGAAAAAAATGGATTAAAGCTAAATACTGGAAATCCATTGATAACCGAAACTGGGCATTCTCTGACACCCACGAAGGCAAAATCACCTGTACATTGACGAACCATTCGGATACAAAAATAGTCCGACACATCAAAGTAAAAGGGATGAAATCTCCTTATGACGGAGACTTCGTATATTGGAGTCAAAGGTTGAGCGCATATGCCGAAACATCTACCAGAGTAAAAACATTACTCAAGAGACAAAAAGGCAAATGCACGCTTTGTAAACTGTCATTCACAAGCCAAGACATCTTAGAGGTTGACCATATCAAACCAAAAAGTTTAGGTGGAACAGACACATACAAAAACCTTCAATTACTACACCGACATTGCCACGACAAGAAAAGCCGTCAGGATTATCTTGATTGGCAAAAACAGAAGTGTTCAAGACAAGAATCATCTCATTGAGGAGCGCAGTGAGGCGAAAGTCTCACGCTGCGTTCTGTAGTCGAGTTAGAAAGGCGACTTTCTAGCTTAGATAACATTTTGCTACCTGTATTGACTGCGGTATCTGTTTACAAGTATGTCCAGTCGAAGGCGCGATCGTTGCTGAAGAAAGACCAGACTTACAAAAAACACCGCAATAACCTTGAATTCGACGAAACTTAGTTCAAGTAGTTTTAAGGAGTTAGGAGTCAGGAGTTTTAATTAGTTTAAAAGCCTTCTTGCTTCTTACTTCTGTGAAACTTTACTAGTTACCGCCAAAATAGATTTGATTGGTCTTTGAATTTCATTGCCATCTTGATCGAGTTTGCCATAAAAATTCTGACCTTGGTAATAAAGAGAAGCCGAACTGCCGCCATCAAGATTCATTGCTTTAGTCGCCCCTAGACTAGAGAGAAAATTAGCCAATTCTGGCAAAGAGATTCCTGAATCTAGAGGCTTTTTGGGTTTTTGAGCCACCATGACTAAAATTACGTCGCCATTCGGGTTAATTCCGACTGCACTTCTAGCATTTAAACTGTCAGTACCGATCGCATCACGGATTTTTGAACCATCTTGATAAGCTGTGAAAGCTTCGGTAACCGAAGTATTTTGAGGTAATAAACTAGGCCCAGCCCCTAAAGATTCCATCAAGGTACAATTTTCGGGGATAGGTGTCGAGTGTAGTTGAATATCGTATCTTGTTGATTTTCCACAAGTGTAGCGACGGAATTCAGCACGGTTAAATATTTTTCCTAAATACTGTTTTAAATCTGGATTGTCTACTAATCTTTCATTGAAACGTGGATCGGCAACAATTTTTGTTTGCTGAATAATAAATGAAGTCGTCTTGTGATTAACAGGATCGAAATAACCGCCGTTAATGGCAGCAATAGTCTGATTTTGGTTTGGTTTAACGAAATCTGCGATCGATTTGAGTTCACCTGTAACTCTGGGAATAACAGTATAGTTACTATTGTGGGGAATAGTTACAGTATGAATGGTGTGATGTTTTCTCGGAATAACCTGATAACTAACTGAACTTTTGTCGGTGGTTGATTGGGCTGAAGATAAATTTTTGCCACCCCAAACTAAAATAATGCCTAAAGTTATGAAAACTAAGAACAGTCGCCTCGTCTTATTCATGCTGTTTATCCTCTCTTAGCCAAGCGTGCATTGATAGGATAATAAATTAGACCAATACCAACCTTGTTTTGATGAGTAAAAATATCTTTTGATGAAATTAAGTCTTTAAGACAAACTTGAATCATAGACACGGGACGATTAATAATTTTGCTAATTTCTTTAATCGTTATACCAGTATTTCTTGCTTGAATTATTGCCAAAATTTGTTCGCGAGTGCTAAGACCAGGAGTACCACTAATAATTTTAATTTGTATCACGGAATCAATTTTCTCTCAATTATTTCTGGGGCGATTATTAAAAGTAGGTTTTTCAATAACTGTTGTCGTCATGGCGATCAGGCAAAGCCGACCCTACGCGATCGAGAACTACAAATTATTAAATAAAATTACCTCTTCAAATGAAGTATGGGATTTATATCTCGATGTGATTTGACTTTCATCAATAAAACAACAGCGACAGCCTATAGCTACCCCCGCAGTTATATCTGCTATTTTTGGTAATGCCTAGAGAAAATATACTTAGATCAACAATCTTTATTTCAGCTTTATGTAGTGTTGCTAGTAGTCCACCAATTTAAATTTGTTCACCTTAACAAAGTTTAAACTCTGCTTTTCTAAATTTGCTGTTTAAGTTTTTGAGGCGTTATGGTTTTGCTAGATAATTGAGAAGCTAAATTTTTAATTGCGATTACCACTTTTTCTACTTTAATCGATTCTGTAATCATCATCCTTAAGTTTGATTGATCTGAGCATAAAACAGTTTGACAGAATGACACAGTAAAATGACAACATAATTTGTTTTGCCAATCAATTCTCCAATTGCATTTATACCCTACTGAGAAAAATTTATGAATCGCCTAAAGTTTTTGTTGTTACTATTGATCGTCGCTGCTTTAATTATTGTTTTTATCCAAAATCAAGAACCGATTACTCTCAAGCTACTTTGTCCTGATACTACTCAAGCTTGTCTGTATCAGACTCGTCAATTTCCTCTTGCTGTTTGGATTGGTCTGTTTACCTTAGCAGGAACACTTACTAACTTGTTAGGACAAGTATTTAGTCGTTATGGCTATGCTAGTTCAGGTAAACAAAAATCTACTAGTGCAAGTAAACAAAGATATACCAATAGTGATCTTTATCCAGATCGGCAAAATTGGGTTGACGAAGACAGAGATCGGCGTAAATACTCAACTAATTCAACTCAAATTCAAGATTCTCCCGTTGTGGATCAGTTTGATAAATCTACTAGCTACGAACGACCACAAGAACCACAAAATGTTGAGCGTTCGGGATCTACTTATTCTTACACATACCGACCTGCTACCGAGCGATTACCCGAAGAGTACGCTTCGCGAGCCCGTACCAGTGATTTCGCCTCATCACCAAATCTAGATAAAGAACCATCGTCGGATGTTAAAGATAGTACCGCTAAGACAGCCAATGAATCGGTAAGAGAATCTAATCTCGATGCTCATGAAGATGATGAAGACTGGATTTAAGAGAATTTTCTGGTAATAGCTAATAACTCTCTTGATTCTTGTTTAACTACACCCACCATAGCTGCTTGCTGCAAATCAATGAATGCTTCTAAATCTTCTAATTCGTATTTATTTTTCAGCATCGTTCGGAGTTTTTCTTCTGCTTCTAGAGTCAAATACCCTGTATTTAAAGCTTGTTCTACTATTTCACGAATTAATTGCATAACTAAATTTAACTCCTATTTATTATAAAGCTTGTTAAAAAAAAGACTCAAGCACAATACCAGCAAATTTATTGGTTTTTACTAAAAAGTTTTTTTAAAAGACTTAATAACCGTATTTTTAAATATATTTATTTGTTAATCATCAAATTTTAATTAAGGCTGAGTGTTTATTCTGTAATCTAGATCACTCTCAAGTAAATCCCTAATTAGTCAAAATAACGAATTTATAAAGTTATTAGTAATTTTAATTGTAAACACCAAAATAAGATCAGAATTATTCTTAAAAATTGATTATTTACAATTACTTGGTTATAAAGCAGGTCTCAATAACTACCTGAGTAGAATTAAATATCAAATAAAAATTGCATTTTCCCTCTGCCTCCTCTGCTTTGTTTGGTTTTAACTGAATTACACTTACCTACTTAATATCCAAAAAGCACAGTAAATGTTTATATTAAGATATGTAAAAATTACTAGACTCTTTAATTATATACTAATATTTAATCGGTAATTTTACTGAATATTCTGCCGATAGTTGTGCAAAAAAGAAAAATTAGTACATAAAAAATCATAAAAACCCTTAAATTATTGATAACTCTTGGAGTCAAAAAAAATAAGCAACTACGTCAGTACATTTGCTAGTAAACCAATACCATAAAAATCACAATGAGCAATCTATTACAAGGTATAAATATTTATCTAATCGGCATGATGGGATCGGGAAAAACAACTATTGGTAAATATTTAGCTCAAGATCTCAACTATCGTTTTGTGGATACAGATCAAACCATAGAAGCGATCGCCAAACAACCTATTACCGAAATTTTTCAGCAGTCAGGAGAAACTCAGTTTCGGGAATTAGAAACCAAAGTTTTAGCAGAATTATCTGTTTATACCCGTTCAGTAATAGCAACTGGAGGCGGAATTATTCAACAACAAATTAACTGGAGTTATCTAAGACACGGTTTGATTATCTGGCTAGACGTAGACTTAGCAATATTAAAGAAAAGATTAGTCCAAGATGAAACTAGACCATTGGCTGACAAACTAGAATCATTGCTAACAACTCGTCGTCCTTTATATGCTCAAGCTGACATTCAGATTGCAATTACCCAAGAACAACCTCCTGAAGAAGTATCAGCCCAAATTATCAAAATGATTCCTACTGTCTTAAAATCTCAAGCTTAAAAAACAACAATGTCAATAAATTTATTACTCAACCAAAACTATAAAACCACAATGAGCAATTTATCGCCAGGTTCAAATATCTATTTAATTGGGATGATGGGATCGGGAAAAACAACTATTGGTAAATATTTAGCCCAAGATCTCAACTATCGTTTTGTAGATACAGATCAGAGGATAGAAGCACAAAAGGGAAAACGGATCAGCGATATTTTTCAGGAGTCAGGAGAAGATCAGTTTCGGAAATTAGAAACCGAAGTTTTGAAGAACTTATCAGTTAAAACTCATCATTGTGTAATAGCTACTGGAGGGGGAATTATTCAACAAGAAACTAACTGGAGTTATCTAAGACACGGCTTGGTTGTCTGGCTAGACGTAGACTTAGAAATATTAAAAAAAAGATTAGTCAAAGATGAAACTAGACCATTGGCTGACAAACTAGGATCATTACTCACAACTCGTCGTCCTTTATATGCTCAAGCTCATATTCAAATTGCCATTAATCAAGAACAACCTCCTGAAGAAATATCAGCCCAAATTATCCAAATGATTCCTACTGTCTTAAAACTTAAGTTTGACAACCATAAAATATTTTGCTTTTTAACTTTTGACTTTTGCCTTTACCTAATTACTTATGATTAACGACAGCGAATATTTCCAAGAAGCAGCAGCTACCCGTGTTCGGATTCTGAGTGAAGCTCTACCTTATATTCAGAGATTTACTAATCGTACCATTGTCATTAAGTATGGTGGTGCAGCGATGAAAGAAAATATTCTCAAAACCAAAGTAATCAGAGATATAGTCTTTCTTGCCTGTGTGGGAGTACGTCCTGTAGTCGTTCATGGTGGTGGGCCTGAAATTAATAGCTGGCTACAGAAATTGAATATCGAGCCATTATTTCGTGATGGTTTGCGCGTGACTGATGCTGCGACGATGGATGTTGTAGAAATGGTCTTAGCAGGAAGAGTCAACAAAGATTTAGTATCTTTAATTAGCCGTGCAGGAGCTTTGGCAGTGGGTTTGTGTGGCAAAGATGGCAATCTAATTCAGGCTCGTCCTGTGGACAAGGAAGGAGTAGGTTTTGTCGGCGAAGTTACTAATGTAGATACAGGATTAGTTGAATCCTTAGTTAATAGCGGTTACGTCCCAGTAATTTCTAGTGTTGCTGCTGATGAAAATGGACAAGCTTACAACATCAACGCAGATACTGTAGCAGGAGAAATAGCAGCAGCTTTACAAGCAGAAAAGCTAATTTTGTTAACTGACACTCCAGGAATTCTGTATGATTACCACAATCCTGCGAGCTTAATCAAAAAGCTAGATATCCAAAAAGCCAGAAATTTAATCGAAGAAGGAATTGTCTCTGGTGGGATGATTCCCAAGGTTAATTGCTGTGTGCGATCGCTTGCCCAAGGAGTCCGTGCAGCCCATATTCTCGATGGTCGTCTACCTCACTCTCTGTTACTAGAAATTTTGACCGATGAAGGGATAGGTTCAATGATCGTCGCTTCCGAATTTATGGACTGATTACTGATTACTAAACCAAGCAGTTAAGTCTTGTGATTTAATTTTACCGATGTGGATAGAAGTTCCTTGAACAAGCGATCATGGTCAATTATCGGTAGTTAGGGATTAGTTAAACCCCGTCTAGTTTGAAACCAGTAGACAGGGTATAGATACTTATCTTAAGAAAAATAATTCATAAATATTGAGTAGAATTTCCACAATAATGAGAATTACAATGTACCATTCGACTCTCACAGCACTCTGATGTTGCATGAGATCTAATACTGTTTGAGCAGTGCGGGAAATTAGCTCTAATTTTCGCTCTAAGGCGCGGTGACGTTCACCTATTTCATATTCGTCTTCTAGGCGCAAATAAAGACGTTCTAAGTTGGGCCAATCCCACAGTTGTTCAGGTTTATCTTCAATTTCTACCAAACCCACCATAGTTTGCTGGATCATAATTGTATTGCCGATATGCTGTAATAAGTCTTCCCCTTGATGGCGACCATTACCAAAACGTTTAATACTGGCA
Organism: uncultured Pleurocapsa sp.; assembly: GCA_964393695.1. Taxonomy (GTDB): domain Bacteria; phylum Cyanobacteriota; class Cyanobacteriia; order Cyanobacteriales; family Xenococcaceae; genus Waterburya. Next base: position 19,603 of record CAYMWC010000050.1, read on the forward strand.
GCGATCGGTTCAATTTTGGCAAATACGCTAGCAATACTAGTTTCGTAGTGACTCAAAATGACACTTTTCGCTAAAACATCAGCAACAATTTGTAATCGTTCTATACTAAATTCTTTCAACTCAATATTGCCGTTTTCGGTGACAAATTCTTTGCTATCAATATTGATTTCAATTCGCGCTTCTTCTAATTCAGGCTCTTTAAAGGCTTTGGTAATCCAAGGTTGTAAATTGTTAATAAAAGCAGCTTCTTCTAAAGGATTGACTCCAAACAAGACGATCGCACCATAGCGTTGTAAGACAGCACAGCCATTTTCTCCCGCAGTAATGGTTAAAGGCGATTCACTTAGACAACTGGTATTTTCCAAAGCCCGTAAATCAATTTTCTCACCGATAAACAAGGCTCGCACCTCAATGGTTTTTTCGCCTGCAAAGTTAATAATTTTCATTAAAAATAATTAATCAAATCATTTTAGTAATTTTGTTGATATTTAATAAAAGCTTAAGGCTAATTGTGCTTCAATTTTAATTTTCTGAAGCCACTTTGAGTTCCATTTCTTTAATCAGTTCATAAATCTGTTTTTGTCGCTGATATGGGCCCCATTCGTATAACAGCAACTCAATTGGATGCCAGAGGCTAACCCAACCAGCAATTAAAAAACCTTCGCTTAGAAATCGACGTATCAAGCCTGGAAAACTGTTGAGTTCGTCAAATAAAGTTGATAGTAGTAGACAGACTGCTAAAAACAATAAACCTCTTTGTAAAGCTCTAAATCCTCGTCCTCGTAAGGAAACTAAATCATTAGTAGTCTGATCAATGCGAACGGTACAATAACGTTGTAATGCTTCAGTAGTTGCTTGTTCCAGATTTTCCGAAAGTTGATTGTCTGGTAATAAAATTGTAGTACGTAATTTACAGGTTAAGGATTTGGGTTTTAATTCACTGACGATCGCATCAATCCCAGAACTGGAATTTTGTTGTGGAATAAAAGGATCAAATTCTGGTTCTTGAAATAGATGTTTAATGTTACCAAGTTTTAAAGTAATGTCATAGTAACCAGAGTGAGTCATTAACAGATCAATAAAAATAAATTGAGTTAGTCTTTTTAAAGTTAGTTGAGAATGCAGCAATAGACAAGACAGAAAATTTGTATTTCTTTAGTTTGTTATAATTATGACTATAGTAATTGACTATAGTTTATATTTTACTGATGAAAGAAGTTAAAATATCGACTTTCAAAGCCCAGTGTCTTAGTTTATTAGATGAAGTCAGTCGAACTAAGGAAGGATTGACGATTACTCGTCATGGCAAACCATTAGTAACGATCAATCCCGTAGAGAATAAGAAACCTAGAAAGGGATTTGGAATTGCGAAGGGAACAATTGAAATTAAGGGAGATATAATCGAACCAGCCACAGATCTAGCTGACTGGGAGGCACTTAGTTGAAATTACTTCTCGATACTCATATTTGGTTATGGTATCTACAGCGATCGAATTGGAATTAACTTTAGCAACTGTCGATCGCCGTTTACTTGAATTAAATTGGCTGTCAACAATTAGTTGAAGATTGGGATAATAAGTAGTCGATCTGAATGCTTGACAGAAGTAGGCGAAATGTAGCTACAAGAAAACAAAACCTTTGATGCGTCATGAAGATATCATCAGAAATCGAAGTATGAGCTTAGTCAAATGTTGTTGATTATCCAAAATTCGGAAGGTAATCAATTTAAAAACTTTGGTCTAGCCTCCCCATTACTTCTTAAAATCTCTTCTAAATCTTGCCACTTTTCCCCTTCAATTAAATTAATAACTTCATCCAAATTATCCCGATAATTATAAAGCGATCGCAATAATTCTGTTTGATTATATTTTGCCATCATCACTCCTAATTCTGGATTACCCGCCCCGACTCTACTAGTATCGCGAAATCCTGAACTAGCAAGGACTTGAGCTAGATATAATGTTTCTGGTTCTTCCTGAAGACAAGCTTTGATGAGACTAGCACTTACCATCACAGGCAAATGAGATATCCAGCTAACGGCGCGATCATGAATTTGAGGATCACAAACACAAGGAATAGCATTTAATTCTAGGGCGATCGCTTTAAGTTTCTTAACATGTTCAGGCGGAGTTTGCTCGGTTGGAGTAATTACATAAGCTGTGCCTGCAAATAAATTAGCTTCTGCTGCATCAATTCCACTATTAGCTCTTCCTGCCATGGGATGTCCACCGAGAAAATTGTGCCACAATTGCGAACACTCTTGAACTACAGGAAATTTGACTGAACCTACATCGGTGATGATAGTATGGCTGGCAAGATGAGGAATTAACTGCTCGATGGTAGATGCGATCGCCTTGATAGGTGTACAAACTATAATAATGTCTGTTTCCCTAAGAATATCCAAGTTGGTGCTAGCTGTATCTACTATTCCTCGTTGTTCAGCAGTTAGACAGGTAGCAGTGTGACGAGATACTCCGAAGATCTGGTGTCCTTGGGCGCGTAAATCTATTCCCAAAGAGCCACCAATTAAACCTAAACCAATAATCCCAATTTTCATAAATCAATTTTATTTTTGTCAGCTATCGCTTATTTAAGCTCCTGATCATATCAATAATATTTTGCCCACCCAGGGATAATTATTCATCAGCTTGATGAGGATAATTACTAAGACAAGTTAAAGATTATTTACCAAAGATGGGGATCGTCCTACGATAACATTGCACAAGTATGTACTTATTGTAGGTTTGTTGCCAGCAATAATTCTACTATCAAGCTTGAAAAATTCAACAATAGGAGGACTGTCAATATTTAAGCTCAGAAAAATTAAGCATATTTTTACAAATAAACACTGAAATCTTCCTAATTTGGCAATCATAATATAGGAATATTAAATGATACCAATGTGAAATTTCAACTACAGTCGTCACATTCTAAATATTGCTAAAAAGTTGAACCCATTAGTAATTTATAGCTGCTAGTTGGGTAGTTTTTAGTGTCTGTATCCTTTGCAAATTATCAGGAGAATTCATGACTGCAACCGTCGATCAACAGCTAGAAAAAAGCCTACAATCAGAGGCTAAAAAACCAATCCCACGCCAAATTGGCGTACCTCAAGAAATTTATCCTAATGAGTGTCGAGTGGCAGCCACACCCGATACAGTTAAAAAGCTACAAAAGCTGGGCTTTGAAATCCTGATTCAATCTGGTGCAGGAGCAGCAGCTAACTTTACCGATCAAGCCTATCAAGATGCTGATTGTCGTATTGTTCCTGATGCTCAAACTCTTTGGTCGGAAGCAGATATTATCCTGAAAGTGCGCGCTCCTGAAAACTCAGAAATTGAAGTGATGCCCGAAGGTAAAACTATTATCAGCTTTATTTGGCCCGCACAAAATGAAGAATTATTAAATAAGTTAGCATCTCGTAACGCCACAGTTCTGGCAATGGACGCAGTTCCCAGAATTAGTCGCGCTCAAAAGATGGATGCTCTATCTTCAATGGCAAATATTGCTGGCTATCGGGCAGTCATCGAAGCAGCAAATAACTTCGGTCGTTTTTTTACAGGACAGATTACCGCAGCAGGAAAAGTTCCCCCTGCCAAGGTTTTAGTAATTGGGGCTGGAGTAGCAGGTTTAGCAGCGATCGGTGCAGCCAGAAGTTTGGGGGCAGTGGTACGAGCTTTTGATACTCGTCCTGTAGTTAAAGAACAGGTAGAAAGTCTCGGTGCAGAATTTCTAGAACTAGAGTTTGAAGAAGACGGTACGGGGGCTGGCGGCTATGCCAAAATCATGAGTAAAGAATTTATCGACGCGGAAATGGCATTGTTTAGAGAGCAAGCCAAAGAAGTGGATATTATTATTACGACGGCATTAATTCCAGGTAGACCAGCACCGAAGTTGATTTTGACCGACATGGTTGAAATGATGAAAGAAGGTTCAGTCATCGTCGATTTAGCTGCTGAACAGGGTGGAAACTGTGAAGTAACCAAACCTAACGAAGTTTATCAATACAATGGCGTAACTATTGTTGGTTTAACCGATTTACCCAGTCGGATGGCTGCCCAGTCGAGTCAACTATACGGTACAAATCTTTGGCACTTGCTCAAAGATATGGGTGGGGCTGAAGACTATAAAGTAGACTACGAAGATCAAGTAGTTCGTGGGGCGTTGATTATCCATGAAGGCAAGGTAACTTGGCCTCCACCAAAAATTGAAAATCCTTTTCCCACTCCTTCCCCCAAACCTAAAGCTGCGGTGAAAACTCAAGCAGTAGTAGAAGAGAAAAAATCTAGTAGTGGTATGGTATGGCTGATCTTAGCTGGCTTAGCTTTACTGGGAGTTGGTATTGGTGCGCCTACCTCTTTCTTATCGCACTTTACGGTTTTTGTGTTGGCTTGTTTTATTGGTTATCAAGTAATTTGGAACGTTTCCCCAGCCTTACATACACCTCTAATGAGTGTCACCAATGCCATTAGTGGAATTATTATCCTCGGCGGTATGTTGCAGATTTCAGGAGAAATTACTTCTGCCCCTGTGATCTTAGGCGCGATCGCAATTCTTATTGGCACAATCAATATCTCTGGGGGTTTTCTCGTTACTCAACGAATGCTCAAAATGTTCCAGAAATAGAGATTAGCCATTATTCATCCCTCATCATTCATACTTTATCCTTTAAAAATTTATGTCTAACAATCTTGTGGCGGTTGCCTATATTGCAGCCAGTGCCTTATTTATCCTTAGCCTGGGAGGACTATCAAACCAGGAAACTGCCCGTAGGGGTAATATATTTGGAATTATCGGTATGGCGATCGCTTTAATCGCTACTGCCCTTAGTACCCAAGTTACAGCTTACGGAACTTTAATTGCTGCGATCGTTCCAGGGGCAATTATTGGTTCAATTCTGGCTGCCAGAGTTGCTATGACTTCCATGCCGGAACTTGTAGCTATTCTCCACAGTTTTGTCGGTTTAGCTGCGGTATTAGTTGGTTTAGCTACCTATCTTCAACCAGAAAGTTCTCTGACTGGGGTAGAGGCAAGGATTCATGAACTAGAAATCTTTATCGGTATCTTTATCGGTGCTGTTACCTTTACTGGTTCAGTGGTAGCCTTTGGTAAATTAAACGGTTCATTAGGTAGTAAACCCTTGATGTTACCTGCACGTCACTTAATCAATATTGCTTTATTAGTTGGTTCAGTCTTTCTCGGTGTACAGTTTATGCAGACAGCCGACGGTTTGCAACCCTTGTTCATTATGACTGGATTAGCTGGTATCTTGGGCTTCTTACTAGTAATGGGTATTGGTGGCGCAGATATGCCTGTCGTTATCTCTATGCTTAATAGCTATTCAGGTTGGGCTGCTGCTGCTGCTGGCTTCATGCTTTCTAATGATGTACTGATTGTTACAGGTGCATTAGTTGGTAGTAGTGGCGCGATCCTCAGCTACATCATGTGTGAGGCGATGAACCGTTCTTTTATCAGCGTTATCTTAGGTGGTTTTGGCGAAGGTTCTAGTAATTCTGCACCTGCTGGCGAGGCTAAACCGATGGGTGAAGCTACAGCCACCAATGTCGAAGAAGTAACGGAATTACTTAATGATGCTAAAAGTGTGGTTATCGTACCAGGTTACGGTATGGCAGTAGCCCAAGCACAACACGCTGTTTCTGATATTACTAAGATCTTGCGTAAGCGCGGTAAAGAAGTCCGTTTTGGTATCCACCCTGTAGCAGGTAGAATGCCAGGACACATGAACGTACTCTTAGCAGAAGCTAATGTACCCTACGACATTGTGTTGGAGATGGAAGAAATCAACGATGATTTTTCTGATACTGACGTAGTGTTAGTAATTGGCGCAAACGATACGGTTAATCCTAGTGCCTTGGATGATCCTAATAGCCCTATCGCAGGTATGCCCGTCATGGAAGTTTGGCACGCTCAAAATGTAGTGGTGCTTAAGCGTAGTTTGGGTATTGGTTATGCAGGGGTGGATAATCCTTTGTTCTATATGGATAATAATCAGATGCTTTATGGTGATGCGAAGCAGAATGTTAGCGCGTTGTTGAGTCAGTTATCAGCGAGTGAGAAGAAAGAATTGATTGCTGCTTAATTTAATTTGAGTTATATTTGATTCCTCCTGCTTAGTCGGGAGGATTTTTTTGTCTCGCGCAAAGACGCAAAGGCGCGAAGGGGTTATTTGTTTGGTATTGGAAGTTGTAGAACAAGGAAGCAAAGGGGTGTTCTATGTTTGATATGGTTTGACGAAAAAAGGGAATTATTTTTGTATGGGTGATTCTTTTTTATTTTTTTATGACTGTTGAAAGGGAAGATTATAAACTTGAAGTTTTGGAGTACGCTGTTAATCAATGTATTGATCGCCTGTTGCCTGAAAGTAATAAAGATGCTTTAAGTGTGATTATTTATCAAAATAATGAGGTTGTTTGGAAAGTAGCAACAGAAATATATACAAAAAGTGGGCATCAAATAGATTTTTTGTTTATTAGAGATCTTCTGAATTTAAGGATTGAGCCATTACGAAATAAAATTGCCGAAGAAGTAAAAATTAGAGCAGAATTAGAAGCCCAACGGTTAGCCAGAGAGATTGAGGAAGAGAGAGTTAGAAACGAGAAAAAAGCGGAGAAAGCAAAAATAAAAGCGAAATTAGAGGCTCAAAGACAAGCGCGAAAAGTTAAAGAAGAAAGGATTAGAAAAGAAAAAGAAGCCGAAGAAGAAAAAATCAGGAAACAAAAAAAAGAGACAAGACAAAAAAAACTTGAAGAATTCAGTAAATTATATCCAAATGTTTCTATGGATATTTTTGTGAAAATTGAAGCAATAATTGTTGAGGAGTTATTAGTAGAAGAGGAAGAAATAACATTAAACTCTATTTTATGTCAGGATTTAGGCGCAGATGATTTAGATGCTGTCGAACTTATACAGGCAATAGAAGAAGAGTTCGATATAGAAATTCCAGACGATTTTACAGGAGTTAATTGGATTTCTTGTATTTGTGGCGATTACTCACGATTGAAATCTATTAAAGTAAAAGACATCGTGCATTTAGTATCTCAAAAAATATAGCAGAAACACTGTTCAGAAGATTTCGCGCAAAGACGCAAAGACGCGAAGGGGGGTATTTGTTTGGTATTGGGAATTTTAAGGGAAGGAAGCAAAGGGGTTATCTGTGAGGGAAAATGAGGTTGCAAGGGAGATTGTGGATGCTGCGTATCGGATTCATACGAGGTTGGGTGCAGGTTTGTTGGAGTCGGTTTATGAGGCAGTGATGGCTTATGAGTTGCAGAAGCGAGGGTTAAAGTTTGAAAGACAAAAGCCTATTCCTGTAGTTTATGAGGGAATGCACTTGGGAGAGGGTTTTAGAGCGGATTTTATTGTAGAGGATTTGATCATAATTGAGTTAAAGTCTGTAGAACATATCGCCCCAGTCCATAAAAAACAACTATTAACTTATCTTCGCCTTACTCAAAAACACTTAGGTTTACTCATCAACTTCAACACTGATCTCATCAAAAACGGTATTACTCGGCTCGTCAACAACCTTTAAACCCTTCGCGCTCTTTTCTTTGCGCCTTTGCGTCAAAAATACACTTGTTGATTAACATAATCTTTAAAATCCCAATATATAACCCACATTCATCAGCCCCACAAATGAAGTACATCCGAAGTCGGAGTCAAAGCA
>CAYMWC010000051.1:0-27064 GCA_964393695.1 uncultured Pleurocapsa sp.
AGTTGTTATTTTTAGCTTACTACCTGTCCCTTTTTTTATCCCGAACTCAGGTTATCTTAATATCGCACTTATCTATTGTCGCAAAATTGCCAAGTTTCATGTCTAATTCTTTCTGCTGGCAATATTCAACTTGTGTGGCGTGGACGTGGAATTAAATATAAAATAACGGATTCTTAATCTTTCTCCACTACTCCACTACCTCACATCAGTCTTTAAATTAATTATGCCTACCTACTTAACGATCTTTATTACATCACCTGATCCTTTAAAAACTCTACTCTAAAGAGCGAATTCTTATTTCTTAGTGGATGCTTTATATTTTTAAATAGATTTATTCTCAAGCAACAGGACTTTATATGACATCTACATCTAATCAGATTGGCGTAGCCGTAGTTGGTACAGGATTTGGACAAAAAATACATATTCCAGGTTTTCAACATCATCCTCGTACTCAAGTTGTAGCTGTATATAATCGCAATTTAAGTAAAGCCAAGGAAATTGCTGAGGCTAATCAAATTGACTATGCCTACGATGATCTGGATAAAATTCTGTCTTTAGCTGAAGTAGAGGCTGTAAGTATTTCCACTCCGCCATTTTTACATTATGAAATGGCAAAGAAAGTATTGGAGGCAAAAAAGCATTTATTGTTAGAAAAACCGATGGCAATGAATGCTGCCCAGGTTAAAGAACTATACCATTTAGCAGCGCAACAAGGGGTAGTCGCGATCGCGGATTTTGAATTTCGTTATGTTCCTGCATGGCAATTGTTGGCTCAATATTTAGAAGCTGACTATGTTGGCAAGAAAAGATTAATTAAAATTGATTGGTTAGTAACTAGTCGTGCTGATCCGCAACGGGAATGGAATTGGTATTCTCGTAACGATTCTGGTGGTGGTGCTTTGGGTGCTGTAGCGTCCCATGCTTTTGATTATATTAGCTGGTTATTTGGTTCGGTAAGTCGTTTATGTGGTTATTTAAACTGTGCAATTCCTGAACGTCCTGATCCTAAAGATGGTGGCCAAATGAAGCCTGTTGATGCAGACGATACTTGTTTAATTATGCTGGAATTGGAAGATGGTACACCTGTCCAGTTATCAATTAGTTCTGTCACCTATGGCGGTAGAGGACATTGGGTAGAAATATATGGTGAAAAAGGCACATTGGTTTTGGGAAGTAGTAATTTAAAGGATTATGTGCATGGATTTGAATTATTGGCTGCACCCGCAGATAAACCACTGAAAAAGGTATCTTTACCTAAACAATTAGAGTTTGCTCAGGTATTTACTGACGGTAGATTAGCTCCTTTTATTCGAGTAATTGATCGCTTGGTAGAATCCATTGATGCTGGTAGTTCTCTTGTACCTTCTCTTCAAGAAGGGGTTTATTCACAATTATTAATGGATTTAACTCATCAATCTCATCAACAAAAAGGCTGGGTCAATGTACCTAAATTACAGGCGTTTATTAATTGATAATTGATAATTGATAATTGATTTGTCTTAATATTTAGTAACAAGTAAAAGTTATGAAAAGGCATATTATTAATATACTCGGATAAATCCTTTAACAAGAGCAATTGAGGAAAAGAAATCTAATCGCTAGTTATAGAAATCAAAGTATTTAAGCTTACAAAGGAATATTATCAGGATTTTTCCGAATTACTAACTAAATCTTAAACTGTCAAACAAAACTTTATCTCATAGTTACTAGGTAGGGATACTGCTTATGATATCTACAGCCTCAACTAAACGTTATTCTATAGGCACAATCAAAGAAGAAGCCTATAATTTAGTGGAAAATGGTTTGATTGGCCTCGATCAACCTTTACGAATTTTATTTGAATATTTACCAGCACAACAATGGAACAAAATTGAATCTGAGTTAGAAAGACATGATTATTTATTGCGCGATCGCGTCATTGACCTAATTGGTAAACTAGATTGGGAGAGTGACTAAATTACTGGCGTTAATATTATTATGGGATGGTTAAGTTTGACTAAGGGACTGGGAGACTAGGAGACTGTGGGAAATATTAATCTTTATATAATCTGAATTATCCCGCAGCTATGCAAGGCTGAATTACTTACCTTTAGATTTACGCAATCTTTCCAATTCTAATTTAAGAGCAATAATTTCTTGAGTTAATTCTTGTAATCTAGAGTTATTCTGAGGGGAAGTTCTAGTTTTTCTGGAGCTAGTTGCACTAGAACTATAGCTTCCCTGCCAGTTTCTTTGAGCCATCAAATGATCGATAAAAGCCTTGACTTCTGCTTCTGTAACTTCGCCTTTGGCTGACCATGCTTGGATTTTCTGATTTAATTCTGTTTGCAATAGATTAATTACTTCCGCTCTTTGTCGAGGATCTTGTAGGGTTTCAATACAAGACACAGTTGCACCCATAGCAATACGTATACTCTGTCGTAATATTTGTCTAAGATTGTTGTTCATATCTGTAAATGCCTGTTAAGGTCATTAATTAAGTGTAGCGATCTTAATCTGAGTTGTGAAAATTATTCTGAGTTTTCCTGTAGTTAAACCTTTTTATTTAAAGCGCAATTATCAAAGAAATAATCGCTTATTTTTACTCAAGCGCACAATATAATCTTAATTATAAATATAAATATTAGAAATATTAGTGGATTGGATAAACTGGCAGAAATTAGCTGCTTTATATCGTTATAAACATCAAGATCAGCGACTAAAAGAAAGCGGTGCTGGTTATCAAGATCATAATCAAGGAATTCCAACTTTTCCTCATAATTTAAGTCTCAGAAAATATCAGCATCAAGCGATCGCTAATTGGCTAGAAAATAAAGGCAGAGGCACACTCAAAATGGCGACAGGTAGCGGTAAGACGCTTATTGCCCTGGCGATCGCCGTAGAATTATATCAACAAATTGGCTTAAAAGTATTATTAATAGTTTGTCCTTATCGACATTTAGTAACTCAGTGGCAAAAAGAATGTCAGAAGTTTAATCTTCAGCCAATAATTGCAATGACGAGAGTAGATAATTGGCAGAGAGAGTTTTCCAATCAGCTATACAATTCAAGTACTAATTCCCAAACTTTTCTTACTATTATTACTACTAATTCTACCTTGATAAGTACAGGTTTTCAATCACAATTAAAATATCTGCCTCCCCAAACCCTGATTGTGGGAGATGAGGCACACAACTTAGGTTCAAAGCGTTTAGAATCAAGTTTACCCCGTAATATTGGTTTGCGTTTAGCTCTGACTGCAACTCCTGAAAGACAATATGATGAATTAGGAACAGAAGCAATTCTCAACTATTTTGGCTCGATAATTAAACCAGAATTTACTTTAGCTGATGCCATCAAACAGGGAGCATTAGCGCGTTATTTATATTATCCAGTTTTCGTCGAGTTAACTGAGGTAGAAGCCAGCACCTATGCCAACCTTACCAAGCGTATTGGCTGGATTTTAAACAAAAACCCGAGTTTCCAGCATAACGATACTTTAACCTCTTTACTCACCAGGCGATCGCGTTTAGTTGCTACCGCAGCCAATAAGTTAACTTGTCTGAAAGCAATAATGACATCTCGCCTTCATACCAGCCATACATTGTTTTATTGTGGGGATGGTTATTTAGACAATAATGTACGACAGATAGATGCTGTTACCCGTTTACTAGGTCAAGAATTAGGCTATCGCGTCAATACCTATACTACCGAAACTTCTCTAGAAGAACGAGAACGTCTACGCTGTCAATTTGAATCTGGTGAATTACAAGGCTTAGTGGCAATTCGTTGTTTAGATGAAGGTATAGATATGCCTGCAATCAAAACAGCTATTATTCTGGCAAGCAGTAATAACCCCCGTCAGTTTATTCAACGTCGCGGTAGAATTTTAAGACCTCATCCTGACAAACAACAAGCAACCTTATTCGATACCATTGTTATCCCTCCCAATTTAGATCGCGAGACTTGGGAAGTAGAACGAAACTTATTACGCAAAGAATTATTTAGATTTATGACTTTTGCTCAGTTGGCTGACAATGCTAGCGAAGCTACCAAAAAATTACTGCAACTACAAGATAAATATAGCCTATAACAACGAAGTCAGAAGTCAGAAGTCAGAAAGCTACTTTCTACCTTTTCCCTGTCTCAACCAGGAAATTAATTCTGCACGACCACTTACTGCGATATATAGCAATACTAGACAATGTTAGGACGTTTTTTACTAATATCTACTACCCACTACCCACTACCTACTACCTACTACCCACTACCTACTACCCACTACCTACTACCCACTACCTACTACCCACTACCTATTTGCGAAGCTTATCCTTTAGGACTACCAATGAAGCAGATCGCTTCGGCGTAGCCCTTCGGGCTAATCACCCTAATTGTCCTAAGCTAATTTTGTACGGCTATAGCTGATTTTTGATTGACAAGTTATACCTGAAATATTTATTGAGTTACCGAGGAGCAAATTATGTTCAAGGACGTTAGTGACAGCAGTGGCATTGAGTATCAAGGCAGTTCTTACGGTGCAGCTTGGGGAGATTTTAATAATGATGGATTTACTGATCTTTGGGTTGGTAATCATGGATCTGCTGCTATTCTTTATCAAAATCAAGGTGATAGAACATTTAGCAATGTCACTTTAAAGGCTTTTGAACAACAACCCAGGGCAGATTTTCATGGTGCAGCTTGGGCAGATTTTGATAATGATGGCGACTTAGATTTAATTCAGTTAGTAGGCGGAGATGCAGGGAAGAGTAATCTCAATGATCCACAGCTTGCTAATCGCTTGTTTATTAATCAAAATGGGACTTTTACTGATCAAGCTATTAATTTAGGCTTAGGCTATATTGGCTCTCGTGGCAGAACTCCTCTTTGGTTTGATTACAATAACGATGGCTTATTAGACTTATTACAAGGTGCAGCCGAACGTCCTGATAGTAAAGTTCCAGCCACTATTTTTAAGCAAGGAGAACAATTTACAGATTTACGTCCCAGTTTGAATTTTGACCTCGGAGGAACTCAATTTGGGATTTTATCGGATTTGGTGGGAGACAATAAACCAGAGTTAATTCTGCTTAAACCTCGTTCGGGAATATCTATCTATGACTCTACAAACATCTCAGATATTACTGACTCAGTTTTAACAACCAATTATCAAGCTCAAGATTTTATTTCCGAAGATTTTAATGGCGATTTGTTGCCAGATCTATATTTGACTAGAAGAGGGTTAAGTAATTCAGGTTTTATTACTCCAGATAATCGTTCTCTCAATCTAAACTTCCAAGCTGACAAAAATCAGCAGGGGATAACGTTTGAAACAGATGGTGAGATTACTATCGATCTATTTACCTTTGGTTTTGGTTTTGAAGAAATAGATCCAGAAGAAATATATATCGGTGCATCTGGTTTAAACCCAGAAGATTTAAATATACCTTTGGGAACAGAAGATAGTACGATCACTAGCCTAGAATTAACTCTCAACCCCGAAGATCTGCGTGTAGCAGGATTAGCTTCTTTCACACCAGGAAAAGATGAAGGATTATATATAGGTTACGATCGCACCTCTAAAACTTGGGAAATATCTTTATCTAGTCCCGATCAAGATTTGGTAGCTGCAAAAATTAAATCTCAAAGTGAAATTACTAATACCCAAGCGATCGCTTTTAATAATAATCTAGAACCTCTTCCCGATCAACTATTGATTAATAATGGCTCTCAGCTAATCAATCAAACTTCAAACTCAGGAATTAACAGCGTTAGAACCGCAGGAGTTAGTACGGTAGCAGGAGATTTTGATAATGATATGGATGTCGATCTTTATGTGGTGACAGCTAATGCTGCTGGTAACGAACCGAATGTACTTTACGATAATCAGGGTGATGGTACATTTATCGCTCAAACAGATTTAGGAGATGCTTATGGCAGCAATTTAGGTATTGGGGATTCAGTTACCACCAGCGATTACAATAATGATGGCTTCCTCGACTTATTTATTACTAATGGCGGTTTTCCTAACTTACTTAGTAAAAATGCTCCCTATCAACTCTTAGAAAATCAAGGTAACGATAATCATTGGCTAGAAATCGACTTGGAAGGAGTAAATGTCAATCGAGATGGAATTGGAGCAAAAGTATATGTCACCGCAGGTGGTGTAACTCAATTGCGACAACAATCAGGAGGGATACACAATCGAGTACAAAACGACTCGCGCCTACACTTTGGTCTAGCAAATAATACTATCGTCGAGGAAATTAGGATCGAATGGTCTAATGGTACTTTACAAACCCTAGAAAACATAACAGCCGATCAGATTCTCAATATTAGCGATTATAATTACTGATTACTGATTACTGATGCTTCTTATCTCTTTCGTCGGCTAAGGTTTTATGATTCAATAGAAATCTGCGCCTTTATTGGAAAACTACTCTATGTGTGCTGAAAGAACTTTACCAAAATTTGATGCTACTGCCGTCAAGATTACCCAAGAAGAAGGATTGATCCTTTATGAAGATATGGTTTTAGGACGCTTATTTGAAGATAAGTGTGCTGAAATGTATTATCGAGGCAAAATGTTTGGTTTTGTGCACCTCTATAACGGTCAGGAAGCAGTTTCTTCGGGTATAGTCAAAGCCCTACGTTCCCAAGGCGATTATGTCTGTAGCACTTATCGCGATCACGTTCATGCACTTAGTTCTGGAGTTCCTGCTAAAGAAGTAATGGCGGAATTATTTGGTAAAGAGACTGGATGTAGCAAAGGTCGTGGCGGTTCAATGCATATGTTCTCTGCTGAACATGGACTTTTAGGGGGTTATGCTTTTGTGGCGGAAGGAATTCCTGTAGCGACTGGTGCAGCTTTTCAAAGTAAATATCGCCGTGAAGCTATGGGAGATGCTAGTTCAGATTCTGTGACAGTTTGCTTTTTTGGTGATGGTGCTAGTAATAATGGTCAGTTTTTTGAGTGCTTAAATATGGCTGCGCTGTGGAAACTACCAATTATTTATGTAGTAGAAAATAATAAGTGGGCAATTGGGATGGCTCATGAGCGTGCTACTTCGCAACCAGAAATCTATAAAAAAGCTAGTGTATTTAACATGGCAGGTTATGAAGTAGATGGGATGGATGTTTTAGCCGTTAATACCTTAGCCAAGGAAGCTGTAGCCCGCGCTCGTGCTGGGGAAGGTCCTACCTTAATTGAAGCTCTAACTTATCGTTTTCGAGGACATTCTTTAGCTGATCCTGATGAGTTAAGAGATCCAGCAGAAAAAGAATTTTGGGGTAGACGAGATCCAATTAAGAAATTTGCTGCCTATATGATTGAACAAAGTTTAGCTACTGAAGCAGAGCTAAAAGAAATTGACAATAAAGTTAAAGCAACGGTGGAAGAGGCAGTTAGTTTTGCTGAAAATAGCCCCGAACCAGATCCTCAGGATCTACGTCGTTATATTTTTGCGGAAGATTAATCTAAAAATACTAAAAAAATCAGGAGTAAACACCAAAGCACTGGCTCTAAAGTGTTTACTCCTGATAATACTTGACTAACAACTGAAGAAATAAATAGTTTAGTCAATGTATCCCATAAGAGCAGCAGTTTCATCTGATTCGTTGGAAGCAACAGGGCGATTACCCATCACAACATACGAATCGCTGATCTTAAGTGTACTGGCAGCGATCGGTCGATTACCAGAAACTACAATAGAACTATTGAATTTAACCGTACCTTGAGTAACTGGGCGATCTGAGCCTAAAGAAGAATAAGTATGAACTATTTTCAAATGACTAGGTTCAACTGGTCGGTTTTGGGGTAATAGAGTTTTAGATTGTACTGATAAAGCTAAAGCTTTAGTTTCGGTTTCTTGCTCTTTAGTACTAGTAGCTGTGGTTTTAGCTTTAGTTTCTGCTTGAGTTTTAGATGTTGTAGTTTTAGTACTAGTTTCTTTAGCTTGGGTATTGTTATTGCTAGTTCCTTCAGCCATTAGGATTGTCTCCTGAATTTAATTTGATAAAGTTATTGGTTAAGTTACTAATTATTTACTACTCTTATTTTTTTTTAATAACTTTCTTTATTCTTACATTCTATGGATTTAGCGACAAGAGTTAGGTTTATTAGAATAAGTGTTGACTATGTTTACTATTATTTATGGTTATTTATGGTAACGAAATATTATTCTAAATCCAAAGCTTTTGAACCACCTGTTTTTAGCTGTAACAAAACTTCACTTAGCTGCTCCCAAACTAACGAAGCAGTAAAAAGAGTCAATAATAGTGCAACACCATAAGCAGAGATGATTCCAAAGCCTAATACTAATAAACCACCGCCTAAAAATACCCAAACCCCCAGACAAATTCCCCAATAAGATACAGTGATCACTGTATCTTCTAATTTAAAAGATTGTTGGCTCTGAGGATTTTTGTAAGAGTCTCGTAGTTTTTGCGACATCAAATTTTGAAATGCCGAGCCACAGGTAACGGCAATAAATATTCCCAGTAAAGCTACTAAAAAAGGTGGTTGAGGTAGGTAATACATAAAAAGCGATGAATTTTTGATTAACAGTAAATGCTTTATTACTCTATCTCGAAGTGGTAGTAGAGGGAATAATTGCTGCTACACTTTCGGCAGAAATTTGACGAAAGGTACTAAAAGCCAAGTCAAATATTTTTTGAGGTTTGATATCCTCTTGAATGAGGCTCCAAAGCCTTTGTACTTCATCGGTATGTAAACGATCGCCCTCGGTCAGAGCAATTAGTAACTGCTGACGCAAATATTTACCTTCTTCTGAGAGTAGGTATTGTAAACCTAAACGAGCAGTAGGTAGTAGATCAAAGCTATCATCAGCACTGGCGATCGCAATCATATTCTCTAATCTTGTCCACTGGAATTTGCCGTCTTTGATGAGAACATCAAGTAAACGTCTTCGCAACTGTGGTGATTCTCCTGTTAACAATCTTTGGGAGACGTAAGGGTAGGATACTTCGACTATTTTAAAATAGGGATTGAGACTGAGAGCTAGTCCTTCTTGAGTAATCAAGGAACGAATAATCAGGGCAAATTTCGCAGGTAAACGAAAGGGATATTCGTACATTAATTCCGAAAACTCATCGGTAATAGTTTTAAAGTTAAAATCGGTAACACTTTCACTGATCGCTTTACCCAGGACTTTTTCTAAAGCTGGGACAATAGGTTGAATATCGGTATTGGGAGTTAAAAAACCCAGGTTGACAAAATCTTCTGCTAAAGCTTGATAATCACGATTAATTAACTGCACTACTGCACTGGCAATAGTTTCTTTCATGGATTCATCTAGCTGATCCATCATGCCAAAGTCAATATATGCCATTCGACCATCAAGAGTTGCAAAAAGATTACCAGGATGGGGATCGGCATGAAAAAAGCCGTATTCTAATAATTGACGTAAGCCTGAAGTTACACCAATCTTAATTAGGTTATCAGCATCTAAACCTGCTGCTTCTAACTTAGCTAGATCAGTAAGTTTAATCCCATTTATCCACTCCAGAGTTAAAACGCGGTTACTGCTATATTGAGGATAGATAATAGGAACTTTGACTTCAGGATCACCATCAAAGTTTAAAGCAAACTTTTGGGCATTTTTAGCTTCGTTTATATAGTCGATTTCTTCAAATAATTTTGTTCCAAATTCATCGACAATCAAGGTTAAGTCATGACCTAAATTTAGCGGTAGCCAAGGCCCTACCCAAGCAGCTAGCTTCCGCATCAGATAAAGATCGAGAGTAAGTATAGGACGTAAATTAGGACGTTGTACTTTAACTGCGACTTCTTCCCCAGTGTATAATACTGCTTTGTATACCTGACCTAAACTAGCAGCAGCTATAGGATTAGGAGAAAATTCTCGATAGACTTCTTCGATAGTTAAACCTAACTCTGACTCAATAATTTCAAAAGCCAGACAATTATCAAAAGGCGGTAATTGATCCTGTAATTTAATTAGCTCATCTAAAAAATCTTTGCGAACTAAATCTGGTCTTGTAGAGAGAGCTTGACCTACTTTAATATAAGTAGGTCCAAGTTTAGTCAGAATTGTGCGTAGTTCACTGGCTCGTTTTGGCTGATTGACTTGGACTCGCTTGATCCATCGATCAAACAACAGATGCAAAATAAAATTACCAAATAACCAGATAATGGCAAGCATTCGCCAAATTACTCGCCAGGGTTGAAAACGGTATTGAGACGCGATCGCCTCTGGATCGTAGCGATAAGAATGACTAGGTTCTAGCTGAGAATGATTCATCGTTGTGTGTTGAACGCCAAGGCGTACAGATAAATGCGTTTCGCTCTTAGACTTAAATCTTGTGTTGACTCAAGCTATTAACCATTCCTTCTCGTTAATAAGACGATTTGGAATTGTGATTAATTATACTTAGTATACAAAACTACATTTTACTTAGCATTATATTATCTTTTGCTTTAAGATTATTAGCTTTTAGCAAAAAATTTTAGTTAATCAATTTGGGGTTGATTTAGGGTGAAGCGATCGCGACAGTTAACATTTCTTCAGGAGTAAGATGAGAGTGAACTATTTTGCCATCTTTAAACCAGACAATTCTCTCAGTTAATTTCGCCACTTCTGGCTCGTGAGTCACCATGACTACAGTAATTCCGCTACGATTTAATTCGCCAAAAATCTCTAGTACTTCTTTGGTCGTATGCGAGTCTAACGCACCTGTTGGTTCATCCGCCAATAACAATAATGGTTCGTTGACAATTGCTCTGGCGATCGCCACTCGTTGTTGTTGTCCACCAGAAAGCTGATTGGGACGACTGCTAATTCTATTACCTAAACCGACTTTACTCAAAGCTTCAACAGCGCGATCTCGTCTGTCATTGCTGGAAATTCCTGCATAGACCATGGGTAAAATTACATTTTCCAGCGCGCTAATTTGGGGCAACAAATGAAATTGCTGAAACACAAAGCCAATTTTACGATTACGAATTTCTGCCAGTTGTTCGTCTGCCAGTCCTGCTACAGCAACGTTATCTAAATAATAGCTGCCTGCCGTCGGTCGATCTAAGCAGCCAATGATATTCATGGCGGTAGATTTTCCTGAACCAGATGCCCCCATGATTGAGCAGTATTCTCCTTGATGAATCGTGAGGTCAATTTTATCTAAGGCATGAACCGCAGTATTGCCACTACCGTAGATTTTTTCTACTGCTTCTAAGCGAATAATTACAGGTTTAGATGGCGAAAATGGTTGTGATAAATTCATATAAATTCAATAGCTGCATTTATATTGTGGCAATTCTAAATAGCATTTGTGATCAAAGTTGCTAATAGTTTTCAACTATACGACATAATTAATTATCTATCGACCAAAAATAACTAGTTCAAGGGCGAATGTGTTTCTTGAAAGTATAAATAAAATAAGTCAAATCGAAATCATCTGTTTCTGTGTAAATAAAAGCTCCGATATCCTAATCTATCTCACGATATCGTTTTGGGAGTCATCGACTCAAACTTCTCAAAATCCCTGAAATCTTTTGAGTGTATAATTTTGATAGTGATATAACAACGGGACTGACGGGACTCGAACCCGCGACCTCCTGCGTGACAGGCAGGCATTCTAACCAGCTGAACTACAATCCCAACGAATTAATAAAAGCTTGAAAATCCAAGCTTTCAATAACCATGAGATACATATTAGCATAGAAAATAGAAAAATCTACCACTCAGATCGATTTTTAGAGACTTAATGGCACAATCTTACGAATTACTCATGGTTTAAATTCAACTACAAAACCTAATTTATACTAATAAGTAAGATGGTCGATCTGACTACAGTTGAGTAACTTCGACCAATTGTTGGTAAAATACGGGTTGATTAATTTAAACAAAAGTAACAAATAATATATTTAGGCTTTTACACGATATCTAAACTAGATTCATCCTCAATGAGTTATAAGGCTTTTTGTTTTCTCAGGGATTAAATTTAAATTTTATTGTCATTAAATATTGTGTCTTACCCACGAAATAAAGTACCTTTAGGTGCAGTTTTGCAACAAGCAGGTCTTGTATCCGTAGCTCAAGTTAAGCAAGCTTTAGAACAGCAAAATCAAATAAACACCAACTTAAGAATTGGTGAAATTTTAGCTGCTCAAGGACGCATTAAGTCCCAAACAGCTGATTTTTTTGCCGAGCGTTGGATTGCATTAGTAACAGAACAACCACAACAACCTATAGGTCAATATTTCAAACAGGCTGGATTGTTGGATGAGCAGCAAATTCAAATAATTTTAGATGAACAAAAGCAGACTCAACTAAAATTTGGAGAAGTTGCGGTTTCTAAAGGTTGGCTGCAACAGAAGACAGTAGACTTTTTTTTGCGTTATCTTGTTCCTGACTCTACCTTAACATCTAATTCAATTCAAAAAAGTCAACAGAGAAATTCTTGGGAGTCAACTGACTATTCTCAACAAATACATGAAAGTTTCCTCAAAATTAAGCTAAAATTGCTAAATTTAGAAGATCAGGAAAATTATTCAGAGCAGACATTAACAAGAGTGTTATGGTGGACTGCAGGACAGTCTTTTCTGACACAAACACTATTTCAACTACTAGCAGAAAACCAAGATACTCTGGTTACAGAGCAAGAAGCAGAGCGAATTGATTATCTAATTCAAACTCAACTTCTCAATGATTGGGAAAATCAAAAACTAAGTAACCATCTCAAAAGCATAGAAGCAAGATTGCTAAACAATCAACAATGCCCATCTAACCGCTTGCTCAGACTCTATCAACAAATATTAAGTCAAGGGGTAACTATAGATGACAGTCAAGAGCAACAAGAGTTGCTAAAACTAGGATTAGTAGTCAAACAACACGATCAATTAGCTGTGGCAAACCGAATATATCGCACAGTATTTAACCCCAGTTGGCTTAAAAGAGCATTAATTCAGCCAATAACTGAAAATAGTACTGCAATTACTATTATTCCTCAAAAATCTACAGCAATTATTCCATTATCTCAACCTCGCTTCAGTTTATTGCGACCTCGGAATATTCTCCTGGTGCTAGCTTTAATTGGCTTATTATCAGTATTTTTTAACAACATAGCCAAGCGGATAGCAGTTAGGACAGCTTTTGACCGAGGCAACCAGCTACTCAAGCAAAAATCCTTTGCTCAAGCACTTGCGCAATATAACCGTCTATTAAATATAGACAGTAACTACTTTCAAGCCTGGACTAATCGAGGCTATGCTTTAGCAGGTTTACAACAATATGAAGAAATGCGCCAATCCTGTTCTACTGCCACTATTATTGATCCTACTGCTGTATATGCCTGGAACTGCCAAGGAGAAGCGTTACATAATCTTAATCGAGAAGCAGAAGCAATAGTTGCTTTTGAACGAGCGATCGCTTTAGATAAAACCGATCCTATTTTTTTGCTCAATAAAAGCGAATCTCTCAAGTCTTTGGGCAGAAATGAGGAATCCTTGAGTGTAATTAAAGGAGCAATTAAAGTTTTAGAACAACAAGAAGCGATCGCAGGGAAAGCTAGTGTTAGCAGTGAGTTGGCAGTAGCCTTAACTTTTTTGGGGAATGGCTATAGAAACAAAAAACAATATGAAACTGCTATCAATACTTATAATCGCGCTCTAGAATATTCCCCTAATTATTTTCCTGCCCAAATAGGCAAGAGCATTGTTTTAAGCCAAATTCAACGCTATCAAGAGGCAAAAAATGAGTTGGAGCGTATTCTTGATAATCCTGACTTAACCACAGCCAAACAGTCTCAAACCTGGTTCTATTTGGGGAAAACTCTCTGTGAATCTCAACAGCATCTAGAGGGTGTAGCTGCTTTCGAGCAAGCAATCAAGTTGAAACCAGATTATCAAGCAGCACAGCAAGCTAAAAAGCAGTGTACTCCTAGAAATCAGTTGATTAATCTTAATTAGCCCTATGCAATTTAAACTTAGGAATGAGATTTTAATCAGATCCAAAAACAGTGCTAGTTAAAATGGCCACCAAAAAGGTCTTAAATCAGTATAAATCCGACTGACTGTTCTAGATGATGGTAATTGAGAACCTTTAAAGTCTTCTCCCAGCATGTCGTACAGCAGTTTGGTTGGACTTACTGGTTTAGCCAAAGAAAATAGAATTTCACTATTGTAACTGTCACAACTCAAGCCTCTTCTTTCTACTGCACACACTACAGGCTGTTGATTAACAGTATCGCTAGCCAAATAATTCATTTGGTCTTGATGATAAAAAGCGTCTAGTTTACTCGCTGTATTCTGACAATCAGCAGCAGCTTCTTCAGCAGAAAAATACTCTGGTAAAAATGACAAAATAGGCGTGACTTCTGAACGCTCTTGATTAGAAAACGTGGCGATTACTGTAGGAGTTGAAGTTTGCCGATCGCAAGTAACTTTTACTGTATTGCTAGCTTGTCCTGACTGAGGAAAGGAAATAATAGTAGCTAGAGCTATGCTAGGAATAGTTACTGTAGCTGCCAAACGAATGAAAATGCTCATAATTTACTCGCTCCGAGGTACATGACTCTCTATACTGAGTATCACACTAATAGTAAGATTAAATTACGCTTCTGAGACAGTAATTGTAGCAAAAATTGTATTTAAAAAAAAACTTTATGGCAAAATTTCAAAGTATATTTTAACTAAAAATCTATTTTAAATAGTTAAATTTGTATCTTGTGTAATTATTATTTGGCTTAAGTTCAGTTAAAGTAATCAAGACAATTTAATTCTGCAAAATGATAGCGCAAAATAACCAACAAGCGATTCGACAGACATTGCCAAAGTTTGCTAACATACCACAGAAATTAGACAAAATTTTTAGCAATTATCAAATTAGGCACAGATTTTTGTTGAATACTCAGCCAAGAATATCTCACTCTTTAATTTTCGGTGGTGTTTTTAGCCTTTCTCTTCTAAGCAGCATCTTTCAGCCAGTCAAAGCTCAAATTACAGCTGACGACAGCGTAAATACAAAAGTCAAAAATTCTGGTGATATTTCTGAGATTACTGGTGGCACAACTAGAGGCAGCAATTTATTTCACAGTTTTCAAAACTTTTCCGTTGCTTCTGGTAGTACTGCTTTATTTGACAACGCTAGCAATATTGCAAATATTATTAGTCGAGTTACAGGTAGCTCGATTTCTAACATTGATGGTTTGATTCAGGCTAATGGCAATGCCAACTTAATATTAATTAACCCTAACGGTATTAATTTTGGTGCTAACGCCCAACTAGATATAGGTGGTTCTTTTTTAGCTAGCAGTGCCGATACTATCGTTTTTGATGATGGCACATTGTATAGTGCTGGGGATACGGATACAACTCCTCTACTTACCGTTAGTGTACCTATAGGACTACAGCTAGGACAAAATTCAGGTGCAATCAATGTTCAAGGAACAGGACATAACCTCAGCTTAGCAGTTCCCGTATTTTCGCCATTTACTAAAGGAGAAGTTTCTGGCTTAAAAGTGCAACCAGGTAAAACATTAGGATTAGTCGGTGGGGATATTTCTCTGACAGGGGGAGTATTGACAGCCGAAGCTGGAAATATTGAACTGGGTAGTGTAGCAGCAGGTACTGTTAATCTCAACCTTAAACAACAGAGTTTTTCTCTCAGTTATGAAGATATATCTGCATTTAAGAATATCAATTTAGGACAACAGGCATTGATAGATGCTAGTGGTATTAATGGTGGCTCGGTTCAAATTCAAGGTAATGACATGAGTTTAACCGAAGGTGCTGCGGTATTAATTCAAAATTTAGGGGAAGAGCCGTCAGGAAATTTAAAGATAAATACTGCTAACTCTTTATCAGTAAGTGGAGTTAGTACTGATGGCATAATTTCCAGTGGCTTATATACTGAAGCCTTAGCTGGTGGTAAAGGTGGAAACATTACTATTGATACTTCTCAGCTAGAGGTTGAAGGGGGAGGGAGCATCATAACTGATACCTTTAGCACAGCAACGTCAGGTAATCTTGATTTAAATGTCAGTAATGGTATTCAGATAGAAGGATTTGCAGTAATTAATCCTGATAAATTCAGTGTTGTCTCTGCACAGACTTTTGGTGCAGGCGATGCGGGAACAATCAATATAACAACCAAAAATTTAACAGCTTTGAATGGGGGCAATATAGCCTCTTTAACTGGTGGTTTAACAGGCACTGGTTCTGGAGGTAATGTCAATATTAATGCCCAAGAATCAATAAAATTAATTGGTGTCAACCCCATTGCATTTGCTCCCAGTCAAATAACAGCGGGAAGTGGTGGAGCAGGAAATGCAGGCAATGTCAACCTAGCAACAAAAAATATAGTCGTTCAAGGTGGAGGTAGAATAGATGCCTCTGCCACCGCTTCAGGTAATGCAGGGAATGTACGTATTAATGCTAGCGAGTCAATTACCGTAGCTGGGACAGTTCCTGATTCCCTTAATCCTAGTCTAATTATTGCTTCAGCTAATATTCTTGATCCAGAGTTACGAGAGTTATTTAAATTACCAGCTATACCTAGTGGTAATTCTGGCAGCGTCACCATTGCTACTCCTCAATTACGAGTTATGGATGGAGGGGTAGTAACTGTGCGCAATGATGGTACAGGTGATGCAGGTAATTTGCAAATTAAGGCTAATTTAGTTGAATTAGCCAATAATGGAGCCATAACTGGAATTATTCAAGAGGGTGTAGGAGGAAGAATTGAGCTAGAGGTAGTAGATTCTCTTAATCTTACTGGTCGCAGCCAAATTGCCAGTGATAACTTTGGTGCTAATGATGGGGGAGAGATTAGGATTGCTGCTAATAATCTCAGTATTAGCGATCGCTCTTTTATTACCACCACTAGCTTTGGTTCAGGTAAAGGCGGTGATATTAACCTGAATGTAACCGAGTCAATTAACATTCAAGGAACAGGATTTAAACAATTTCAACAAACTTTTCAGGCAAATGCACTTGATGGTTCACTTCAGCCAGGTACTAGAGGTACAGGTATCTTTATTGGTACTGCTGCTGATGGCACAGGGGGCAATTTAAATATTGAAACTAATTCTTTGAGCTTGAGAGAAGGAGGAATTATCTTCAGTCCGATTTTTACAGGCGGTACTGGTGGCAATATTGATATTAATGCTGCTGATATAGACATATCTGGTTCAGCTTTGCAAATTAGTTCAGGAATTGAGAGTAATAATTCCGCAGCAGCAGGTAATATCCTGATTGATACTCAACGACTAAAACTGCAAGATGGAGGTACAATTGTCAACGCCAATTTTGGTGATGCTACAGGAGGCAACATAGATATCAATGCAGCCGAATTTGTCAATGTACAAAATACTCCTGTCGGCTCTCTATTATTTACGGGTATTTATTCTAACACCGGTATTGGAACTGGTAATGGAGGTAATATTAATCTTAAAACCGCTAATTTGTCAATTGATCAAGGTTTGTTAACTAGCAATACAGGAGCGTTTATACAGGAAGGCTTAAATTTTGGTGGTGGTGGAGATGGGGGCAATATTAATGTAAACGTAGCAGACACAATTGAAATTACTGGAATTACCACTAGTGCAAGATTTGTCAGTGGTATTAGTTCTAGTTCCTTTACTGACGGTGCTGCGGGAGATATAGACATCTCTACCAGTAAATTAGCAATTCGCGATGGTTCAGAAATAGCAGCAGCAGCGATCGGTTCAGGAGCAGGAGGCGATTTAACCATTAATGCCACTGATTCAATTGACTTAATTGGCAGAACTACAAATAATATACAGAGAGGAGGTTTAGTAGCTGCTTCTGGTAGAGAAGCTTTTACGGAACAAGTAGCGAGTGGGGTTTCAGGGGATATTCAAATTACGACAGATAATTTAACAGTTGCTAATGGAGCCAGCATTGATGTGCAAAGCTTGGGAACAGGCAAGGCTGGGAATTTAAATATTAATGTTCAAGATTCCATCTTATTAGATAACCAAGGAACAATCTCGGCTGCGACTAACTTTAATACTGGAGGCAACATTAACATTATTGCCGATACCATTTTTTGGCGAGGTCAAAGTAATACAACCGCCACAGCTAATAACAATGCCAATGGAGGCAATATTAATCTGGACGCTAATAAGTTGTTTGTACTAGAAGCAAGTCAACTTACTGCTGATGCTGATATAGGTCGTGGTGGCAATATTAATATCAATACTGAAGGTCTCTTAATTTGTGAAGAATGTCGCATTAGTGCTAGTTCTGAATTGGGAGTAGATGGGGAAGTCAATATTGATACCCTTGACCCTAATCCCAATGTGGAAATAGTTGATACGCCCATTCAACTAACTGAGCCTGAAGAAGTAGTAGCTCTAGCTTGTCCTACAAATCAACAACCCAATACCAGTCAACTTACCATCAGCGGACGTGGAGGTTTACCACCTCGTCCTAATGAACCTTTGACCAGTAAATCTGTGATCGGTTTTAGCAAGTCTGACAATGACAATCAAGCACAGCTGAGTAGAGAACCAAATAAACGTAATTTAAAGTTACCTGCTCCTGCACGTAACTGGTATGTCAATAGTCAAGGAGAAGTCATCTTAACCGCCCAAACTGCTGCTGCTCCTACTCAATTTAATTCCCCCGACTGTCATGTTCGCTGAATCACGTTCTACTAGACCGATTGTCAATTTATATTGTCTCCCGAAAAATAGTCCGTCTTTAATTAGTTTAGGAGAACAGATCAGTAGCTCCTTGAGCGATAATCGCGCCTTAGTCCTCAGTCCTTGGGAACTTTGGCTGTATCGGGCGGTAATTTTTAGCTCACAATTATCGACCAATGGTCAATCCCAGGGAGTTAAAAAACTGGGAGCAGTCTTTAGCTATAGCTTATTATTTTTGCTGGCGATGTTTCGTTGTCCTGCTATGGTCATCGCCCAGTCTTTTGATCCTTTGACTCCTAATCGCCCTCAACCACCGTCACCGCGACCCTTACCACCTAGTTCTAATCCCCTGGATGATTCTCTCAAGACACCGCCAACCCCTGAATCAGTCTGGGACATCCCTGGTAAAGTTGTGGTGGAAAAGTTTACTTTCGCAGGTAATACAGTTTTTAGTCAGGCAGAATTAAATCAAGCGATCGCCAAGTTTCGGGGTAAACCAATTTCTTTTGCTCAACTGGTACAAGCAGCCAATGAGATTACCCAGCTTTATGTTAACAATGGCTATATTACCTCTGGAGCTTATGTTCCCGAACAAAACCTGTCCTCGGGGGCAGTCGAAATTCAAATTGTCGAAGGTAGTTTGGCAGAAATTGAGGTCAATATTACTAAAGGCAGATTAAAAGAAAACTATATTCGCGATCGCTTAACCTCAAGAATCACCACACCTGTCAACATCAATCAACTACAAGAGGCATTACAGTTACTACAACTAAATCCTCTAATCGAAAATTTGGATGCTGAACTATCGGCTGGGATTGAACCAGGAACTAATTCTTTGACGGTATCAGTTACAGGCGCAGATACTTTTACCTTGCAAACTAGACTAAACAATAATCGTAATTCTAGTATTGGGACATTTGAAAGAGGAGTGGAACTACGAGAAGCCAATTTATTTGGGATTGGTGATGGGATTCGTTTTGCCTACAACAATACCGATGGTAGCAATCAGTACGAAGGAGGTTATAGCTTTCCCCTCAATGCCCGTGATGGTACTCTTGACTTTGATTTTCGCGTTGCTAACAACGAAATTGTCGAATCACCCTTTGATGAGGCGGACATTGACATCAAATCCAGTGACTACAATTTAACTTGGCGACAACCTGTGTTGCAACGAGCTACTCCTGAAGTTAGTCAAGAATTAGCTTTGAACCTCACTGCCTCCAAGCGAGAAAGCGAGACAACAATTTTGGATGTTCCCCAAGCTTTGTCTCCAGGGGCGAATAGTCAGGGTGAAATTAGTACTTCGGTGTTGAGTTTTGGCCAAGAATGGCTACAACGTAATCGCCAACAGGTGATTGCTGCTCGTTCGCAATTCAATCTAGGTTTAGATGTTTTGAACGCTACAACGAGTGACGATGAACCCGATGGTGAGTTTTTTAGCTGGCGCGGACAGTTATCTTATCTAAGATTATTAAATACTCCTAAAGGTAATCCTGCCATTGGCTCAACTATTTTCTTGCGCTCAGAATTACAGCTAGCTGCCGATCCTCTAATCCCCACCGAACAATTTAGTTTAGGTGGGGCAACCACTGTGCGTGGTTATCGCCAGGATGCTTTACTGACCGATAGTGGCTTTTCTGCGACTGCGGAGTTACGATTGCCGATCGCTCGTCTGTCTCAGATTAACGGCACTCTCCAGTTTAGTCCCTTTATTGATTTTGGGACTGGTTGGAATGCTGATGGTGAAGCAACAGAATTTAATACTTTAGTGGGGACAGGATTTGGTTTACTCTTACAAACAGAAGAGAATTTATCTGCTCGTATAGACTGGGGAATTCCTCTAATTAATGATGATTCTGAAGATGACAATTTGCAGGACAATGGAGTTTATCTGCAACTGGAATACAATCTTTTTTGATTACTGATTACTGATTACTGATTACTGATTACTGATTACTGATTACTGATTACTGATTTATGAAGCGTCGTATTTTAATTTTGATAATTTCAGCTTGGTTAGCCATAATTTGCCATATACCTGTTCAATCTCAAGAGTCAAATGGTTTACAGTTAGCTCTAGAAGCACAACAACTATATCAGGTAGGGAAATTGAGTCAGGCTGCAACTACTTGGCAGCAGGCAGCAAGAGCATATCAAGAGGCAGGCGATCGCACTGAAAGTAGTAATAGTTTAATTAATCAAGCCCAAGTATTACAGGATTTAGGATTATATCCCAAAGCTTGTAACAGTTTACTCAAAGCTTTTGAGGTCGAAAATCCTGACTGCAATCCTCAACAAATCGAGGAGTTAATTATAGACTTGACAGTGCAATCTCCATCTCGCCTAACTACCACCCAAGGTATTGGTTTACGGAGTCTAGGAGAGGTTTTGAGACGCAGAGGTAGGCTAAATCAGGCTCAAAGAGTGTTGCAAATCAGTAAATCAGCTACCCAAAATTCGACGGAATTAGCAGCTACTTTGTTGGCACTAGGCAATGTCGAGCAAGCATTAGGGAATCAAACTCGCGATCGCTGGAACTACGATAAAATCACCGAAATTATTGACCGTCAAGACGCCCAAATTGCCCTAGAACCTTATTTAGATGCTTTTGTGGCTTATGAGCAAGTTGCTGCCAATCAGCGTGCCTTACCAATAACTCAAATCCAGGCACAGCTTAATTATCTATCTTTATTAATTACCATTGAAGACTGGTGGCAACAACAAACTGCCAGGCGGATAAAGTCTTGGCAACGGCTTGAGGAAACCGAATTAATTACAGCAGCAACTAATTTTTCTGCCGTCTTAAAAACTAGGTTGGAGCAAACTCAAGCTAGTTTAATTCCTGGGATTGAAGCTCATTGGCAACAATTAACTCCCAGTCACCAGGGAATTTACGCCCAAATTAACTATACTAAAAGCCTCAATAAACTAGGACAGACTGCCAAAGTTGAAGCAATTTTGCAGCAAGCTTTGCAACAGGCTCAAAATATCAAAGATAAACTAGGAGAAAGCTATGTTTTAGGATATTTAGCTCAATATTACGGTCAGCAGGGAAAAATAGAGCAGGCGATCGCCTTAACTGAGGAAGCTTTAAGATTAGCCGAAGCCGAAAATGTCAATACCGATGTCAGAGAAATTACTTACCTGTGGCAAGCCCAGATGGGACAATTATTAGAACAGCAAGGAACTAACTCAGAAGCAATCGCTGCTTATACTGCTGCCTTTAATACGTTGCAATCTCTACGTACTGATTTAAACACTAACAATCAAGTAGTGCAATTTGATTTTCGCCAAGAGGTTAAACCTGTTTATCTCAGACTAGCAAATTTACTGTTAAAGGCAGACAATCAACCTCAGTCATTAAAATCTCTCACCTCTTTAAATTCCAACAGTCTGCAAAAAATTAGTAATAATTCTAGTTCCAATCCTAATTTAGAATTAGCGCGTCAGGTTATCGAATCCCTGCAACTAGCAGAATTAGATAATTTCTTTCAAGATCCCTGTTTAGAAACTGAGAACACTGCTGTTACCATTGATGATTTAGATTCCCAAGCAGCAGTAATTTATCCGATTGTCTTGAGCGATCGCCTGGAGGTAATCCTGTCAATACCAGGTAAACCATTACAAAAATTTACCACTACCGTTGCTGAAACCACTGTTAATGAAACTTTAGATCTACTCTACGATAGCCTCTATAACCAAAGCATCAATAATTCGGCGGTCAATATTCTTAATACCATTCCCCTCAACCCCAAGGAGCTAGAAGGAAATATTAATACCCTCTTGCCGACTTTGCAGCAGGTTTATGGTTGGTTAATTAAACCTTTGGCTATGGAGTTAAAATCGCAACAAATTCAGACCTTAGTATTTGTCTTAAACGGACGCTTACAAAACGTGCCAATGGCAGCACTCTATGATGGTCAGCAATATTTATTAGAGCAGTACAGTGTAGCATTAGCTCCCAGTTTACAATTAATTGATACCCAGTCCT
This sequence comes from uncultured Pleurocapsa sp., assembly GCA_964393695.1. GTDB lineage: Bacteria > Cyanobacteriota > Cyanobacteriia > Cyanobacteriales > Xenococcaceae > Waterburya. The sequence continues at coordinate 22,613 of CAYMWC010000051.1, forward strand.
TACCCAGAAACGAAGTTAAAGTTTTGGCAGCAGGATTGAGCCAACAGGTAGAAATTCAGGGAGAAATTTTTCCTGCCCTAATGAATGTGCCTGAAGAATTACAGGAAATCAAGTCAATTTTTCCAAAATCCCAGAAGTTACTCAATCAAGAATTTACTGCTACTAGTATTGAGCAGCAACTACAATCAGGGTTTCCTGTAATCCATCTAGCAACTCATGCGGTGTTTAGTTCCGATCCACAAAAAACATTTATTATTGCTGGCGATCGCAGTATTATAAATATCAATACTTTTAACAGCTTACTTAGTTCTAGTAACAATAAGAAACCAGAATTAATCGTCCTTAGTGCTTGTGATACGGCTACAGGTGATGAACGGGCGATTCTCGGTTTAGCTGGAGTTGCTGTACGCTCTGGTAGTAGCACTTTGGCTTCTCTTTGGTCGGTTGGGGACGCTTCCACTGCCAAATTAATGAGTCAGTTTTATCATGAGTTTGACAAACCTGGGGTGAAAAAAGCTAAGGCACTGCAAAAAGCGCAATTATCTTTAATTAAATCTCTACGAGCCAATTCTCCTGTGCCAGAATTACAACAGTTACCACCTCATCCCTACTATTGGGCTGCCTATGTTTTAGTGGGGAATTGGCAGTAATCAGTCATCAGTAATCAGTCATCAGTAATTAGTCATCAGTCATCAGTAATCAGTCATCAAGCTCTAGTTAAAAAGGTTTATTTTAGGGGAGGGGAGAGTGGTGACGCTCGAACCTTACCCGCTCACAACATGATCCATAATAAACTGTTTGAATAAAGCGATCGCTGGTTCTTGAACTTCATGTGCCATGTCAAATTCTTGATATTGAACTGAGACACCAATCTTAGTAAGCTCATCTCTCGCCTTAGTAGCAGCTTCTAAAGGCACGGTCATGTCTTGTTGTCCGTGAATAATTAGAGTTGGGGGGAAAGTTTGTTTGGTTTGTGGTTGAGGTTGATAATGAAGATAACCACTGAAGCTACAGATAGCAGCAAAAGGGAGAGTTAAACCTAGATCCAAGGTCATTGCCCCTCCCTGAGAAAATCCCGCCATAACTGTTTTATTTAAAGGTACACCCGTTGAGGCTTCTAGAGAAGCCAACCAATTACGCAAAACCGTTCTACTAGCCTCTAAACCAGTAAATTCTGGAGTTTCTAGGGCATACCAAGCTCTTCCTCCTGGTACTTGAAAATGTTCAAAGGGAGCATTGGGAAATAAATAACCAAAGCCAGGCAGATTAAGGAATTTAGCAAAAGGTACAAAATCTTGATAGTTTGCCCCCCAACCATGCAGCATCACTAGTAAATGAGTGGGGTTACCATTCTGAGGCATGGCGGAAATAGCTTTAATATTAGGATTCATGGATTATGTAGTCTAGTTTCTAGTTTTTAGTTTCTAGTTTCTAGTTTCTAGTTTTTAGTTTTGAGTTTTTAGTAGTGATCAGATTACCTATTACCTCTTTTCTGACCTCTTTAGTTAAGTTTAAATGATAACGGTAGAGTGCCACAGGACGATCGCCAGCCTTAAAATAATCTGGATCTTGAGGAGAAAGATAAATGGCTGTAATTTGTTCGGCGCTGATGCTATTTGAGTCTTTTAACTGATAATTAGAAGTAATTTCTACTTCATTCAGATAAATTCTGGCGGGAGATTTAAATAATTGTTGAGTAATTTCGGTGGTGATAAATTGCTGCTCATTAGGAATTTCTGTAGCACGTCCTGTGATTTTAGCAACCAACTGACGTTCACCCCGTAAAAAAGTAATTTGTTGATTTGGATTATCGGGATCAATTTTGACCTGATAGACATTATCGTCTTCTAAGTATGCCTGAGCAATTTTACGACCATTAAAAGCCCGATCTGCTACAACTACAGGTTGAGACGAGTGAAATATTGCCAACCTTCCTGATGGGGGAGAATAATATTCCGAGCCAAATCTCACCTGAAAAGCGATCGCTTTATTAAGATACTTCCCATTATCAGCAAAACCAGGAGTTACAATATCAGGAGCAAGGGGAGCGATCTGTTCTACCAAGGTACTTTGAACATTCCAAGTTCCAGTAATCCACTCAGGATATTCTAAGTCACCGACAGCAGGCTGTACTTCGGGTTTACTATCCCACTGTGGAAATTGTAAAATACGCTCTTCTAGAGTGGCAGCGATCGCTGAATTGGTAAAGCCAAAAAAAATTAAGTAAATAAAATAAATCAGCAGGCAAATACCAATATTTCGTAATAATTGATACTTAAAAGTTATTTTGTTCCTCATTCTGACAAAACAGGTAGCAGGTAGTAGAAAGTAAATAGTAATGAGTAACGGGAGTAATGGGAGTGAAGGACGTAGTATATTACCTCTACACCTCTACTTTTTTAACTCCTCATACCTCCTCTACCTCTGTATCTAACCGCTGACTTCTTTGTTATAAGTTATAAGTTAATATGCATGGCTCAAAATATAATTAGTATTATTATCCCAGTTTTGAATGAAGCAGCGATAATCAAACCAACATTGAGCCAACTTCAAAAGCAGTCTGGTGTAGAGATTATTGTAGTTGACGGAGGCAGTCAAGATAATACGGTTAATCTAGCCCAACAAACAGGTGTCAAAGTGATCACTGTAGTCGGAAAAAATCGAGCAGCCCAAATGAATGCTGGGGCAGATCTTGCCACAGGCGAGGTGCTGTTATTTCTTCATATTGATACCCAACTTCCCTCAGACTTTTTCGATTTAGCCACTAAGATTTTAGAACAGCCAGGTGTAATTGCATCCGCGTTTGAATTAGCTATAGCAGGAGAAAATCTAGCTTTACGTTGGATTGAAATACTAGTTAAATTACGCTCACATCTCTTGTCTCTTCCCTATGGGGATCAAGCAATCTTTCTTAAAAAACAGACCTTTGCCCAATTAGGCGGTTTTGCTGATTTACCGATTATGGAAGATTTTGAATTAATTCAACGACTCAAACGCCAAGGCAAAATTGCGATCGCTCCTGCTCAGGTAACGACCTCTGACAGACGTTGGCAAAAATTAGGAGTTTGGCAGACTACTTTAATTAATCAATTAATGATCGCTGGCTATTATTTAGGCATTTGCCCAACCAAACTCAGCAATTTTTATCGTAGTCAAGGCAAGCCAAACAGATAAATTCGCAAAAACAAGCAAAATTTAGCTTTTATTCCTCGTTTTTGCCTTTACCCCCTTGATCTACCTCAACTACCTCTAACTCTTGTAACTCGATTGAATCATCCTTCTGCAACTGCTTTTGAAGTTCTCCCAATCTTTTAATCTGACGAATAGGTAAATTAGCAGTCAAAGAAGTCATACGCTGATCGTTAGACAGAGTAAACTCCATCTCTTCTCGATCTACTTCAACATAGCGAGCAACTACATCCAAAATTTCTTCTCGCATTGCCGTCATCATATCTGGATTAATGCAAGCGCGATCGTGAGCAATAATCAGTTTTAGACGACTTTTAGCGCGACTTCCACTATTAGCGTTATTATTCCAGGGAAAAAGCATTTCCACAAATCCGTGAATCATGTTTAAGATTGTTTGCATGGTAAGAAACGAACATAATCAATAGTGTTTGTTGTCTACAAAAAACTTAATGTTGTTTCGACCAAAACCCGTTATGCCGATTAACCACCAAACATCCGACGCAGACGAGTCAAAAGATTGCCTTGATTTGCCATTAAATCGAGGAATGGTACTTTTTCTCCTTCCAAACGCCGAGCAATATTAGAGTATGCTAACGCGGGAACAGAATTTTGTTCTCCCAAAATTAAAGGTTCGCCTCTATTAGTCGATTCAATCACTTTTTCATCATCGGGAACAACACCAATCAGAGGTACGCCCAACAATTCCAAAACATCTTCAACACTCATCATCTTATTTTCCTCAACCATCAAGGGTTTAACCCGATTGACGATCAGGTTAATTTTGTTGACCCCTTCTGCTTCCAGTAGTCCAATGACGCGATCGGCATCTCGTACCGCAGCGACTTCGGGAGTTGTGACAATTAAGGCTTCCTCGGCAGCAGAAATAGCATTACGGAAACCCAATTCAATACCTGCTGGACAATCAATCAAAATGTAATCATAGCCTTTTGCTAGGGCAGTGGCTATTTTTTTCATTTGTTCTGGTTTAACTGATTCTTTATTGCGATTTTGGGCAGCAGGTAACAAAACTAAACCTTTAAGACGTTTATCTTTTACTAGAGCTTGTGCTAAACGGCATTCTCCTGCCAGCACATCGATCGCGGTGTACACCACTCGCTCTTCTAGCCCCAGTAACAAATCTAAATTTCTTAACCCAAAGTCAGCATCAATGAGAGCTACTGAACGATTTTGTTTGGCTAGTGCTGCTCCCAAGTTTGATGTGGTAGTGGTTTTGCCCACTCCTCCTTTGCCAGAAGTAACAAC